>CAZTRC010000001.1:0-11782 GCA_964615845.1 uncultured Candidatus Saccharibacteria bacterium
ACCATAGAAGCTGTGTGCAAAGCTGCACCAGTCATAGGACCAACTACACCGTCAGCCGTAAGGCCTTTTGATGATTGGAAAGTAGCGACTTTCGCCTTGGTCTGAGGACCAAAGTTTCCATCAGGGATAGCACCAATAACTTTCTGCATAGCCATAACCTGTGAACCCATAGAACCCTGTTTAAGAGTTACTGTGTGGTTGTAAGTTCCAGCGTTGCAAGACGATCCACCTGTTAAAGCGGCAATTTGAGCTTGAAGAGCAGCAAGCTGAGCTGTAAGGTCTGACAATGTGTCAGCCTTAGCTGGTGTAACGAATCCTAGAGCCAAAAAGCCCAAGACCGCAACTCCAGCCAATGTTTTTTTAAGAGTTGTACTCATTTTTTATAAAATATTATCGTTATTAATTTCGAGAAGCATTCGCCTTTTATTGACGTACACCACTCGTGCGCAATCGCAATCAATCGAAATCTCTTGCGTCGCGACTTGCCCCGGATTCGCATCCGAGGTTTTTGTCCTCCAGATTTTAAACTCGGGAGAACAGACAGATTAAAGTTTTCTCAGACGAATTGCCTTGTGGACATCCGCGAAGAAAATTTTGTACCTGCCTTGTCGACATGGCGGATACCGACCATGGACAACTTAAATACCAACAAGCGCATAAATGCGCTAGAAGAATTTTGATTGTCAACGATCAAGTTCCAATCCTTCGCAAAGCGTTTCCGCTCTGCGTCAGATAATTTTACAACCACCCGAAGCAATTGCCCCAGATGGTTTGTGGATAACCCATAAGCTTGCGCCTCGGAGCTACCCGCAAATCATCTCATACTTTGGTAAAAAACTCAAATATGGAATCTTCCTAAAGTCGGATGATCTACTGGTTATGACGAAGCTAAATAAGCGTTGTTACACAACAGTTATTTGACAAATAGGGGTTTATTATGCGATTTGAAAATTAATCTAAGAGACAAACAAATACCGGCTCCATCTTTTCTCTCCTGTTCTCTTGATTTTTCCAGCTTCGACAAGGGTCGCCAGGTCTCTTTGGATAGTTTTTTGGCTATATTCCTTGAAAAATGAGACGATGTCAGCAATAGATATGTCTTTTTTCTCAGAAACAAGCGAGAGAATCTTTTGTTTACGTTCATCTGTCTTTGGAGCACCTTCATCAATTTTTGACTTTTCGTAAGAGACTTTTCTATCGGACATCATCTCTTTCGAATGTCCTTTATAAAAACTCTGCCCGTGGACGATCCTTTTCGACTCTAATTTTTCTATTTTTTCAAACTCTCCGGGTTCACCCTTCCCTGCTTCATCTTTTATGTTCTGAATATCATTTTCTCCGAGCTTGAAGAAATCGCTCTTGAGATGCAGGTTCGCGGCCTGGCCTTCGTTCCATTTCATGTCGCGAATATTGTTGAAGCCTTCGATCCTTTGGCGGTTACGAAGGTCCGAGATGAAATCTACCAATGCGTTTTTGAGGACTGTGTAATTCATGTCGGAAATGAAACCAACCACAACCGAGACTTCCATCAAAGACACGACTTCCCAGGCCCGGGCAATAACTCGAGCCAAATGGAAATAGATATCACCACTCACGGCATAAGAGAGAGCTCTGGTCTCGGACAAGATGAGGAGCGAGTTCTGGCGAATCTTGTGCCTCATAGGATCTTCGGGACTGATGAGGTCCGTTACCATGTACAAAGCCGTCGTTATTTTCTCGGCTTTTTTCGAAACGGACATAAATAAACCTTCTCCAGGAACTCTCTTTATCTTATTGGACAATTCTGGCCGATTTTCACTCTGTCCATTAGATTGTAGTTCCTCTTTTGGCATGTCTTTTTATGTTTTAAGTACGTCCATTATACATCTGTCCTTCATAAAAACAAACCGCTTTGCAAAAGACCACACTTCCTAAAAATACGTTGCGGGATATAAACAATTTGCAGATTTCAAATTAAAAAATAATACGCCCGCATGTTACAATAAGCCCGTACATGGCCAAAAAGAACGCAAAGAAAAAAGAATCGGTGAAAAAAAATACCGAGCCGTTAAGTGATTCGACCCAAGTCCTCGGAATGCATATAAAGAAGGAGACCCGAAACAGTATTATCGCAATCCTCTTTTTTGTCGTCGCTCTTCTATTTGCCTTATCGGGTTTCAATCTTGGTGGCGTAGCTGGACAATTCATATACAAAAACTTAGTGACACTCCTTGGTGTCGGTTATATTCTCTTGCCACTCGTCTTCGTCTTGCTCGGCGCATCGTCTTATAAATCCGAACGACCAAATTTCGGCATCTCGCATGCAGTGAGCGGTATCCTCTTTTTCTTCTCTGGGCTTGGCCTCATCCACATCATCAAGGCCGGCGCTTCAGGCGCAATCGGCAAAATTTCTTCTTGGCCTTTCGTCAAACTCTTTGATGTCTATCTAGCCTTCATCATCCTTTTGGCCATCTTCGTCATCTCGCTCGTCATTATGTTTGATAAGCGTCCAAGCCTCACGAAATTCAAAGAAAGACTGAAAGCTCTTTTTGGCATGAAAGAAAATACCGAAGAAGAGTATTACGAAGAGGTTCCCAATGAAGAGGCCGAAGAAGAGGCGCCTGAGCCCCTCCCTCTCCCAGAACCGACGCCGACAGAAGTGCCTGAGACCGCCGAGAAAAAAGAAGAATTTTCTTTCACGCCATACAAACCCTTGGGCAAATACAAACCACCCCCACTTTCCCTTCTCCAAAAAAATGATGACAAGGCCGTCACCGGCGACATCAAAGCGAACTCGAACATCATCAAAAGGACACTTCAAAATTTCGGTATCGATGTCGAAATGGATGAAGTGACTGTTGGCCCGACCGTGACACGCTTTGCTTTGAAGCCCGCTCAAGGCGTCAGACTTTCGCGTATTACAGCCCTCTCAAACGAGCTTCGCCTTGCGCTCGCCGCCCCATCAATTCGCATCCAGGCTCCTATACCAGGCAAATCTCTAGTCGGCATAGAAGTCCCGAACCAGACTAAAGCCTTGGTGGACCTCCGCAGTCTCTTGGCTTCGAAAGATTTCAAGGACAATCCTAAGCCTCTTCTCGCGGCTCTCGGACGTAGCGTCTCAGGCAAGGCCGAATACGGCAATGTAGCCAAGATGCCGCATCTCCTCATCGCTGGCGCCACAGGCTCGGGTAAATCCGTTACCGTTCACACACTCATCACATCACTTCTCTACCGAAATGGTCCGGAAGCCATGCGCTTCATCATGATCGATCCGAAGCGCGTCGAGCTCACTCTCTACAACGGCATTCCGCATCTCTTGACGCCAGTCATTACCAATCCCAAAAAAGCAATTCTCTCTCTCAAGTGGGCCGTGTCCGAAATGGAACGACGTTATGATTTGCTAGAAAGATGCGCGGTCAGAGACATCGATTCTTATCACAAAACATTCCTGGGGGCCAACGCCAAAGATGACGCCGAAGCCATGCCTTATATTCTCATCATCATCGACGAACTCGCCGACATTATGGCGACGTATCCACGCGAGCTTGAATCCGGTATCGTGCGACTCGCTCAAATGTCTCGCGCCGTCGGCATCCACTTGGTCCTCTCAACCCAGCGCCCGTCGGTCAACGTCATCACCGGTCTCATCAAAGCGAACGTCCCAAGCCGTATTGCTCTCCAGGTTGCTTCGCAGGTTGACTCCCGCACCATCCTCGATAACGCCGGAGCGGAGAAACTCCTCGGGGCCGGAGACATGCTCTGGTCTTCGGGCGACATGGCCCAGCCACAGCGCATCCAGTGCGGTTTTATTTCTGAAGACGAGGTCAAAGCCGTAACCGGATATTTGAAGAACCAATACAAAAATGAATTGCCAGATGATATCAATCTAGGTGAAGGCTCGATCAGCGCCGACAAGAGCATCTTCTCAAGTAGTGTCGATGAAGACAAAGACGAGCTCTTCAATGAAGCCAAGAAACTTGTCGTCGATGAGAAGAAGGCTTCGACATCGTACATACAGAGAAGGCTCAAGATCGGCTATTCCCGCGCGGCCAGAATTCTCGACGAGCTCGAAGAAGCCGGCGTGGTTGGCCCCGCAAACGGCGCGAAAGCCCGCGAAATCCTCGGGGGCGGTAGCGAAAATGTCCCGATGAGCGTCCCAAACAATCCTTTCATGAATCCGAGCGTGCCAAGGCCTCATGCCGTCACCATCGTAAGAGACGACGAAGACGAGGAAGATGACGAGATCCTAGAGGACGAAATACCTGATATCATAGAAAGCATAGAAGAGACGGAGACTGAAGAGATGGAAGAGGTTGCGCCACCAGAAGAAATCAGAGAAGCCGAGCCAGACGATTTAGTCCGAGAAGATGATGAGAATAGCAACAACGACTATGACGAGAACGATAAGTATTAAAAATTATTTGCGAATCGGGCTCTTGACGGGACTTTTCGTCTTTATAATTTTTTATACGTTCTTCCGGACCAAAGCCGTGAGTCGCGGCGTCACCCTGGAAATACAAGGTCTCGAGGATGGTCAGACCGTGGGAGATGAAATCGTGAGACTTTCCGGTAATGCCAAGCACGCCAGCCACCTTCTGATCAATGGACGCGAGATTTTGATTGACAAAGAAAACAATTTTGCCGAAGAACTGGTACTCTCCCCTGGTTATAATATAATTACCATTGAAGCAGAAGACAGGTTTGCCAAAGTCACGAGCGAAGTCTACAAAGTATTTGTGAAGACTGGGGAAACCGTGGTCGCCACCGCGCCTGAAAGCAAGCAAGAGTAATTAGAAGTTTAATAAAAAAGTCATGGTATTAAAAAAGAAAAAGGCGGAAAAAGAATTAAAAACTGTCGGCGTGAAGGACTCTGAAGTAAGCGAAGGCTCGGGAGAAACGGCGCGCGAAGCCAAATTCTCCGGCATCGAAAGCACGCTCAAAGCCATTCAGACTAAATTCGGCGAAGGCTCGATCATGAAACTTGGCGATAGTCCGAAAGTCGGTGTAGGCGCTATTTCGACTGGCTCGCTCGGACTCGACGCAGCACTCGGCATCGGCGGACTGCCCAAGGGGCGAATCATCGAAATCTTCGGACCAGAATCCTCTGGTAAAACCACGCTCGCCCTTCATGTCATCTCCGAAGCCCAGAAGCGCGGAGGTATCTGCGCGTTCATCGACGCCGAGCACGCCATGGACCCTGACTACTCGAAGAAATTGGGCGTCAAAACTGACGAGCTCCTCATCTCCCAGCCGGACAACGGCGAACAAGCGCTTGAGATTTGTGAATCGTTGGTCAGGAGCGGCAAAGTTGACGTCGTAGTCATCGACTCAGTCGCTGCCCTCACGCCGAAGGACGAAATCGAAGGCGACATGGGTTCTCACCAAGTCGGCAAGCAAGCACGCCTCATGTCACAGGCGATGAGAAAACTCACCGCGCTAGTTTCTCGCACCAAGACCATCATCATTTTCATCAACCAAATCCGCATGCAAATCGGTGTCATGTTCGGCAATCCTGAAACTACAACCGGCGGCAAGGCTCTGAAATTTTATTCGTCTGTCCGTCTCGACATCCGCCGAATCGCCTCGATCAAAAAAGGCGAGGAGGTCGTAGGCTCCCGAACGCGCGTAAAAGTGGTGAAAAACAAAGTCGCTTCCCCATTCAAGCAAACAGAGTTTGACATCATTTACGGCGAAGGTATTTCTATCGAAGGCGAGATGCTCGCTCTCGGCGAAAAAATGGGCTTCATCAAGAAGTCCGGCGCGTCTTATAGCTACACACCAAGTGGGGGTGAAGAAATAAAGCTCGGCCGAGGTTATGATGCCACCCGCCAATTCCTCATGGACAAAGAAAACAAAAAAATCCGCGAAGCGGTTTTGAAAGAAGTGAAGGAAGGATTGAAAAATATATAATAAAATAGCAGTTTTGATTTTTCGAGTCCGAGGACCTAGCAGAGCGATCCCGCAGGACGAGAAAAACGAAACTGCTATTTTATTAGTTCCAAGAGTTTTGAGACCAGCCTTTCTGGATCATCTTCGAAGATGACGGCGCTGTGGCTCCCGGGATTTTCACCGACGAGCCTCTTGATGACTTCATCAGTTTCCCACGCACCCTTGAGAACTCCAACAGGTTTGCCTTCTTGGAGCGCCAGAGTAAATTCGTGGATGGCGTCGAGCTTACCGCAACCGATAACGACCGCGTCCGACGAACGGGTCATAAATATTTGTGAGCCGACGAAACCGAAACCGGTATAGACGATGATGTCGGCATTGTCGGAGTCTAGGCGATAAGCATCTTTGTGCTCGACGAGATTGGCCGCGGGAGAAAAGTAAATCACTTCCCCGCCTCTATCCTTGGCGCCGATGGTCGCGAACTGCGGAAAGCCGTGATGTGATCCGGTCACAAGGAAGTGTCCGGCTTTGGCGACGCTTTTACCAATCCTCTTGGCAATATCCAAAACATCGAGTCCGCAATCATGCGTCTCAATCGCGCCGGCAACAGCAATTTTAAACTTCCGAGATTTCATAATAGATATTATATCAAATATGTAAAGATTTAGATTGTCTTTTTCGCAACAACTACAGCCCCCATCAGTTCTCGAAATATAAAGTTAACATCTGAAAATCCATTTTCTTCTAATAGTTTTTGCTGTTCATTTTCTGTAAACCTTATAAGTTCATCTTCTGCATAATGTTTAACCCATTCTTCTTTGATTTCAGATCTCCCAATCTTAACGAGGTTATCGTACAAAGCTATTTCTTTCTTTAAAATCTCTTTTTGTTCTTGTGGATCATTGACCACTATCTTATCTGCGCTTACGAAAAATCCTCCTTTCTTGGTAACTCTTCCGAGCTCCTTAAAGAAATCTTTGCGCAGCTGAAAATCAAAATTATGTATTACATATCCTGTATAGGAGCCATCAAAGAATTCATCTGGTATAGTTTTGAAATATTCCATTATATCCGCATAAACGAATTGAACATTGTCCGCATCAGAAAATCTAACCTTTGCCTCGTCTAACATTTTTTCTTCATTATCTATGGCAAAGATATTTACATTATTTCGTTCCGTTAGACCATCAAGAACGAAGGCTGTGGTTATACCAGAGCCGACACCAATTTCTAAAACATTGTATTTCTTATCTTCATTGGTTTCTTCGCTAACAACATTAGCAATAGCCCTTTGTAAATCGTCATAAAAATAAAGAGCCTCTTTGAGGATGTCATATTCACCTCCGCCTAGTAAACCTGAGAATCGTTTGTCGTTAGTCATGATGTTAATTATATTCGTGAATAATGTCTGTTATAAAAGATTTTATCTCTTGATTATTCTGAGCAGAAAAGAAAGCCTTTGCGTCTTCATCAGCTAACAATCTTCCTTTTTTCAAGAAGAAAACTCTATCAGCAATGGATTTGGCAAACGAGATATGATGGGTGACTATCAGCATCGTGTACCCATCACTTGCTAGCGTGCGAACCAAATCAAGAACACTTTTTGTAAGTTCTGGATCTAAGGATGATGTAACCTCGTCCAAAAATAATATCTCTGGCTTCATCATAAGAGAGCGAAGAAGAGCAACTCTCTGCTTCTGACCCCCTGACAAATCATGCGGGTAGGAATTTTTATATTTCTCTAATCCAAATCTTTTAAGTAAACCAAGGGCCTCTTCTGTAATTTTATGGTTACTATTTTTACTATTTAAAGAAGGAGCTAGGGTTAGATTTCCTAAAACATTCAAATGTGGCCAGAGCGTATACTCTTGAGATACATAACCGAAATTTGTTCCTGCATCAAAAGAGAATGATCCTTTATCTGATTTTTTTAATCCTGAAAGCAATTTGAGGAGGGTGGATTTGCCCGAACCGCTCGGACCAAGGATGGCTACCACTTCTCCTTTTTTAACTTCAAACGAAACATTTATAACCCCTTCCTCGGAGCCAGCAAAATTAGAGTATTTCTTTGTCAGGTTTTTAACTTTAATCATATTGAATTACATTCCTTTTCTTATAGATCGTTATCAGGATATGAAGGGGTGCAAGGATAATAGCAAAGAATAAGACAAGCAAGGAATAAATCGCTACAGGATCGTACACCATTGAGTTGATGGTCTGAGAGACCTTAAATAGTTCAGGAACAGAGATAAGACTTGCGAAGAGGGTGTATTCAAGCATGGTGGCTTGATTAAGAGCAATGCTTGGCAAAACTCTCTTCATAAGAATCGGCAATTCTATATGCTTAACGATCTGGCTATTTGTCATGCCGAGCGTTATACCTGCTTCTTTGTATGCAATAGGCAGAAGTTTTAACTCCGATTGAACTATAAAGGCGACTGCGATCATGTTCACAAAACCGAGAGCAATTACTGTTGTCCAAAAAGGATCTACGACGATGCCGAGAACCGCTTGCAGCGGAAAATGAAGCCAAAACAATAAAACCAAAACTGGCACTATTTTTGTTAAGAACTTCAAACTACTAACAATAAAAGAAATAGATTTGGAAGATCTTCCTCCTAGAGAACCGAGTAATATTCCAAGAGGAACACCGATTAGAACTATGAGAAAAAGAAGTTCGACAGTCGTTACAAGACCTTGAAGAAAAAGATGACGGTATTCTATTAGAATATCAATCATATTTTAATTAATCCGATAAAGGGTTTCAACTTCATATTTATTAAGAATTTTCTGTATCTCGCCATTATTGAGAAGCTCTTGAATCGCTCCACTCCACTCATTTACGAGCGGATTATTTTTATCGAATGCGAAACTGTTTCCATAAGCGCGAACGGGCTCATTACCAACTCTCTCAATAGTATTTGGATGTGCTTTTAGAAAGTCTGCTGCAGCTGATGGTTCATTAAACGATACGTCAGCCTTGTTTTGAACGATAT
This sequence comes from uncultured Candidatus Saccharibacteria bacterium, assembly GCA_964615845.1. Classification (GTDB taxonomy): domain Bacteria; phylum Patescibacteriota; class Minisyncoccia; order Phycocordibacterales; family CSBR16-119; genus CAYRQF01. Next base: position 8,865 of record CAZTRC010000001.1, read on the forward strand.
TTAAGAAAACCTCAGCGTAAGACGACAGTTGAGACAATGTTACCAATCTAGCTTTTGGATAATCTTCTTGAGCGATAAAGACTGCCAATTCTCCGTCTACTGCGCTAATTGTATATTCGTTGGAATTAAGTACGCTAAGATCAGTGTTGAATCTGGTGTCTCCTTTTTTGACATATGGGTACAGAACACTATCCATTGGTGCGATAGAAAATGTAGCAACTTTTTCTCGCGCTTCATTTGGCCACATCTGTGTTCCAAGAATATCGTATCTATTTGTATTCAATCCCTCTAAAGCCGTGCCCCAACCTACCTCTTCTGTCCAATCAGTTTTGAGATCAAGTCTCTTTGCTACAGCCTCAACAATATCGTAAGAAACTCCAGACAAAGCACCGGTTGTAGGATCTTTAACTAAAAGAGGTGGATATACAATATATCCTATACGGATAGTATTTTCTTCAGAAGACAAATCATTAGTCTTATTTGAAGAAGAAACTATTAGATAAACTGCTGCCAAAACAATGACGACTAATATGAGTATTATTGTTTTTTTCATATGCATAATTTTACCAAAGTTTTTAACCCTTAGCTATTAACATCCTAGCCCATCTCAAAATTGAGATTCTGGCCTTGGAAATCAAACTTTTAGATCTTATCAGATGGCTAAAATTCCAACTCCACGCTTTGATTCTGCTCCGGCACCACAGCATCAACGCCGAGATTGTCGTGAAGTTTTTGAGCGAGATACATCGAGACGGATGGTTCACCCATGACAATAAAAGCACGCTTCAGGCTATCCCGCGTATTCTCGACAAATTTTACTAGATGGAACGAATCCTTGTGTCCAGAAAATCCCTGAATGGTTACAACTTTGGCTCGGACATGGACGCGTTCATGGAAAATCATAACCTCTTTCCTACCTTCCTGAAGCATCCGGCCAAGCGTGCCGGGAGTTTGGTAACCGGTCATAAGTATGATGGCATTCGGATCTTCCAAATAATTCTTTTCGTGATGGAGAACTCTTCCGCCAGAAGACATGCCGGACCCTGCCATGATAATTTTTGGTCCTGGAGCATTCAAAATGGCGATAGAGTCAGCGGTTTTCTCGGTCTCACGGAGGCCCGGGAAATTGAAAATATCGTCGCCCTGCTTAATCTGCATCCGCACCGTTTCCTTCAAATAGTTTAAGTGTCTACGGAAGACATCGGTCACATGGATTGCGAGCGGTGAATCGAGAAAGATTTTCATCGTCGGCACCTGTTTTGATTCGACGAAATTATTGATCTCGTACAAAAATTCCTGCGTACGCTCGAGTGAAAATATCGGCACGACCAAGACAGACTTTTTTTGGAAAACTTCAAGCATGACTTTCTTCAAATTCTCTTCTCTCTCGGCACGCTCTTCGTGATTTCGGTCGCCATAGACGCTTTCCATGACCAAGTATTTGGCGTCGGTAATATCTTCGGTGTCAGCGAGAAGTGGTGACGGCGAATTGCCGAGATCGCCGGTGAAAACTATTTTCGAGCCATTGTAGACGATCTCGACCATTGCCGAACCGAGGATATGTCCCGCGTCTTTGAAATTGATATTCAAATCCCCGCCAAGCGTAAACTTCTCATGATATTCGTGGCTCTGCCACATCGACGAGATTTTTGACAGGACTTTGTCCGAATACATTTCTTGCAGATTGAATTTCCGGCCCGACTCAGAACTACTCAAAATATTCGCCGTATCGCGAATCATGACCGCAGCCAAATCTTTAGTTGCATTCGTACTTATGATTTTGCCGTTGAAGCCTTCATGCACGAGCTTTGGAATCCGGCCGATGTGATCAATATGCGCGTGAGTAATGATGAGCACGTCAACGCTCGCAGGATCGTACGGGAAAGGCTCCCAGTTTTCGAATTCGGCCAAATGCTCACCTTGGATAAGGCCGCAATCAATCAGGAGTTTGAAGTCCGGTTTTTCGAGGAGAAAATTCGCGCCCGTAACCCAGCCAGCTCCACCGGCAAAAGTAAGTTTTAGTTTTTTTGTCTCTTTGTTATTTTCGGACATTTGGATTTAAATTTTTTGAAAAATAATAAACAAGCGCGAGGAAATTGCCGACAAGGCCAAAGATGAGGTCGTTGATCGAGTCAAACTTGTCTGCCAAAGCATTCCCGATATCAAAAAAGTCTTGCATCGAATACTCCATCACTTCCCAGAGCCCAGCCGCGACCAGAAAAAGCAAACTGTTGATCAGAATGATTTTGACAAAAGCCTTTTGCTCGCGAAGAAGACCATATTTTTTGTAAAGAAACCAAATAAGGAAGAGTCCTCCCGAGACGCCACCGAAGAAATGCATCATTTGATCAAACCAAGGGAGACTCTGATACCAGAAAAAATAATTCGCCAAAGCGTTCAAGACGAAAATCGCAAAAAGCGAAAGGGCGAATTTCTTGAAGAAGTTCTGGCGTAATGTCATGGGTCAATTCTATCAGAAAAAAGAAAAAACGTCCCGAAAGACGCTTCCTCTTTACGGCTATCCAAGTATTATCCTAGCTTATAATGCAAGTGGGTGCGATGCGTGATGGACCACGGTCCACCCCGACGGCTCGCTCCCCTAGGATAAGGTGTTCTAGATAATTCTTTGGGATAACCGTGCTCTTATTTTAGCAAATTTTCGGGCTTGTCAAAACTAGACAAAAATTAATTAGAGAGTATAGTTTTATGAAACCCGATCCAATGCTGGAAGCAATCATTTTCATCGGCGCAGGCCTAATCGTCTCACTATCCATAGTGATGACGGCGTACTCGTGTACTCGCTCTGTGCAGAAGCCTTAGGAAGTTCTTCTCCTGAAGCAAAACGCCCCCGACAAACGGGGGCGTCCGCTTTTTATTTATTGAGGGAAACTATCAGCGTAAACTATCGCTTGATCGAT
>CAZTRC010000001.1:11882-15917 GCA_964615845.1 uncultured Candidatus Saccharibacteria bacterium
CTTGATGCCAGCAAAAAACGGCTTGTCTTTGATGTGCTTGTAGTGGTCTTCGAGGAGGACGTCTTCGAGTGTGATCATCTTGAGGCCATTGATCTTTAAACCCTTTCGCTCAAATCTGCCAATGATCTCGCCGACCAAGTTTCGCTGGATAGCGTCTGGCTTCATGATGATAAGGACTTTTTCGTTTTTCGGATGCGTATTCATATTTCCTAGTGAGGAGCATTTGCGAGCAAGCCCCTATAATCTCCGAACGACGGAAATATACGAGACGAGCTAGCGAGGGCTCTTATATTATTTTAAAATTTTAATATGCGTAGTTTAGCATTTGAAGGGAGAAAATCAAACCGCCCCGAGAGGTCGGTTTTTAGACTTCGATTATTCTCTAATTACAAGGGGTCGTCTCAAACGTTTGATGCCCGCGATTTACATGGCACACTCTCCAAGTATTAGGATTAGGCTGATTAGAAGCCAAACTTAAAGTTCCACCACCATACAAAACAAGCCATTGTCGTTTTGTTGCAGCAACAGAATCATCATATTCAGTCACGATTGCAGTTATGAGATATTGGTTGCCGACATCTTGCTCCATTGTTACGGTTATACCGCCACAATCGCCAGAAGAACAATTGGTCCAATTCTGATAGACGAAAGCTTCTGCTTGACCTTGAGTAGGCCCGTTATTTTGTAATGAAGAAGACGATGTTGTTTGCGAAGTCGTACCAGTATTTGGTTTCGGCTGGTTATTTGTCGGCGTTGAATTTAGCGGCGCTGGATTATTTTGAGTCGGACTATTTGTTGTCGTCAATCGCACTGTCGCCGGTTCTGTTTCTGGCCAAGTCTCATAAGCCGCTGGTTTATTCTTTTCTTTGATAAATAAAAATCCCCCAACCAAAACAACTAAAACTAAACTTGCGATGAGTGTATTTTTCATATAGATAAATTATACTAAAAAACCAACAATAGCAAAAATAACCCGGGCAGAGGTCCGACCTTGAGTATCAAGGAAAAAATTCTACGGATCTTACTTGGTTGTGAATCGGAGGAGGATAGAAAACAAAAAATTATATGGGTTCGACTTCAAAAACCAAGTCGTAAGAAACTGTTGAAGAATCTGATGCTTGGGACACCTCTAGGACAAGATTATGTTGTCCATAAGATAGACTGTACGCGGAAAGAGTTGCTTGCATTGATACCCAATCAAAAGACCAGGGTATTAACTCACTATACTCTTCCGATAGTATTTGCCCGTCAAATAATATTTTTGAATGATAGGTCTCGTTAGAACATGCGATCGTTTGATCGTTGAATAATTTATACGTTAGTGCAACGTTAATCGTGGCTGCCGGATCAGTATTGTCTACTTGGAATAGAGGTACGCTAGATAAATTAGGTGAAGTGGATCCACTCCCAAAATCAGGAGTACTCCAACTCTGGACTGGTAATTGTTGGAAGAAGTCTCCTGAAGATCGGAAAATTTTAGGAACCGCTAGTGTACAAGTTGGATTACCTAAATCCTCTATTTCTAAGGTACTTTGACCGTGTGATGAACTTCCTGTGATCTGGAAACCATTTGGATAATCAAAGAAGGAATTTTGACTCCTTAAGCTTATATCATTGTATGTATATACAGAGAGCGCTTGAGAAAAGTCGAGTGGCGGAGATAGGTCGACAATATTTGGGTCACGATATAACAAATTATTATCGATAAGATTGTTGAATCTATTGACTCTATACACAAACAAGCCATTTATATTGACCGGAGTAGTGACCGGATTATCCACTCCAATTGGCCTTCTATACTCAAAAACATAAATGGGAACAAGGTCTTGATCTGTATTTAATCCGATAAAAGTTGGGTTAGGAATCTCGAGAGGATTTAAATTAAAGATGCCATCTTGGTGAATACCAATATCGGATTCTTGTATCCAACCTGCTCGTAATTTACCATAGAAAGAAAAATGTCCGCCTAACGAACTTTGCCCCATAATGCTGTATTGATTGCCGTACTCATGGAAAATACATTCGGAAGGTAACGAACTCGGACCATTTTTACATAGAAGACTATTGTCGTGAGAGGCACCTAAAGTATGACCTGTTTCATGTAAATATGTTGAATCAAATATTGAAATATTGCCATTAGCCTTGGATAATATATTCCTTGTGGAGAAATTAGCAAATCCGATATTCATCAAAGGGATAGAATATTGGATGCCATTCACATAGAGACTACCAGGTCCTACTGTAGCCCCGGAAATAGACCCATTTGGCCCATCTGGATCATTGATCAAGAATACAATGTGGTCAAAATCATTCAGATTAACCCCGCCATTTACCAAATTCTCCAATGCCGTCTGCCTAGCGCCAATATAGCCGTAGCCTTGGAAGCCCATCCAATCAATAACGGTTCCATCATAATCCATCTGTCCATACGATTGCTCGAGCAATGTATTTTTTATTCTACCATTTGTACCAAATAAATAATCTTCTAACTCTGTGGTCTCAGGCAATAATTCTCGATTGTTACTAAAATTCATGGGAATCACGAGCGCGCAGAAATTACCTGTACATTGACCCCCTCCACCACGCTCATCTTTAACAGATCTAGTATCTTTTATTATTGAATGAGATATTTTTAAGGCCCGTATTCTATCTTTCCCGAGATTTACTTTAAAAGTCTTATACCCCTCCTTATTTTTTACAGAAGATAAGAGGCCCGTTAGACTGACCTGAACGCCATTTAAATTTTCCATAACAGGATAAGAAATATTTTCAACCTTATACGTTTCCGATGGCGTCGATAGGTATAGATTGAGGATACTCTCTCCCTCCTTTACAGTTGGCATTCCATTACTTCCGAAATGATCTTCGTACATCACCAAAAGCGTTCCAGAAATAGTCTTCTCTATAAAAGATTCTTTTGTAAATTCTTGTTTTACCCAACTGCTTAGAAATTCTTTTTCTTTGGATGTGTTTGTAATTCTTTGTACTGCTAATTGTGGCAAATCTTTTGTAGCCCTGACGACGGTTGCAGAATAGACTTCCTTGGCTCGATCATTGGCAAGTTTTATAAATTGCTTCTGAGAAATAGAGGCAGAAATGGCAATGATTGTAATAAGGATTGAAATGATTACTGTTTTTTTCATATTCTATCTAGTTATGAATTGGAGGAGGTGTTAGAACGAAGAACTGCTTACCCTTTCTACCGACGAAGACCTGGAATTCTCTTATCTTTTCACCTCCTGGTGTCCAGCTCCATGGATCCATTTCAAAGACTGAGCCGTCAGAGTTTTGATACGTTACTTCATAAACATAAACATCATCATAACCGATAAATTCAGGCGTACCTCCGGAGTAAATCTCTTCATCAGTCAGTAAGCTTTTACTCAAAATATCTCTTACGGGCAAACAGTAGACGTCCTTTCTTTCACAAACAAGTTTCCAGGTAGTATATTTATCATTGGGAGAAAGTTTGGGGTACCATGCATAGAACAACTCGTAGAGACCCGCATACTCAGGAATAATCATATCGTATTCTCCTAAACTCAAATAATAGAAAAAATTCTGCACAGCTGAATCTTCATGAGGTGTCTGACCGCTTTGTAATTTTGGCAATTTATCGGACCTGAAACTTGGGTGCATCAAGCAGAGAACAACACCCACTAGAATACCCCCAGCAAGGATTCCTAGAAAAAATGATTTTACAGCACGTTTATTTTTTAGCATAGTCATATTATACCATCGCTAAAGCTATATTTTCATGAATTTATCCATCACCTCCTTCTCAACTTCGTCGCGCGGACGGCCGTATTTGAGGAATGAGAGTTCCTTCAGGGATTCGATGATGTCGTCATTCCCTACAGGCAAATCTTGGGTCCGGATGCTGAACGGTTTTACTGGCTGGCCATCGATGAGCATACTGATATATGCGTTTCTATTATCGAGCTTGATGATGTCAGAAACGGTAAAGACTGGATCGAGGCGCTTCGAGAGGATCTCAGCGTCTTCGGTCGAGATGCGGAAGACTGCCATCGAACC
>CAZTRC010000001.1:16017-53918 GCA_964615845.1 uncultured Candidatus Saccharibacteria bacterium
TTCCAGAATTGCTTGATGATTGGATTCTGGCAACGTTCGAGTTTCATGTCGCGGAATTTCTTGTCAGAAAGAACACGCCCGATTTCTAGTATTGTATTTCCAGAAGCAGGATCAGACATCACAAGCCCAGCGGAGTTCTTGAAGTATTGTTCAAAGAGTGGTCCGCCGGCCGTCTTCATATCAAAGAGCTGGCTGAAGATGCCGAGGAGTTCGTTGATGACGAGAGTTTTCTGCTCCGGGCGCTCAGGATCAAATTCGAGCATGTTGAGAGCCATCGGTCGCGCGGTCGAAGCCGGATCAAAATATATGACGTCGTCGATGCGCTCTTTGGGGATATACGAGAGAATTCTCTGGATGTCCGAGCCGTGCGGGTCGATATAGCAAACGCCGTCACCGTTTTCGATGTCCTGGCGAATCATGTTCATCATGATACCCGTCTTACCGGTACCGGTCTGGCCGATGACATAAAAGTGCCGCATACGGTCAGCTTCTTGGAGGTATATATCGGTATCGACACCCCTGTGAGTATTGATACCGATTTGAATTCCTCCCGCGGACATATTGAGCGGCGCAGATGCAGAACCAGCTTTGGATTCCTTGAGCTCTGGCGAACTGCCGCCACCAACTGGGAAGTGGATGAGGGTTGCGAGTTCTTTGAAATTTAGTGGCAGACCATCCTTTTCGCTTGGCATGCGAAACGTCACCGAATGCAAAAACTGATCGATATGTTTGTCGTCGACTTTTTCGAATTTAAGGCTGTTTGAATTCACACGGGAAAACTGCGAAAAGGCCGACTCAATATTTGAAATTATTTCTTTGGTCCGAGTTTCATTTGGCGCCGAGGCGATGATACGGATGTTTGAAACGACAATGGTCGATTTGATCTTCTCGCTAATATTTTCGACAGCGATATCGTCGACATGCTTTTCCTTTTCTTCCCCCGTGTCACCAGCTTTCTTCGGCGCGAAGAATCCGGTAGCGAAGGCTTTGAGTTCTTGCTTGGCTTCATAGAGATTGTCGAGAGCGTTTTTGACCTTTTCACCTTTTTTGACTTTCTCGAGCACTCTTGAGAATCTCTTGATGTAATTATCCCCTGCCGGCATGATGACGAATTGGAGCGCCGCGCCTTCCTTCGTCTTGTCGAGTTTGGAAAAAGCGTTTAGGATCGCACTCATCGGATCGTGGTCGAATTCTTCGTGAGTCCGCAGCGGGAAAACTTCGTGATCGGCTAGAGACGCAACTGACGCCGCGACATAGCCTTCGGTGTTGAAGACATTGTAGTCGTTCGAAACTTCAGTCACCTTGGCATTGTGATAAAACGAGAGAATCTGCTTTTCGAGCAAAGTCTTCCTGTCTTTCGGAAGGGCTACATAGAAAATTATTTCGGGGCTATCGTGAGACACGGCGATTTCGATGGTGAAATATTGTTTGTATTTGTTTTGCTCACCGAGAGAGATAGTCTGCATGCCGGCCAAGAATTGTTCCATGGCGGTCAGGAATTCTTTGAAACTTTTTTCTTTGTCCTCCGATGGCGGCAAAGTGATTTCAAAAAGCGAGAGATTCAAAGACTTGAATTCCGGCAAACTTTCCTTGAGACCCGGCACATCGCCGGTGGTGTGGAGGAATTGAACCAGGAAGCGGTGAAAGTCATCCTCCAAATGCGGATTCTTCATACGAGTCACAATTTCCAGCGTGTTTTTGATGCCGTGTTCGAGAAGCATGCCGTAGAGACCTTCGATCTGACTGTCGTGAGTTTCAGGTTTTAATTTCAAAGTGAGGTTTTCGCTCTCCCCCTCCGGCAAGCGATAGTCTTCATGCAAGACATCTTTGGTGTCAACTTGCTTGTAAGCTTCTACCGTCTGGTGGGTAATTTCTTCGCGGGTCTTTTCTTGTGATGTCCCAGCCAAAGAGCGCTCGTGGCTTGCGACTTTCTCGCGCAGATAAGAGAGCTCCTCTTCGGGAGTCTTGAATTGCAAATTTTCTCTTAAATTCCCACCTTCCATTACTAAATATTGTAACATCCGAGCCCCAAAAGTCGCTGTAGAAACTCAAACGTATTAGGTTTAAGGAGTTTTTTGCAAAAGACTATTTAGTGAGAATGACCGGCCCTTTTTCGGTGATAGCGACAGTATGTTCAAAATGCGCGGAGATTTTGCCGTCTTTGGTGATGTAAGTGTATTCGTCATCGGTGGCGTAGACAGTACCGGTACCGAGATTTAGCATCGGTTCTATGGCAATGACCATGCCTGGCACGAGCTTCTCGCCCTTTCCCGGCTGACCATAATTTGGCACATACGGATCTTCGTGGACGCTGTAGCCGACGCCATGACCAGAGAGAATTTTGACGATGCCATAACCAAGAGGCTTCACAAAACTTTCAACCGCGTGACCAATGTCACCCGTGGTGTTCCCCGGCTTTGCGGCTTTGACCGCGAGCTCGAGAGCTTTCTTCGTCGCTGCGATTAAATCTTTGGCCGCTTTTGAAACTTTGCCGACCGGCACGGTGATGGCGCCATCAGTGATGAGGCCGCGGTGCTTGAGTCCGAGATCGAGTGAGACGATGTCGCCCTCTTCGAGCAAGACGTCTTTGTTTGGGATGCCGTGCACGACTTCGTCATTGATCGAGACACACAGCGCCGCCGGATACGGGTACGACACGCCTTCGGGCGTGTAGCCGAGAAATGCGGACTTATCTCCGCCCTCTTTGATAAGTCTTTGCGCCAAGATATCAAGCGACTTGGTGGAAATTCCCGGCGCGACAACTTTCGCCACCAATTTCAAAATCTCTGCGTGACGCCGGCCACCTTCGCGGAGAATCTCAATTTCTTCTTTTGATTTCAGCCTGATCATTTTATTGGACACTCTCAACTTTGCTTATGAGTTCCTTGTGGACTTCTTCGACAGTCTGTTCGCCGTTGATTTCAAAAAAGTTATAGTCTTTGTTGTCGTAGAAATACGCCATGGCCGGAAGAACATTCCATTCAAACCATGAAAGGCGACTCTTGATGTATTCGTCCGAGTCATCTCCTCGCCCTCGGCTCTTGAGCCGCTCGAAAGACCAAGCATCACTCGTTTTGATATAAAAAACAATCGGCTTTTGTAATTTGAAGAATTTGATAGCTGAATCAAGCACCGGCGCTTCGTCCGGCCGACGGCAAAGACCATCGAGGATAAGATCACGCTTGCCGTCAAACTTGTTCACCATGTCCGTCGTCCAAAGCCAGATTGGTAAAAAGACAGGCATAAGGCCTCCGGTCGACATGACTTCTTTGGTCAACTGGGCCGAATAATTCGACTGGTCGGTAAAATTCCGGAACTTTTGTCCGGTCTCAATGTATATCGGCTCGAGGCCTTTTTGGTCTTGCAGGTACTTCTTAAGCATTTCGGCCTGGGTACCTTTGCCCGAGCCCGAGCGTCCAAAGAAGATGAATGTTTGTTGCATAGGCTTGATTATAGCTTAAAAATTATTATTGAACAGTTTTTCTCTATTACTTTTGCCTTGAAGCAAAAGTAACCAAAAATTCAAGGCCTGAGGAAAAATAGCCGGTAAAAAATCCATTTTTAGCCAAAAAGATCCGTAGACTCAGAAAGGGTTACCTTTCCTCAAACAGTACGGACTTTTAAGGCAAAATGGATTTTTTACTGTGCGGATTTTTCCTGCGGCCATGACGGAGCGGAGCAAAATATATCAGGAAAAGACAATACGGAGCAAAACCGGCCCATCAAGGCCGGTTTTGCGAGTCTTTAGCGGCCGGCGTTTACAGCCGGAACGCGCGTCTTTCCCTGATATATTTTGCGGAGCGCTATTCAGCGACGAATGGCAAGAGGGCCATAAGTCTCGCTCGTTTGACCGCCAAAGAAACTTTCTTTTGGTTCTTGCTTGAGAGCTTGGTCTTTCGCTTGTTCATGATGCGGCCGGAGGCATCCAAGAATTGCTTCAAGATGTTCGTGTCTTTGTAGTCGACGTGTTTGATATTGTTTGAAGAAAAATAATCTTGCATAAATTTGTGTGATTAATAATTAGAACGGAATATCTTCGGGATTGATATCGTCTTCCGGATATTCGATGGTCTCGAGTTCCGGAGATTTCATTTCTTTCGGTTCGCTTTGAGCTGGAGCCTTGTCGCCACCAGAATATCCCCCAGCACCCTGGCCGGCTCTCGGACCGAACTGTACCGTATCAGCGACGATTTCAGTGCGATACTTCTTGCCGCCATCGGCATCCCAGCTGCGGGTCTGCATTCGGCCTTCGACGAGGATAGAGCTCCCCTTTTTCATGTACTGCGCGACTGTCTCGGCCGTGCGTCCGAAGACGACGACGTTGTGAAAGTCGGTGGACTCTTGTTTGCCTTTTTCTTTGTCGAACCAAACTCTGTTGGTCGCGACACTGAAATTGCAGACTTTGATTCCCGACGGCAGAGATTTCATTTCCGGATCCCTGGTCAGGTTTCCGATGATCATGGCTTTGTTTAGATACATATGGGTTAGAAGTTAGATGATAATACTAAGCCAATTGTAAAGAACTATTTTGTCTCTGGCAAGTCGAGAGCGGCCACGTCAGCTTCGATCATTTCGTCGATTTTCTTGTCGACAGCTACTTCGTCCATCGGTGCGATTGTCTCGGATTCTGGAGCAGATCGGCGAGGCATGCCTCGAGTCGCGAGCTTTGGAGTCGCCAAAGTGCTCTCGCGGACGGTGCGGATGAGGATGTAGCGGAGAATCGAGAGATTCTTGTCGACAGTCGCTTTGAATTCTTCCAAAAGCGCTGGATCAAGGTCGAACTTCATCCAACCGAAGAATGAATTTCGAAACTTTCTGTTTTTGTTTTCAATTTCTTTGACGACATCGTAAGATAGAGCCATGGCGACAGGATACTGATCGGCAATGACCGACGCGCCCATCTTGGACAACGTGCCCTTGATGCCTTCGACGAACTTCGCGAGTTCCTCTTCTGAAAGATTCGGCATGGCATGATAGCCAAGCTCGTAGATCTTTTTGTTTGCTGTTTCTTCCATAATTTCTATTTTATTAATAAATTTCTAAATTTTGATAAACCCGCCTTCGCCAAGGCTACGGCGGGCAAAGAAAAAACGCTCGTTATCGGACCAAGCGACGGCCTGTGATTTCAAGGCAGTCGAACGAAACGCTGAAGACATACTATTACAGAAAGAGCCTTTTGGCAAGGGCTAAACTCTGAATAGAGTTTTTACATTTTTGAGAATTTGGAGACGGACAACTTCCGGATCTAGCCCCTTGATTTCTGCGATTTTCTTCGCCACTTCTTCCACCATCCATGGTTCGCAGGTCTGTCCCCTGTACGGCACTGGCGCGACAAACGGCGCGTCGGTTTCGGTGAGAATGCGATCAATCGGAATCATTCGAATCACTTCATCATAATCACGAGCGAATGTGATGACGCCTGTGAACGACAAATAAAATCCGAGTTTCAGAAATCTCTCGGCAATTTCGGGAGAACCGACGAAAAAGTGAACATCTCCGCTAGGAATTTCCTCGCGGAGTTCGAGAATTTCCAAAACATCTTCGTATGCATCCATTGTCCCCTTCTGCGGACGGACATGGAGAATGAGCGGCAAGTTGTTTGCCAAGGCAATATCAATTTGGATTTTGAAAACTTCTTTCTGCTGGTTTTTTGTTTCTGTATCGCTCGCGTCAATCCGGAAATAATCGAGCCCGCATTCGCCAATAGCAACGACTTTGTCTTTCCGGACAAGCTCTTGGAATTTCTCCATATCAAATTCCTTTTTCCCAACATCACTTGGATGAAATCCGACAGACGCGAAAAGGTTTTCGCTTTTTTGCGCGATTTCTACAGCTTGTGCCGAGGTTTCAAGATCTGTCCCAACAGTAATCGTCCCGACTTCTTTCTCCTCGAGTATTTTTATAATTCTCTCTTTATCTTCCGAAAGCGGAGAGAGATTGAGGTGAGAATGGATGTCGAAATATTTCATACTAGTCTTTGCGCAAGAAAAGAGGCTTTTCCGGTTTTTTGTTTTCTCGAATTAGTTTCTCTAGATTGTCAGCCGTTTCAGGCATAAATGGTTTTAAAGAAACGGCAATTTCCGCAAGTCGTGTAACACAATTTATTATTAGAGCTTTCCCCTTCTCTAGATCTTCTTTTACAACCGAAAATGGCTTCTCGGCATTTATATATCTATCGAGATCAGAAATCTTTTCCCAGACAGCACTCACAGTTTTCTGAATATCAAATCCTTCAATCTCTCCAACGTACACAGGCATGCCAGAAAGCGGTTCAATATATTTCTCGGAAAGAGTAAGGGTTCGGCTGGCAAGATTGCCGAGCCCATTAGCAAGACTGGCGTTGTAGGACTCTTTAAAACGCTCAATTGTAAACGGACTGTCTTCAAAACTAGAAATTTCTTTCAAGAGAAACAGTCGTAGCGCATCAGTTCCATATTCCTCAGCAATCACAAGAGGGTCGACAACATTTCCGAGCGTTTTCGACATTTTGACACCGCCATCAGCTGTAATGTGGCCATTCACAACAATCTTGTTTGTGTTTGGAAGTCCGGCAGCCATAAGCATCGCCTGCCAGATCACGCCCTGGAATCTAGTGTTGTCTTTCCCGCAATACTGGACAGGGTTTCCGTTGACCCAGTATTTTTCAAAAGTAGTCTGGTCTTCGGGCCACCCGAGCGTCGAGATATAGTTCGAAAGTGCATCAAACCACACATACATGACATGATTTGCATCGCCAGGGACAGAAACACCCCAAGACATTTTTTCTTTCATTCTAGATATCGAAAAGTCCTGAAGACCTCTTTCTGTAAATGCTTTTATTTCATTAAACCTAAATGCCGGCACGATGAACTGCGGATTTTTGTTGTAGAAATCAAGCAATTTATCTTGGAGGGCTGAGAGTTTAAAAAAGTAATTCTCTTCATTTATTATTTCAATCGAGGTACCGGGATGGTCTGGGCACTCTCCATTTACAAGCTCTGAGTCAGTTTTTTCAGATTCGCATCCGACACAATATTTAGCCTGATAGTTTTTTTTATAAATGTATCCGTTATCCGCCACCCTCTTCCAAAACTCCTGAGCACCTACAATATGATGTACGTCCGTTGTACGAATGAAATGGACGTCTTTCGTAACGCCAAACGATTCAACTTGTTTTCTGAAAACTTCAAATGCGTCGTCAACAAATTTTTGCACGTCTTTGCCAGTCTCTGCCGCTTTTTTATAAATTTTCTGACCGTGCTCGTCTGTCCCGGTATTGAAAAACACGTCGTCTCCCAAAAGCTTTCTATGTCGAGCAACCACATCCGCGCGAACAAACTCGAGCGCATGCCCCATATGAAGTGGCGCATTTACATACGGAAGCGTGGTTGTGATATAAACCGGTTTACTCATTTTGCAGGGCCAAAAGGCGTCTCTTCTCAAGATCGTTAATGTATTCAATCACCGTCACCGCGACCGGCACGGACAAGAGAAGTCCCCAGAATCCGGCAAGCGTGAGTCCGATCAAAACCGACAAGATGACGATAAGCGGAGAGACGCCGGTAACTTTGTTCACCACTAAAGGCGCGATGAGGTAGCCTTCGAGTTGCTGAATGATGATATAGAGCGCGAGGACCATGAGAGCGAGAGATAGACCTCCGCCGGCAAAGGCGAGCGTCACCGCTGGTACGGCCGCGAGGAATATGCCGAAAGGAATGAGCTCGAATACGGCCGCGACGACTGAGAGAAGTATGGCATTGCGGACGCCAAGAAGTGTGAGGCCGAGGAACGTCAGGAGGCCGACGACGACACCCAAAACCATTTGACCCTGGAGCCAAAGCGCGATTTTTCTCTGAGACCTTTTCCAAACATCAATGACATAGGCTTCTTTGTGGATCGGCGCGATGATCCGGAGGAATGATTCGATACCGTCTCTTGAAACGGACATGTAAAAAGAAATGATGACCACGAGCGCGACGTTGGCCACGCCCCCAAAAAGCGTCGATACGGTATTACCAAAGCCGGATGCCAAAATACCCAAGATAGACTTAGCGCCCTCTACCAAGTCGGGTGTTTCCAAATTCTGCCCTACCGTTGCAACAGTTTCACCAAACGGCGTGCCGACTGGTAAGTATTGTTCGATAACCGGGAGAATATTCGAAATTTCAGTAATGAGAACCGGTAGGAAGAAATAGAAAACGGCGGCAAAGACCAAGAGGGTCAAAAGATACATGAGCACCACCGACAACACGCGATTGAGACCAAGCCTTACTTTGACTTTTTCAGCGGCGGTGCGGATGAATGAAGCCAACACGACCGAAGTCAGAACTACAAAAACGATATTTTGGAGTTTGAAAAGCGCAAAGACGATCAGGCCTAAAATGACGATATTGAAAATCGTCTTTTGGCTGATGTTTATGGTGAAGGTCTTGTCTTTCGGCTCCAGTGGTTCCATGCCAACAATATAGCAATTTTTTGGGCCCGTGGCTATGAGAGTTTCGTCTGGAAGTAGTCCGTGAGGTCGGCAATCTTGACCCTCTCCTGCGAACCATCATCGCGATGGCGGATAGTGACGGATGCATCTTCAAGCGTATCGAAATCGATGACGAGGCAAAATGGCGTACCTATTTCATCCTGACGGCGATAACGCTTGCCGATGTTGCCGTTGTCATCCCAAACGACGCCCGGGAATTCTGCTTTGAGGTGTGCAAAAACTTCTTCGGCTTTTTGGACAAGTTCCGGCTTGTTCTTCAAGAGCGGCGAGACGCACATTTTGTATGGCGCGATTTTCGGATCAAATTTCAAATAAACGCGCATGTCTTCGCCCTCGCCTTCTTCACGATAAGCCGACACGAGCAAAGCGAGCATCGTGCGATCAAGACCAAATGAAGGCTCGATGACATGAGGCGTGAACACTTGCGAACCACTTTCGTCTTGGAAGCGGTATTCCAATTTTTCGCCCGAAGCCTCAGCGTGTTTGGACAAATCATAGTCGCCGCGATACGCGAGACCGAAAAGCTCTTTTTGACCAAAAGGATAATCGAATTCGAAATCGATCGTGCGAGAAGAGTAGTGTGCGCGATCACCATCAGGAATCTCGACATCATGAACTTTGTCCATGTCGAGTCCGATCTCCCCCATCCATTCGAATATCTCATCTTTCCAATATTCAAAATGCTTTTGCCATTCGTCCGGATGGACGAAGTATTCGATTTCCATCTGTTCGAGTTCACGTAAGCGGAAGATGAAATCACGCGGAGTTATTTCGTTTCGGAAAGCTTTGCCGATTTGAGCAATACCGAAAGGGATTTTCGGTTGCATCGAATCGACGACGTTCTTGAAGTTTACAAATATTCCCTGAGCCGTTTCAGGACGTAGATATGATGTGGCGCTAGAATCTTCGGCGGCGCCAACTTGTGTCGAGAGCATCATGTTGAATTGTCTAACTTCTCCGAATTCACCTTTGCACTCTGGACATTTGCCTTCTGGTGGAGGCACGGCGAGCTGATCGGCACGGAAACGCTTTTTGCATTTCTTGCACTCGACCAAGGGATCAGAAAAATGGTCGATGTGCCCTGTCGTCTGCCAAACCTTTTGGTTCATGAGTATAGCCGCATTCAAAAGATGCATGTCGCGACGGCCAGAGACAAATTTGCGCTTCCACGAGTCAACAACGTTATCCCGCAAGAGCGCTCCGAGCGGTCCGTAATCATATGTCCCAGCAAGCCCGCCATAAATTTCCGAGCCCTGGAACACAAATCCCCGGCGCTTGCAAAGCGACACGATTTTCTGCATCAAATCTTCTTCTTTATTCGACTTTGTCATTCTGTGGATTATAGTTACTATCGCGATTAAGTCTAGTGTTGATCGGCTGGATATTTCGGGTTATGTCGATGCCTGTAAACGAGTCTTTGCCAGTAAGCACTGCATCCAGGATAAGGTTTGGGATAGTACCGGACTGCGAACTTGAAGGATTTAGACGAACTTGGAAATTGACCTGTCTTGGTGAGGTAGAATTTCCAACACCAGAATCGACATTTCCAATATCCCAAATAATTTCACGGGTCGAAGGATTATATGTAACCGATTGCCCTGTCGGACTTACCTTGTCTATCCAATCTACGTATAGAGGCAAGACTGTTCGGACTTTGGCACCACTCACTTTGTTTAGAGTATTGGCGACAGATAAAACAACGGTGTAAGTTGTCGGCTGGCCAGGCTTCGGTGGAATCGGGCCAGAATTTTGAAATGGTCCGGAATAATGAAGTGCGTGTCCGGTAATTTGCATACTGGTATTAAATTTAATTTTTTTCTTAACAGCATTTTCAATATCAAGAAAATTATTTCCAAGCGATGGCTGACGTCCGCGGACAGAAACTTCAATATTTATTTCTGGATTCTTGATTAAATTACCAGAGAGAGCGATGGGCTTGAATTCAAAATCAAGCTCATCCCGATCTCTCGGATCAACGCTACCTAACTCCGGTTTAGTCTCGCTATTCCAAATAATAGTTTGGTGTGTTGAGTCATAAAATCCTTCATCGGCTCGAACTGAGGCAACATCAAATGCGTTACCGGAGAATTTCGCCGTAATTTCAACATCGGTAATCTTGGTTTCGAGATTGTTGGCAAAACTGATTTTACCATCAGAGAAATCGCCAGCCTGAGCACTGGCCTCTGGGCCGGAACTGCCGTTGACCATGAATTGCAAATCGAGGAATGGCTTTTCAATAGCCAGGATGTAATTTTGAGAATTAAATTGCGTACCGATTTCTTGTTCGTTTTCCGGATCAGCCGCACCGACATAGATGTTGAATGCGCGCTGTTCGCCAGACTCGGCAACGATAACGCCGTTTACGGTAATTTTCTTTTCCGCGCCGCTGTCGAGATCGCCGAGAGCCCAAATATTATTTGAGAATGTCGGCTCTGGTGTCGCGCTTTTGAAATCAAAGCCCGGCGGATAATCGACGACGACCATCATGTCCGAGACCGCATCTTCAGTGTTGAGACTCGTCGTGATATCAAAACTAATATCTTGATTAGTGTTTGTAACTGACGGACCCTCGACCAAGAGATTGATTGGTGTACCAGAAATGTTGACCACATAAAGCTCAGGCTTCACAAAAATAGCGCTTGAGCCTTTGACTCGGTATTCGAGGGTCATGTTGATATCACGCGTCGTGCCTTGCTGACCAAACAGGACAAGGTTCACCATCTCTTCGACTTTACCTCCGGCCGGAACCGTACCCACGGTAAATCTATCACGCTGAATGTTCTCTCCCACGCCGGCACCTTTCTGATATTCGAGCAAGAGGTCGCTATACTCGAGGGCGACATTGTTTCTATTTATAATTTCAATCTTCAAAGGCAATTCTTCCCCACCGGAAATGAAAGCGTTGCCGAGGACATTGATTTCGATATTGTCAGCCGAGACAGTGTTCGATCCGCCGAAAAACATATATGCGCCAAAGCCCATAGCCACGACAAAAAAAATAATCGCGCCAAAAAAGAACTTCTTGAACATTGAATTGTCCAAAAGATTTTTGTGTCTTTTTGGAGGAGGTACGACGTCTTTCTTCCATTCAGTCGATGTAACGTGCTCGTCCGAGTAGAGGTCGCCGCGCACCTTCGGCTTGTTTTTGGACTTCGGACTATAGAGCTTGTCTTTGAGTTTTTCGATATGGCTTTTTTCGTGCTTTTTGGGAGGCATAAAATATATGATACCACACCCAATCTACATGAGATGTGTCGCCCTCAAGGATTTGTTGAGTTCGGCGACGATTGACCGACGGACCGTAGAAATTTTCCCAATGCTTTCTTCGTTGAAGACGCTTCGCACGAGTTCCCTGTCGCCCTGATCTTCGCCCCAATAGCCGAGCGTGTGAAGAATCTTCATGGCAAGCAAGGCTTCGAGGCTTTCCATATCACTCTTTTTCGGATGAATGCGCGAGGAGAAAGTGTACGCGCCAACTAATTCTTCGAAAAGATTGGTGAGCGGCTCTTCACGAGGCCCGAGCTTGGCCACAAGCTGCAAACTCCGGATACGCGCCGGGGCAGACAAACTTTTGACGGAGTTCAGGTCGTGAATTGGCCGAGCGGAAATTAGCCGCCAGATGATTTTGCCTTTTACCAGGCTCACATCGGCATAACGAAAATCCTGAACAGAGAAACGCACCTTTGACTCGGCTTTCCTGATACTGGTCGCTTTGGCCGAGACGATGCCGAAGTCTTTGGTAAATAATACGAACGTCTTATCCGCCTCACCGGAGCTCCGCGAGGAGAGGACAAACGCTTCGGTGTTGTAGATGGTGTGAGACATTATTTCTCAATCTTAATTTCCTCTCCCCCGAATTTTATTTCCTTTATTCCTGCGACTTTTTTGAGTTCGTCTTCGAAGCCAGTGATGATTTCTTTTGAAGATTCTGGAACGATGAGATTTACCATATCGCTCGGCGACAAGTCGGCATCTTTACGGAGCCCCTGAACACCGCGCAGGAATTCTCGGAAATCGCCTTCACGTCTTAGTTCTGGAGTGATACTAGTATCAAACGAAGCTTCGCTTCCCTCTCTCACATCTTTGACGTTCAATTCTTCTTTGATGATTTCCTCATACTTTTCCAAGACATTCGGCACGAAGAAGGTCGCAAGCGGTTGCTTGAGCGGAATATTTAATTGCTTCCGGAGCATGTTTCCAGTGGTGCATTGATTACGAACGGTTTCCATTTCATTTAATACGTCTTCATTTGGCCTTTTAGATTCCGGCCAAGATGCGAGGTGCACGCTCTCGGCATCGCCTTCAATCTTTAGTTTCTGCCAAATATCTTCCGCAGCGAACGGCGCAAACGGAGCAAGCAGCCTGGCTACGTCGATTAGCACGTTGTATAGGGTCGCTTTCGCATCAGCATCGCCGTCTTTTAATCTATCTCGCGATCTACGCAAGTACCAAGTCGAAAGATCGTCAATGAAGTCACGAAGCGCGCGAACTGGTTCAAGAAGTTTGTAGTTATCTAGATTTTCCGTCATGGAATTCGTCAGTTCTTTGAGTCGTTCAAGAATCCACACGTCGAGTACATTTTCCGACTTACGACTTACGACTTCCAACTTACGGTCTCTGTAAAGTTCGTAAAATGCCAACACATTGTAGAGCAAATTAAATACCTTGCCTCTGAGCTCCGCCACCGTCTTCTCGTCAAAATTCTTTGAGTCACCTGGCTGATTGACCGAATACATCCAGAGGCGGAGTGTATCGACGCCATATTTATCCATCATCTCCCACGGATTTACGATATTGCCTATCGACTTCGACATCTTCTTGCCTTTCGAGTCCAAGATGTGACCAAGACAAATACAGTTTTTATAGGCCTTGCCCTTGCCCATGAGAATTCCCACAGCGTGAAGCGTATAAAACCACCCGCGAGTCTGATCAACGGCTTCAGAAATGAAATCCGCCGGATAGCCAGGGCCATCGACGTAATCTTTATTTTCAAATGGATAGTGATGCTGGGCAAACGGCATGGCGCCGGAATCGAACCAGACGTCTAAAACTTCTTTCACGCGACGAAAAACTTTCCCATCTTTTTCGAGAATTACATCGTCGATGAATGGGCGATGAAGATCGAGCTCTCTATTCGTCTTTGCATCGACGTAAACAGGTATGGCTTCCCCATTATCTATCCCGTGAAAAACTTTAATCGCCTCCTTGTTTGAAAGGCCTCTCAGAATTTTAAGCGCCATTTCATTCGTACCTTGGTGAGAAAAACACAGAATTGTTTTACCTTTATATTTGACCAATACGTCGTTTAAAAAATCTTTCACGCGAACTTCCAAATCAGCCCAAGCTTCACCAGTATCGCCTCTTTTTGTGATAAATCTTTCTTCTGTCTCAAGATTCTTATATGCATCGCGTGCCGCCTTAATCTCTGGGTCATGCTGAGTTTTACCTTCCCAGGTACCACTCGTTATTTCCGAAAGTCTCTCGTCAATAATTATGTCGTGTTTATATTTTTCTAAATACGGCTTCGCCGTTTGCCTGGCTCTAATTATTGGAGACACAAAAACAATATCGATATGCTTATCACCAATTTTTTCCGCAGTGCTATTTGCCTGACTTCGACCAAGTTCCGTCAAAGGATATTTTTCGTGATCACTTGAAGATATTCCCAAGACGTTGTTTTCTGCCTCGCCATGCCGGACAAAAATAATTTCGGTGATCTGGTCATTAGTATATTTCTTCAGTGTTTCAATCGAATCCACCACAAGCTTCTCGCCATCATCCGCCACCCACACCGGCATCGGCGTGCCCCAGTAACGCTCGCGCGAAATCGCCCAGTCTTTGATGTCTTTCAGCCATTCACCAAATCTGCCATCACGAATGTGGCTTGGTTCCCAATTAATGCTTTGATTTTCTTTCACAAGCTCATCTCGAAGTTCTGTCATGCGGATATACCAAGAATCCCGTGCGTAATATATGAGCGGGGTTTTACATCGCCAACAATGCGGATATGTATGTTCGTAATTCTTCTTGTCGAAAAAGAGTCCTCTCTCTGTCAGGTCTTTGATCACATCCACAGCGAGAGTTGGTTTGCCGTTTTCATCTTTCTCCATCGCAAATCGTCCAGAGAAAAACCCAGTGTCAGGGAGGAATTTGCCATCCACACCAACGACATGTTCTTTCGGGAGGCCAACCTTTGTCCCAAGCTCGAAGTCATCCTGGCCATACATTGGCGCGATGTGTACGATTCCGGTGCCGTCTTCTGTCGTAACGAAATCCGCTACATAAACTTTGTGAGATTTATCGTTCGGTGTGATGAAGTTATAGAGAGGTTCGTATGAAAGGCCGACGAGATCAGAGCCTTTTACTTCTCCGACAATCTCAAAACCTTCTTTCAAAACTTCAATCCGGCTTTTGGCCACAATCAAAATCTCTTCACCGACTTTGGCTTTCACATATTCAATATCTTTCCCAACAGCAAGCGCGACATTGCCTGGCAAAGTCCACGGCGTTGTGGTCCATGCAAGCAAATACGTATTGGAGGCGGGCAAGAAATTTTGGGCGTCTGGTTCCGGCCCCCCAGGCCGACCCGAGGACCCCAAAATTTCTTGCCCGCCGGAAATCTTAAACTTTACAAAAATCGAAAGGTCTTTCACATCCTCATATCCTTGTGCGAGTTCGTGCGACGCGAGAGGTGTGCCACAACGCGAACACCATGGCACGATTCGATAATCCTTATACAGAAGTCCGCGATCGTTTACTTTTGAAAAAACATTCCAAAGTGATTCGATGTACGGAGTATTGAATGTGAAATATGCATTTTTCTTGTCCACCCAATAACCGATTCGGTCAGTGAAATCTTCCCAATCCTTGATGAATTCGAAAACGGATTCTTTGCACTCACGATTGAATTTCTCGATGCCGTAGCTTTCGATATCTTTCTTCGACGTCAGCCCGAGTTTCTTCTCAATCTGGAGTTCTACAGGAAGCCCGTGCGTATCCCATCCTCCTTGGCGGGCGACGTGAAAGCCTTGCATCGTCTTGTAACGCGGGATGACGTCCTTGAAAGCGCGAGCTTCGAGATGGTGAAGCGCAGGTTTGGCATTGGCCGTCGGCGGACCTTCGAAAAAGACGAATTCGCCATTTGGGGCCTCCTTTGCAAGAGTTTTTTCAAAAATTTTATTGTCCTCCCAGAACTTCAGAATTTCTTCTTCTTTTCGAGCGGAGTCAGACTTAGCCAGATTTTCCTTTTCCATCATTAGAATTTACCACAGAAACCGCCTTTGAAAAAGTTTGTAAAATGCAAAGTTTTGGGTTATAAAGTATCCAGACATCAGCGCCATGAATTTATTGCGGACCATCCAAAAGATACTGGTTCGTCGTAAAATTCGGCGAATCATTGAAGATCACTTGTCTGGCAAGAAGTTTAAGCGCTTCAGCCAGAAGCGACGACACGTTCGCAGAAACCTCTCGCTTTTCTGCTACAGTTTCCTGAAACAATCTGGGACTAGGGTGGCCAAGAAAGAGGTGAGATACGTAGCACGTCAAATGCTCCAAGCATGAAGGCCGATCACATGATCGGCCTTTGTCGCACCTACATCCTCTCCGGAGATTTGATACCGAGGAGATAAAGGCCGTTTTGGATTGTTTGTCCGACGGCGCGAGCGAGAGCTACGTTGTAAGAAGCGTTGACGTTTTCGCTGTCGATGATTTTCGTATTGCCGTACCAGGAGTTGAAAGCGCGTGCGAGTTCCAAGAGGTACCCCGCGATGTAATGCGGCGACCATTCTTCGATCGAATGCTCCACGACAGATGGAAATCTGTACAAAAGTTTTTCGACGTCGGAAATATTTCTATTTTTTTCTTTCGAGGCACCCTCACCCATCCCCGCGGCGACGGCTTTCTCGAGAACGGAATTAATGCGCGCGTTGGTGTATTGGAGGTATGGCCCAGAATCACCTTCAAAGGATAGCGATATTTCTGGATCAAAGTCTATGTCTCTCCCCGCCATGGTTTTGAGAATTGTGAATTTAAGAGCAGCGATAGCGACGGCGTCGATGTTCTCGGCATTGCCTCCGTCTTTCATCTTGCTCGCGACTTCTTCACATACGGCGTCGAGAATGTCGGAGGCTATCGGCACACCACCAAGACGGCTAGACATTTTTTTGCCTTTGAACGACATGCGGCCATGAGTCTTGTGGACGGTTTTCTCACTCCAAGCCTTGTGAAGCCTGGCAGCCGCAGCCAAAACAACTTTGTAATATTCGGCTTGGTTTCGGTCAGTCACAACAATCGAAACATCTGGTGCAAATTTTTCAAACTTGAGAGAGAGGAGTCCAATGTCTTTGGCTTCGTATGTCGGATAGCCTTCTTTGTTGATGAAGACGCGGGTATGGAGGCCATCCTTTTCGCCTTCATAAATGATAGCTTCGTCTGAAGTCTTGAAAACTTTGGAGAGGTTCTCCCTCACCAATTTCTCGCCGATTTTCCCGGCCTCGGATTCGTAAATGAAATCGTGAAATTCTGAACCAAGCCTCTTGGTGATGTCTAGGAAATAGTCGAGAGTGATTTTCCTGCCCTTCAAGTACGTGTCGTATTCGATGCCATCGGTATTTTCATAAATTATTTCAGTGATTTTCCGTACCTGCTTTTGGACTTCTTCGTCGGCATCGTAGAGCTTCGTGCCTTCGACGTAGCAATCGCCAAGAAAAGCGAGCTTTGCGGATTCGTCCGGCAGAGCTTCGAGTTCGGTGACGCCATGTTTCAAGAGAGCAAAAACTGCTTTGCCAATGCCGAGTGACACGTCAGACGGATACGAAATCTTGATCACCTGCGCGCCAGAAAATTCGGCGAGACGCGCAATCGATTCGCCGATGGTGTTGTTCATGACGTGTCCGACATGGAATGGCTTGAAGAGATTTGGGCTCGAATGTTCGACGAGAATCTTTTTGCCGTCGTGAAGATTATTTTTGCCAAAGTTTTCGCCCTGTTCGATAATTTTACTCGTTGCTTCTTCAAAAAAACTATTCGTGAGATAAAAATTGATGAAGCCGGGACCCGCGACTTCAATTCGTGAGACCAATTTATCCGAAGCGATGTTTTTGGTAATTTCTTCTGCCAGCGTTTTCGGATTCGTATTCATCTTCTTCGCGAGCGTCATGGCGACGTTGGTCGAGAAATCTCCATGCGAAAATTCCGTCGGATGATCGAGTCCGAATTCCTGGACCGACAAACCCATTTTCTCCAGGGCTTCGGTTATGAGCTTTGTGATGTATTCAGAAATAGGCATTCTAATTCTTTAGCAAATTCTTATGTTCTTTTCCTAATTTTTCTATCTTCGGCACAATGACAAGCTTGCAATACATCTTGTCAGGATTCGCGGCGAAATAATCATGATGGTAATCTTCGGCCGGATAAAACTCTCCCGCGAGCATGAGTTCGGTGACGATTGACAGGCCTTCCGGAAGCTTCTCTGCGCGTTCTCGGATAATTTTCTCGGCCGCGTCTTTCTGAATATGCTCGGTGTAAAAAATTGCCGAGCGATACTGACTGCCGACATCCGCGCCCTGCCGATCAAGCGTCGTCGGATCGTGACTGTCGAAAAAGACGGCGAGGATGTCTTCGGTCGAAATGATGTTTGAATCGTATTCAACCTTGATCGTCTCAGCGTGACCGGTCGTGCCGCTAGAGACTTGATTGTAGGTAGGATTCTCCACGTGTCCGCCCATATATCCCGAGGTCACAGACAAAACGCCATGGAGAGCCCTGTACACCGCCTCGGTGCACCAAAAGCATCCGCCTGCCAAGTAAATCGTCTCCATAAGCTAAGTATACAGTATTTAGTATTCGGTATACAGTATCGAAAAACTCAAATCTTCCTGCTGTCATATGCCCAATGGAGGATAGCCTGACGCTGACGAGGACGGCATGTGAGGTCTCCCGGACGGCAATTATTACGTATCTGCGCCATGTGTCGACTTATAGCTTTCCAGCGTTTGATTTGCCGAGCGTCTTCTGTCGGAATTCTTCGTCCCATATAATACCGGCAATACCACTGAAACCATCCCCGAGGATCTTCCGCGTAAATCCAGCCCTTCTTTTTCCAAACTGATAGTGGCTGACTTGCATTCACCCTAAAAAGATTTATTTTTGCGTCGCGCTTCCCCTGACCGGGCAGGCCTGTCGCAAACTTGGCCCGGGCAAACCAAGACTTCGGAAACTCTTTCGTGCAGTCACGCATATAGACTCCGCCAAACACCCCGAGTGCGAGCATCTCTTGTGGCGTGAGGTCGGGCCTGAAATCTGAAGCGAAATTCCTTCCTACTGGTTCTACAAGCTCGTACGTGTAAGTCTTTTGCATTTTATCCGAGACTTTTACTTTTTTTATTTTCACAAATATGATTTTACCCGAAATCCGAACTTTTTCTAAATGTGCTAAAATGATTCTGTTATAAGCTTAACAAAAACAAATTTATGAAAGGATTTACAATATTTTTAATTTTAGTGATTATCGTTGTCGCCGGATATTTCGTCTTGCGAAAACCAAATGACGAAGTGGTGACACCGGCAGATGAGACTGGCGACGCTATGCCTTCTGAAAGCTCAAACGAAACTCCAAACGAAAACTTGAGTGGGACCAAAACTCTCGACAGTGAGAAAAGCTCGGCCAAATGGACCGGCTCGAAGACTCTCGTCAAAGATTACTACGATGTGGGTACGATCGATATCAAAAGTGGAACAGCAATTTTCGCCAAAGGTGTTTTGACGGGTGGCTCTGTCGTTTTTGATATGAATTCCATAGCTACGACCTCGACAGGCAAAGGCTCTGACGCTGACGCGACAAGCAGCCAAGCCAAGCACATGAAGTCGGATGATTTCTTTGATGCGGTGAAATATCCAGAAGCCAAGTTTGTCATCACGAGCGCCGCCAAAGAATCCGGCAATACTTATCTCTTGAACGGCGACCTCACAATCAAAGACAAGACCAATCCTGTTTCCTTCCCCGCAGAAGTTGTCGAAGTAAGTGGTGTCGTGACGATTGAGGGCTCGGTCACGCTAGATCGCACGCTTTGGGATATCAAATACGGCTCGGATAAATTCTTCCAAGACCTCGGCGACAAAGTCATAAATGATGACTTCACTCTCGAATTCACAGCGGTAACGAAGTAGCTCCGCAAACCATAAAATTCTCGGTCTGCGAACGCTCCCGCAGAGAAAGCCCCTCGTGAAGGGGCTTTCTCGTGAGGGCGCGGGCCATAGGATTTCCCGAATACCTGTAGGGAAATCCGGCCCGTGACTCGCAAGGACCAAGAATTTTATGGTTTGCGGAGCGCTAATATGTCTACAAGCGGAGCAAAACATTTTAAAAAGTAAGCGGAAGGGCGGGCGGGTTTTCGAATCCCGAGAACTATAGCGAAGCGATCTTGGAGGGATGAGAAAACCCGCCCGCCCTGGAGTTTTTCAAAATGTTTTGCGGAGCGCTAATACATCGCAAGCGCCATAATCATCAGCAGCGCGCCGAGAAGTGCGATATTTTTGGTGAAGTTGATTTGCTCACCCATGCGCATCATCGGGTCGGTGATCTTCCAAAATGGATGCATCATGATACTCGTAACCAAGAGGAATAATGCGAGCAAAGTAAGTCCGATAAATATCCACATGCCGGAGAGAATCGAGACGCCACCAAGGAGGAGGATAACGCCTGTTGCTGCGACCGCAACCTTTGGCATTGGCACGCCTTTTGAGCCAGCGTAGCCGGTGAGGGATTTTAGATTGGCGAAATGATTGTAAGCGCTGTAGATGAAATACCCACCAAGCAAGATCCTTCCGATTAAAAATATTATTGTCATGATTTTTTGATTAATGATAAGCGTAAGTGTATTTTAGCATAAATATCGAAGGAGCCTCGCAGGAGACCCCTTCCGCTGTTTCAACGCAACCACTTGTGGTGGTCGAGTCTAGTATTTGACCTGCGCTTTTTAGTGTCCTCCAAGAACCATAAATTTATCCGGCGTTTATTATAACCGCCTGTAAAAATTGTATCAGACCTGATTCTCTCGGCAAGCCCCACGGTGGATTACGCAAACTTCTCCGGTATCGGGAATTTCTTGGCCAGGCGTTTGATTTCGTCTTTGGCCTTCTCTTTCGTCTTTTTATCATCTTTGTTCCGGAGGACCTCAATCATGATCTCGGCGACTCTAGCGCACTCTTTCTCCTTGAATCCACGAGTCGTGATTGCTGGTGTGCCAAATCTGATGCCGGACGGATCCATCGGTTTCCTGGTATCGTCGGCAATGGCGTTCATGTTTAGGGTGATGCCAACCTCATCGAGGACAGTCTGAGCATCTTTGCCTGTCACTCCGAGCGACCCGTAGACGTCGGCGAGGATGAGGTGATTGTCTGTACCGCCCGCGATCATGCGGATTTTCTCACGCTTCAAAACTTTCTCCATCGCTTTGGCATTCTTCAAGACCTGCTTGGCGTACTTTTTGAAAGCGGGTTTCAAGGCTTCGCCAAACGCCACGGCTTTGGCGGCGATGATGTGCATATGCGGACCGCCCTGAAGTCCTGGAAAAATGGCTTTGTTTATTTTTGAAATAATTTCTTCGCTATCGCGAACGAGAATCATGCCGCCGCGCGGCCCGCGCAAAGTCTTGTGCGTCGTGGTGGTGATGACATCAAATCCAGCATCAAAAGGATTCGCGAGTGCTCCCCCGGCGATGAGTCCAGCGATATGCG
The DNA here is from genome assembly GCA_964615845.1 of uncultured Candidatus Saccharibacteria bacterium. GTDB lineage: Bacteria > Patescibacteriota > Minisyncoccia > Phycocordibacterales > CSBR16-119 > CAYRQF01. The sequence goes on from CAZTRC010000001.1 coordinate 37,226, forward strand.
CCATGTCAGCGACAGTAATCGCTCCGACTTCGCGGGCAATTGAAACGAATTTCTTGTAATCCAAATTTCGCGGATACGCGGAGAATCCTGCAAGAATAATTTTTGGTTTTTCAGCGAGCGCTACGCGACGAAGTTCAGCATAATCAATCTCACCTGTCTCGATGTTTTTCATCTTGTAGCGAACAAACTTGAAAACTTTGGCCGGGAAAGTTACTGGGTGTCCGTGGGTAAGGTGTCCGCCGTGCGAGAGATCCATCCCGAGCACGGTGTCACCAGGCTCCAAGAGCGCTGCGTATACTGCCATGTTGGCCGGCGCGCCGGAGAGAGGTTGGACATTCGCGAATTTACATTTAAAAAGTTTGCAGGCGCGCTTGATGGCGAGATTCTCAACCTGATCAGTAAATTCCTGTCCGCCATAATATCTCCTGCCCGGATAACCTTCGGAATATTTATTGGTGAAGACTGAGCCATTGGCTTCAAGAACGGCTTTGGAGACATAGTTTTCAGAAGGAATGAGCTCTAAACCTTCAGCCTGGCGCTTTTCTTCGCCTTGGATGGCTTTCCAGACTTCTTTGTCCTGATTTGAGATGTAGCTTTTTGGCATGGGCCAATTCTATCACAAGGTCTTCCCTAAAAAGAAAGCACCCCGTCAAGACGGGGGCTTCCAAGAACGTAAGGCTTTTCAGCCTGTGAATATGTACACCAGTTGGCGTAACGAATCGACGAAAGAGAAGAGAAATTCCTTCAAGGGCGCTTCTGCCAGTTTCCAGGCCACCGCGAAAATTGCGGCAATCCCCAGAATTGAGAGAAGCCACCAGAAGATGTTTTCCCTGTCCGAGCTATCGTCTCGAGCCCGGAGCCTCTTCCGCGCAGAGATGTGAGGGGTAGACATTGGAGCGGGGTTTAATTTCAGATTACACTTCTCGATTTGCCATGTCAACACCACTGAAAAAGCCCCCGACAAAGGGGGCTTCCAGCGATCGAGCAAAGTTCTACCAAAACCACTCTTCCAGCAAGAGGACGGTCAGCATCCCCAGAAGATAGGCGAGGGCGTGCGACAAGAACTTGCCAACGAGCGAGGGCTTGTTCATGTAGTCTTGGACGGGCGTAGTCCGAAAATCTTCCGGGCCCCAGGGGCGTTTTGTTGGCTCAGCCATGGCATCTATTTTGCCTCAGACTACGCCGAAACACACCAACTGTCAAGCTTTAGGCTTTTATGAACTTATCCCTGTCTTTTTCGTCAAAACCTCCCACGGCTGTGATGTCAGCTTTGATGGTGCCGTGTGAGTCATAATCGACAAGTTCGAAGTCTTCGAAAACGAAATCGTCGATGTTTTTCTTTTCAGGATTTATCTTTACCTTCGGGAAAGGTCGAGGGTCCCTCTCTAGCTGTTCTTTGACGGCATCGTAGTGATCGCTATAGATGTGAGTATCCCCCAAGAAATGCACAAACTCTCCCGGTTCATTCCCTGTAACCTGAGCCAAAATGAGAGTGAGAAGCGAATACGAGGCGATATTGAACGGCACACCCAAAAACATATCACAGCTTCGCTGATAAAGCGCCAATGATAATTTGCCATTTGTCACATTAATATTGAAAAGCGTGTGACATGGCGGAAGAGCCATTGAAGTTCCGGGTTTGGCCATTTCGTAGACATATTCTGGATTCCAGGCCGAGACAACGACATGTTTTCGGTCAGGATATTTCTTGGTTTTCTCAATCGCCCAATAAAGCTGATCAATGATACGCCCATCGGCAGCCGGCCATTTGCGCCATTGTCGGCCGTAGACTGGTCCGAGTTCGCCCCATTTTTTGATAAATTCGCTATCAACTGATTCGTTTTTGATTTTCTCAATGAATTCATTCTGGGTAAGGTTTGGCACTTCGCCTTTTTCCATGGCGATTTTGTAATCTTTGTAAGGCCAGTCATCCCAAATATGGACACCCTTGTCGGCCAAGTATTTTATGTTTGTGTCCCCTTTTAAAAACCAAATCAGTTCATGGACAATTCCTTTCCAAAAAACTTTCTTGGTCGTGAGAAGCGGAAAATCTTTGGATAAATCATATCGCATCATCCGACCGAAGACAGACTTTACGGCTTTGTCGTGACCGAAGACCTGCTTCTCAAAACCGTTTTTCATTATCTCGTCGAGAAGATCTAGATATTGATACTCCGGATGTCTTTTTTCCATATTATTTGCCTGACCGGCCAGGCTTCTTAGATTTTTTAACGACCTTTTTGGTCCTGAAGTGATCTGAGTTCTTACCGTCGTAGCGACCGATGCCTTCCTTGCCGAGATAAGTCTTGCTGGATTCAGAAGCGAGTTCAGCAAAGATTATCTGTGCAATCTCCATACCAGGCCGTAAAATTATCGGAACGTTGCTGGTGTTTAAAAGCTCGAATGTCGGATAGAAATGGTGTCCAGGATTGAAAAGCATGGCTGTCGTGTGGACAGCGAGGCCGATGCGCGCAAGCGAACTTTTACCAGACAAAAGTATCAAGTGCTTGTGATCGACGCCGATAAATTCCCTCTGCTTGCCGAGCACGGTCTCGCCAGGATGCAAGACAAACGATTCACCGTCTTTTATATTTATTGTTTTAGTTTGCGGGTAAATTTTGTTTGCAGGATCGACAGCTGTGGTTGCGTGACGGTCAACGACTTTGAATTCGTTGTCGAGAGTCACGTCGTAGCTTGCGAGCTGTAATTTCTTGTCCACGAATGGCTTGATTACAATTTCGCCAGTCTTTAGTTTCTTTTTTATATCAACGTCGGATAAAAACATAAAAAATTAATTAATAGTAAAAACTTTTTCTGTGCCGTAATATTCGGGCCAGTGTTCGTTGTAGTATGCAAACATCCTTTCGATTCGCTCTTGCGGGAGTTCGACGAGATCGAAACTTTCGATCTCTTTTATAAGTCTTGCGCGAGTTTCTTCGACGTCAGCATTTTCATCGATAACCGTTTCAAACTCAGACAGGTAACCATAGCCGGCATTTTTGTCGAGAGTAATATTCATATTCGGCAAGACGTACTCGACTCGCTCACGTGACCATTTGGCCTGATATTGAAAGTTGGCCGACAGAAGCAATTGATCAAGCTCTTCTAATGACATCTCAACCTTTTCTTCAAATTCCATACGCGAAACGCCATTGTCGCTCGTGTCAGATCCGATCGAAGCTTTGATGACGAGCAATACCTTGCCATCAACAAAGCGAGTGCGGACCGAAAAAGATTTACCTTGTTCAATAATTTCCGCCAGAGTTTGATTTTGCTCGACACTTAAAAAAGAAGAAATTTTTTCTTTCAGAATTTTGAAATCGCCATTCACGAAATAGTGGTTGAGTTGAGAAGTGGCTGGCAAAACTTTGGCATCAGGATATCGTGCCGCGAGCTTTGCCCTGAAAGCTTCGGCGTTCCTCCCCTCGCCCAAGAGACATTTGATTTCGATTTCTTTGCTTATAGCCATAAGATAGGACAATTATACTTCATGGCTTGGCAAAAATTATGATTGACATTATGATGATAATTACATGATTTATATCATTTCTTCAATCCAAAAATCCAATCGCGGTATGGGGTTTGAAAACGACCTTCTTTTCAAGATTTCCGAGGATTTAAAGCGTTTCAAGGCGCTCACGCTAGGTCATCCCGTCATCATGGGACGGCGAACTTGGGAGTCCCTCCCACCCAAATTCCGCCCTCTCCCCGGCCGGACCAACATCGTCATAGCTTCCCAAAGACTAGAGGTCGAACCTCTGGTCCTAACCTGCAAAAGTGTTGCCGAAGCAATCACGGAAGCCAAAAAGATTGATGAAGAAGTCTTCATAACCGGCGGCGCGCGAGTCTTTGCCGAGGCCCTACCTCTCACCGACATTCTATATCTCACCGAAATCGAAGGAGAAAAAGAAACGGACACGTTCTTCCCAGAATTTGAAAATACTTTTGAGGAATCAAAACGCGAGGGACCATTTGAAACCGACACTGGAGTAAAATATTGGTTTGTGGAATATAAAAAGAAATAGAAATGAAAAGCCCCGGCGTCGCCGGGGCTTTTCTCTTGGGTGTGCAGTTCAGGAACAACCTCGGGGGTCTTCTCCAAATGCCAGACTCTTGTCGACGACAACGCCGATCTCGATCGGACGCTCCATGTGACCGTTCGCATAAGCCCATTCGTACGCCGCCGGGATTCCTCCCGGGTCCTTTGGTCCCGGTATGTCAGCGTAACGTTCCATGAACTCCTTGGCGGCTTGTGAGTGAGCTTCTGTCCACACATGCTTTTTGAAACCCGGAATGGTGTTGGCATACTCATCCAACGGCGCTGTGTGGTTGCGCAAGACATGGACCAAGATCACCACGTCACCGCACTCATCGTAGCCACGCTTGGCGTGCATGAAATAGTCAAGCTTCTCGAGAGCATTGAAGGTGTCGCCCTCACGATAGTGAAACCTCTGGACTGCCAAAATAGCGTCCTTGGTATCCTCACTGTCCTGTTCGAAAGGTTCGACATTACCAGTGATGAACTGGAGCAAAAAAGCTGACTCCAGTTCTTCACGCACTTGTTCTGGCCTGCCCTGAATGGATTTGCAGAAGGCTTTGTACTCAAGCAGATCCTTCTTGGGATCTTTGTTGTGCCAGAGTGTATCCTCTTGCAAAAGCGCTTCGCCATCTTCGTGGACATGGACGGCAAATAATAACAGTTGTGTGTTGAACTTCTTGCCCACCCATAAAAATGGAAGGCATTCATTGACCAACCGTTCGAAGGAGAACACATGATCGGCATTCGTCTGAATGGTGAGTCCAGGATTGCAATCAACATAGTCCTTCCAACGAATGATCTGCTTGTGCTCCTTCTGGAGCTTGTCCCACATTTCCTCGCAGAAGATGCCGGGCATTTTGATGACCGTAATGGTTTCCATGTAAATGTTCGATTTCGTTGTTGGTGTGTTTCTAGCCCAGATTAGACAAAAACCGACTTAAAAGCAAGAACGACGAAAGCGCGGGATGATCCCGCGCTTATCGTTTTGATGGGGTGCTTGGCTCTGCCAGCCTGTACAATCGGAAACTTGCAACGACCGTCTGACCGTTATCCTGGGCACTCTTCTTGACCAAGAGTATCCTTACTCGCTCCCGCTCAGACCACAGGCCTTCCTCTAAAAGAATAGCTGTTGCCGTTCCCCAAAGAGCTTGGGTTAGCTTGGCGTCGCCCGAGTGAAATAAGGGTGTCTGGAAATCTTCTTTGTCAGGGAAGACCTCTTCGTACCGGAATTCATCTTGACTTGAAGGGTCCAGACTCTTCGAATACACCCAGCCGAAAGGGTGCGGATACCGGCCTCGACTCCAGTAAACCCATCGAGAAAAGATTTCCCGACCCAATCGAACGGTAGTCTTTACTACAAAAAACTTGGCGGTACTAACCGCCGGAAATCTCGATAGAGCTTTCATGGCAGCTAGTGTTGGTTCAAAGAGATATTACAAAATATTGGGGAGAGATGCAATTCCTCCGTCCTCACTCAAGCGAAGCAAATACATCTCTCAAAAAGGCTTACCGGAGGATTTTGTTTACAAAAATCCGAGGTAGAGGAAAACCCGCCTTTTGAATGGCGGGTTATTCCGGACTTTTTGAGAGATGTATTTGCGGAGCGCTATTTTACTTCGATTCCCATCGATCGGCACTGCCCTTCGATGATTTTCATAGCAGCCTCGACAGAGTTCGCCGAGAGGTCTTTCATCTTCATTTCGGCGAGTTCTTGGAGCTTGGCTTTGGTGATGCTTCCAGCTTTCTTGGCAGAGTTCTTGCCGGAGCCTTTTTCGAGACCGGCGGCCTTCAGGATTGCCTGGCCGGTAAGCGGAGTCTTGGCTTCGAATTCATAGGTTCGGTCTTCGAAAACGCGGAGTTTGACCGAGACTTTGCCCATGCCGATCATATCCTTGGTGCGTTCATTGAATTCAGTCACGAATGTGCCGATCGGGATACCCGCCTGACCGATGGTAGGACCAATAGGCGGAGCTGGCGTCGCGCGCCCAGCTTCGATTTGCATTTTCACGTTTTTTACGACTTTCTTTTTGGTGGCCATAATGTGGGTTACAGATTAACTTATATCTTCCTGATTTGCAAGAAATCCAACTCGACAGGCGTCTCACGACCGAAAAGTGAGACCAAGACATTAATCTTGCCTCTTTCCTTGTCGACGGAGTTTACCTTGCCTTCGAGGTCTTTGAACGGGCCGTCGATGATCATGACCGTCTCGCCGATAACCATATCGATCTCGTGCTTGGCGCCCTCATCCTTCTTCATACGGCCGAGAAGCATCTCGATTTCAGCCGGTGAAACTGGGACGGGGTTTACGCCTGCGCCGACGAAGCCGGTCACACGCGGAGTGTTTCGAACGACATACCAAGAATCGTCGTTGACAATCATGTCCACCAAGACATATCCCGGATAGATCTTTTCTTCGACTTCGACACGCTTGCCGCCTTTGATCTTGATGTTTTTCTCAGTCGGAACTATAACTTCGAAGATACGGTCTTGCATGCCGAGAGATTCGATACGCTGTTTCAAATTTCTAAGAACCGCATTTTCATATCCAGCGTAAGTGTGGATAGCGTACCAATTTCTTTTTGCTTCGAGTTCTTGCTTGGCCATGTTATTTGATGATTAGATCGAGTCCTCGAGCGAAGATAAGGTCAAAGAGATTTAGGTAATAGGCAATAGCAACAGTTATGACAATAACCGCGATTGTATGAAGAATTGTTTCTCTTTTTGTCGGCCATTTGATATGTCTGACTTCGCCGAAGGATTCTTTGATATAACTAAAAAATTTCATATCTTTTATTGTACTCTAAATTTAAGATTCTTGTTTACCCCCACACCCATCTTTTGATTATCTTCGATGCGCCTTCGGCGCGATCAAAAGATGGGTGTGGGGGTTTAAAAAAACGCCCACCGGGCTTCGCCAATAATAGCCCTAAGCGCCGGCAAAGTCAACCCCGGCCTGGACCAAGTGATAAATGACGAAAACCAGGGTGATATTGCCCAAATATAGCGGAATGATTATTTTTCGGAGAGGGTAATTTGCAAAAGACGCGAGAAGCATCAGGATGTCGGCCGGTAGCGGGGTGAAGCCCGTGTAAACATAAACCAGGAAAGAAACAAACGTACGCGAACGGTCGTCCAGCCAATCGGCGATGTGCTCGAGCCGAACAGCGAGACTTGGTGGCAAGGATCTACGGCCACGCGTGCCGAAAAAGTAAAATAAGCTGTCACCCAAAGTGAGCGCCGTGCCGGCCGAGAGCGCGAGGAGATATGGATTAGCGGGGCCGAGAGAGAGGACGACGAGTGTTGCGAGATACGAGCTCGATGTCAGAACCGACACACCGCCGAAAAGCGCCACGAGAAATATAACGATGTACGCGCCACGTGCCGAAAATTTATCCGCGAGAGCACTCAAATCGATTTGCGAAAAAAGTATCGCCCATAAAATGAGAAATAAGATGAACAAGAAAAAGTTTTTGTATTTTAGGATTCTTTTTAATTTAAATTTCATGTAAGTGTGCAAAACTTTTATTGCATTCACGTGCTTCCTTGTATAATTGATTATATAACAATCTTGTATTTATCTCATGAAGACTGAAACAGAAAACAAAATTTCGACTCCGAAAAAATCTCCGAAGAGGAGCGTTAGGAAAGTCGCAAGTAAGAAAGCGGCGCCAGCTGAAAAAATTGTTTTGGTCAAAAAAGATTCGGTGAGCGAGCAATCAAGTATCGCCCGAAGTGTCTCAATCGCGTGCGTCGTCATGACTGTCGTCGTCCTCACTATTTCCCCATCGGCCGTCTGGATCCTCGGCCCTGTCATCGGCGCCATGGCTATCTTTGGTATCGCAATGGGATATTTCGCCTCCAAATAAAACTCTCGCGCGAAGCAAAACATGTTTTGAAAAAGAAGGCGGAGCGAGCCGGGGCTTTTGAGAATCCGAGGACCTTAGTGCGGGGGCATCGCTTTCGCAGGATTTGAAAAAGCCCCGGCGAGCGGAGCTTTTTCAAAACATGTTTTACAAAGCGCTTATTGTCTCTTCTTGATAATTTCTTCAGCCACATTCTTCGGCACGATATCGTATTTCGCAAATTCCATCGTGAAGTTTCCACGACCGGCAGTCATCGAACGGAGATTGTTGATGTAACCAAACATCTCAGAAAGCGGGATCATGGCGCGGATAGCTTGGACCATACCACGGTCTTCAGTACCTTCGACAAGTCCGCGCTTCGAAGCGATGTCGCCGGTAATGTCTCCCATGTATGAGTGCGGAGCCACAACTTCGACTTTCATGACCGGTTCTAGGATGACTGGATTTGCTTTCTTGGCTGCTTCTTGGAAAGCCATAGAGCCGGCAATCTTGAAGGCAATTTCGCTAGAGTCGACATCGTGATATGAACCATCATAGAGCTCGACACGGACGTCGGTAATCGGATATCCAGCCACGACACCTCTTTGCATCGCTTCTTTGATACCTTTTTCAACGGCAGGGATGAATTCGTTCGGGATGACACCGCCTTTGATTGCGTTTACGAATTCCAAACCATCTTCACGAGTCGTGTTCTTTGGTAAATCTTCTTCGAGAATTGTGTAATCAATCGGCGAAAGTCTGATACGAACGTGTCCGTATTGGCCACGACCTCCAGACTGTTTGACGTATTTATGATCAACATCGGCTTCGCCCTTGATCGTTTCGCGGAAAGCGACTTGCGGTGCGCTGGTATTCGCTTCGACAGTGAATTCCCTCTTCATACGGTCAACGAGGATTTCCAAGTGAAGTTCTCCCATGCCGGCGATAATTGTCTCGCCAGTTTCAGGATCAGATGAGACGCGGAATGTCGGATCTTCGGCCTGAAGGCGATTAAGAGCGAGGCCCATTTTTTCTTGGTCTGCTTTGGTTTTTGGTTCAATGCGCATTGAGATAACTGGTTCTGGTGCGATAATGCGTTCCAAAATAATTGGATTCTCCTCGTCGCAGATAGTGTCGCTGGTCGTGGTGTCTTTGAGTCCGACAGCCGCGGCAATTTCTCCGGCGTAAACAGTTTTCACCTCTTCGCGTTCGTTGGCGTGCATGCGGAGAATTCGGCCGATGCGTTCTTTGGTGCCTTTGGTCGCGTTGTACGCATATGATCCGGACTCAAGTGTCCCAGAATAAACGCGGATAAAAGTAAGCTGGCCGACGTATGGGTCGGATTGGAGTTTGAAAGCGAGAGCTGACAATGGCGCCGTGTCGGAAGGCTCGCGGGTAATCGTCTCGCCGGTGTTTGGATCAATTCCAGTCGTGAGAGGAATATCAAGGGGACTCGGGAGGTAGTCGACAACGCCGTCAAGGACGAGCTGTACACCCTTGTTCTTCAAGGCTGACCCCGCAAAGACTGGGAAGATGTCGTTGTTGATGACAGCTTTTCGAAGCACCTTTTTCAAATCTTCAACCGGGAAATCAGTTTTGCCTTCCAAGTACTCACCCATCATTTTCTCGTCGTTTTCGACGATCTTTTCGAGGAGTTCGAGGTGGAGTTTCTCGGCTTCGGCTTTGTGGCTTTCCGGAATTTCCATTTCGATGACATCCTTGCCTTTGTCGCCTTCAAATTTGTAGGCCTTCATCTTGAGAAGATCGATGACGGCAGAAAATTGATCCTCAAGACCAACCGGGATTTGGATCTTGACCGCCTTTTTGGTCAAGCGATCGAGAATGCTTTGGAAAGATTTGTCGAAAGAGGCTCCTGTTCGGTCGAGCTTGTTGATGAAACAAAGGCGTGGGACATTGCCTTCGTCAGCATAGCGCCAGTTGGTTTCTGACTGAGGCTCTACTCCGGCGACGCCATCAAAGACGACAACCGCGCCATCGAGGACGCGAAGAGAACGCTTCACTTCAATCGTGAAGTCGATGTGTCCCGGGGTGTCAATGAGGTTGAAGCGAGTCTTCTTGGTCGTGTCGCCCTTTGGCATGTATGTCGGAGACCAAAAACATGTAGTCGCAGCCGAAGTGATGGTGATGCCGCGCTCTCTTTCCTGCTCCATCCAGTCCATGACGGTGTCGCCCTCGTGGACTTCGCCGATCTTGTGAGACATGCCTGTATAAAACAAAACACGCTCAGATGTGGTAGTTTTACCCGCATCGATGTGAGCGATGATTCCAAAATTCCTGACTTTGTCTAGAGGATAATCTCTGGCCATATAAAAAAATATTAATGTTAATTATTCAAAACAAAACTTGAATGCTGCGCGAAAATTACCAAGCAAAATGAGCGAAAGCTTTGTTGGCTTCAGCCATCTTGTGCGTATCATCGCGCTTCTTGATCGCGAAGCCTTCGTTGTTGTACGCGTTTAGAAGCTCGTCGGCGAGAGCTTTGCCCATAGTGATGCCTTTCTTGGACCTGGCGGCTTCGATGATCCAGCGCATTGCGAGTTGCAATCGGCGTTCAGCTCTTACCTCTCGTGGCACCTGGTAGTTGGCGCCGCCGACTCTTCGAGACCTGACTTCCATGTTTGGCGAAGCATTCTTAAGAGCGAGATCCAAAATCTCAATAGGATTAGGATTACCTGTTTTTTCTTTGGCGTGTTCGAGGGCTTCATAGACAACTCGCGTCGCAGCCGTCTTCTTGCCGCCGATCATCAAATAGTTAATTAGCCGACCGAGCTTTTCGGAGTTATAGACTTTGTCGGGCTGAACGATATTTCGATTTTTAACTTTGCGTCTCATATTTTATAAAATTATTTGGCTTTAGGTCTCTTAGTACCGTATTTACTGCGAGCGTTTCGGCGCTTCTCAACTCCTTGGGTATCCAAAACTCCGCGGACAACAGTATATCGCACTCCGATGAGATCCTTCACGCGCCCAGAACGAAGCATGACGACAGAGTGTTCTTGCAAGTTGTGGCCTTCACCCGGGATGTAGGCCGTGACCTCCATACCGTTAGTCAATCGGACGCGGGCGATTTTGCGGAGAGCAGAGTTTGGCTTCTTCGGGGTCGTAGTTGAAACTTTAGTACAGACGCCTCGCTTGAATGGAGAGAAGTAAGTCGTCGGGCGGTTTTTGATCGTGTTGAAACCACGAGTAAGAGCCAAAGTTTTAGACTTGGCCTTCTGTCGTTTTCGCGGTTTTTTTATAAGTTGATTTATGGTCGACATCTAACAAAAAAGTCTTAAGAAAGACTGGTGGCAATACTTTACTATGGGCCCCCGGGAAATGCAAGCCCCCACACCTACTTTTTGATGGGCTTCGCCGTGCGCCTTTCGGCGCGATCAAAAAGTAGGTGTGGGAGCAAGCCCTCTTAACTTAGATTACAAAATTAGAGCTCAATCAAAATATAGGTGTGGAAGCCCTTTTAACCCAAAAGCGAAAGACCCCGGAAACCGGGGCCTTCACATTGGCACACATGGTGCCAAGTTTTTTCAGTTGTTCGTAACCACCAGGCGCGATGCCCTTTTGGGATCGTCCTTCAAGCGCAGCGTGTAAACGCCAGGTAAGAGATTGATCACAGTCTCGCCAGAGCCCTCGAAGACAACTTGCCTGAGAGAGCCGATGACTTCGAACTTCTCGTCAGTCGGAATTCCTCGAAGCACTCCCCCGCTTGCGAGCGGATTAGGAAAGAGGGCAAGTCTCTCACCAACTTCGACAGGAACAACGTTCGAGAACGCTGACTCACCATCAAAATCGGTTTGCTTCAGCCTGTAGTAACTCCGGCCGATGTACGGATCTTCGTCGATCGCGTTGTAAGCGATCTCGCTCAAGCTGTTACCCGCACCTAGGACTCGCGCGACGGACTCGAAAACTTGTCCATCAACAGATCGCTCGACCGTGAAGAAGTCGTTGTCTTGTTCGCTTGCGGTCACCCAGTCAAGATGGACACTCTGATTTTCCGGACGCGCTGTGAACGAGCCAAGCTCAATCGGAAGCGAAAACGGATTACAGGGGTCACTCAAGCTGATGGTGAGGTTCACAGCTTCAGGACCGGGGCTCTCAATGAACCCTGGATCGAACCAAGCGTTTGGATCGACGGCCCAATTCGTCTGCGCTAGAGACGGGTACGGACTGCTTTCCAAACTGATGCCGGGAAGGCTTCCGCAGACGATCGACGGACCTAAGGGGTCAATCGGTACAAGCGTCAGACCATTCGACAGGCTGTCGGACGAAACCGTTGCCGCCAACATATTGAGGTTCACTCCATCGATTCCAGGCCGCGTATCTCCGAATCCACCCGAAAAGGTTGTGAGCCAATCGGGACCTGGATCAAGGTGAGCCGCAAGCGCGAGTGAGCTTGTGCCGTCTGAGATCGAAAAGTTGGAATAGAAGTTACTGCCCAGAGCCGGATCAGAGACGAGCTTGCCGCCACTTAGAGTGTAGCCCACCGACCAAAGGGATTGTGTCCCATTGGAAACGGTGTCGAGATTGCCATCGAGACGTATTGTCCCGACATCGCCGATCGACGGAATCGAAGTAGCGAGCATGTAGCCGCCAGCGTCATCAATCGCGAGATCGACAGCGTTGTCGTCCGTGCCAAGCGTTCCATAGGTTCGGTGAAGTATTTCGTTCCCCGAACTATTGAAAGCCCTGATCGCTGGATTCCTCGAGCCCGAGCTGCTCGTCTTTTCAGTTCCGAGCACCAAAATGCTATCGGACTTGATGACGATGCGCTTCACCAATTGGCTCGATGGAGCGTTCGGCTGCTGCTTGGCTGAAATGAGGCTGCCATCTGAAGCAACGTTCAGGAGTACCCACTGACGATTCGTCGCCGTTGAGCCTCGAGTACCCGCTACCCAGAGCGTCCCGTCAGGATGTTCAGCCACAGCCTCGAACATGTCAGCTTCCGCTGTTCCGATCGTGCGTGACCAAACGACCATTCCGGTCGCAGGATTGAGACACACCAACAAGCCTTCGGTGTTACCCGAGACGATGATGTATCCCGCAAGGATAACGTGACCACTTTGAGTACGAGCCGACGGTGTGAAGCGTGAGTTCTCACCAAAGTTCTGGGACCAGATTGTGTTTGATCCCACAAGCTGCGCTGCCCAAGCCTTCTCGATGTAAGACGGCGCTGTTGAAGAGCTGCCAGCAAAGAGATGGACGTCGGGCGCCAAGACGACGTAGGTAGTTGCCAGGAGACTTTCGCCGTCTCCTGTTGGGTCCAAACGGACCTGCTGAGCATAACCTGTTAGGGTCATGCAAAGCACGAGGAGGACAAGGAAGGTTCTCATGGTTTTGGGTTCTGTTGTGGTTTACGAACTGTCAAATAACAGTCGTTCAGGCTGATTTATAACACTCTTAAGCTCAAAAGTCAAGGGTTTTCCACAGGCTGTTATCCGCCCTATTCCAAGACAAAAACCCCTCACGGGGCTTTTTGTCTTTGGTGTTTATTATTTTATATCTGACTTTTTGGTCGGTTCTTCAAAAGCAGATTTCACTGTTGCTGTGGTCGCTTGCGCCAATGCCCTCTTGTTATATTCATAAGCCCCAATATCGCAGGCAACAATTCCGTCGCCATTACCATCTTGCATGCGAGCGCTGTGTCGCTGATCTTGCTTTGGACACATAACATGAAGTCCTGGAGTATTTATTGCAGTGTCGATCGCGTTACTACCCGTTAACAATTTATGAGTCTTTGTTGTTCCTCCGTTGTTCGCAAGCACTGGATCAACACCCGTAGCTGGAGTTGTTCCACACGTTGCATCGCTCGAGCGATTATTTGTCAGCGTATCGATCACGAATGTATCAAGATTACAGTCGCCGCCGGCATTTGCTGCGAAGATACTATTTTCAACACTAACTTCAATTGGTGAGTACATAGATTTAATCACGCCTTCGTTCGTGCTTGAAGCGTTACCGTAGAATGTAGAATACGCAATAACAATTTTTGATAAATCATCGCCGGTATATAGCGCAATGGTTGGACCAGATAAGTTTTCATTTCCTGACACGGTGGTGTTGATCATCGTCAAATGCATCGAACTCTCTGAACGAATTACTGAAGCACCCGAATCAGTTTCATTGTTTGAAAGTGTTGAGTGTTCAATACGAACAGGAACGATCGCAGTTGCGCCAGTTCCACCGAATGTATGAATTGCGCCGCCAGTATTTCCATCAAGTGTTGAATCAACAATACCAAGTGAGCTGTATGCAACAGTAATTGCGCCGCCATAGAAAGCAGAAGCATCGTTATTCAAAAATTGTGTGGCTTGGATTTTTGTATCAGCTTCATTGATGAAGAGTGCACCACCCATACCTCCCGAGTTGTTTTCAAATTTAGATTTTTGGATCGTGACGCCATTGGCGATTCCATTAGCATAAATCGCTCCACCTTCCCATCCACTAACACCACCAATAAATTGTACGTTGTCGATCGCCAAGCCATTCATTGCTACCATGTACATAAATCCTCCAGCTCCCGAAGAGCCGTTTTCCATAATCATGTTTTTAAATGAAAGGGTCACAGGTGCCGTTGTTACGTGGAAAAATCGAAAATTAGAAGTTGAATTTCGATCGAGCGTATGGTTTTGTCCATTGATTACCAAAGATTCGGTGATGAACGGAGTTGCTGACGTATCATTGAAACCGTTCATGTACGGAGTCGTAAACGTAATATCAGTATTTAAAAGAATCGTATCGATTCCACTACCAGCAGGACAATCAACTGAACCAGATTGGTTGTTCGCATTTGCATTCAAAATAGCTTCAGTAATAGAACACTGGGCATTCGAAGCAAGTGCACCTGTCGGGTCATTGACCACCATGGTAGCTGCAAAAGCCTTAGCACTAAAGCTAAACGCTGAGATGATAATAACTGCAAAGATGATTTTGTTGATAGTATTCATGAATTACGTCTTTAATTTATAACCCGTCCTTTATACACCATTTTAATATTTTTGTCAATCCCCCTCCTAAATCTTGAAGATCTTCCCCACATACCCCTTCTTCACCGTAAACGGCTCACTTTGGAACACTTCTTGGTATGTATCTTCCCCGGTTTTCTTTGAAATCTTCATGTAGTACTCACCGTTTGGTACCAAGATATAGTACTTCCCGGTTTTACCAATGATAGCATGAGCGACTTCTTTTCCGAGTGCAGCTGAGAAAACTTTAATGATACCAAACGAGAGTGGAAAGCCCGTTTCTTTTTCAATGACATGTCCTGGTTTTTTTGGCTTGATACCGAGCGCTCGCATGATAAGCACAACCGCGTAAATACCAACGATGATGTAGTTCAGCGGTGCCGGAGCTAAGAACATGAGCACCACCGATGAGATGATACCCGCATAAAAAGCAACGGCTGAGATGTTGGCGAGGAAAAGATCGCGCTTCGAGTAGAACTTCATCAATTTTTTGTTCTTGGCTTTTTCAAATTCATTCCAGTTGAAGTTGAGAGCATCCATTGGAACATTTTTAATGAGGAGTTCATCTTGATTCGTGATCTGTACCGTTTCTTTGAAGTAGAGATTGTTGTAGAGCTCATCGTGCTCTTGTCCGACGAGTTTTTTTGACGGAAATTCGTAATTGTCTTTGTGAACAGCGATGGTGTACATGCCGGGAGCGACCAAAAAGCCAAACCGACCATCAAGATCAGTGATAGTAGTAGCGATTTCTTTACCTTTCATATCAGAGAGGGTAACGTAGACCGGATCGAGGGGTTGCTTGGTGATCGAATCATAGACCGTGCCCCACGGACGTTTCTTTCTCTTGAAGCCTAAGAGGGTTGGAACAATGTTCCAAAGGCGCAAAGGAATTGAAGCCGCTGCTGCAGGTTGCGTCGCCACAAAGAAGACCGCAGGTAAGGCAATACCAGCAATAGAGACAGTGTCCGCAGCCTCTTTAGGGATTTCTTTAAATGATTCTTGGATACCTCGCCCTATATCATCGATAGCGCTTTTGACTTCACCGAGAAATGGATTCTCACCTCCGTCTTCTTCTGCTGAAGGAGGAGTATCTTCAGGAGGTAGTGCTGGAGGTTCCTCTTCGGGAGCTGGAATTTCTTCCTCTACTGGAGGTTCTGGTTCTTCGATGGGATCTTCCGGAACAGGAGGAGGGGTGATCGGATCTGGCGGTGGCACAGGTGTTGGAGTTGGATCAGGTGGTGGAGGTGGAGGCGGGGGTGGATTTGATGGACCAGAAGAACTACTGCTACCGCTCGATGATTCACTGACATTCTCGATGGTGATGGTGAAGTTTTCATCGTACGTGCCACCCTGTCCGTCATCAGTTCTAATACAGATGGCATAGGAGTTTTTGGTTTCGTAATCAAATTCATCTGCACTAACAAGATTGTCGCCAGAGATATTAAAGGATGCATCGTCAGCTCCAGGAACAGTACAAGCAAGTGAGTACGTGTGAGTGTCTGAAGTATTAGCGTCGGTGGTGGTGAGAGAGCCGACAACAGTGCCGATGTTTTCGTTTTCGTTGATAGTAGACGAAGTGAGAGTTATATCGCTAGGGAAAACATTAAATTCAGAAACAAAGACATCGAAAGCACCATTCGTATCTCCAGCAACGAGATTGGTAGACTCTGATTGAAAAGCCACATACCGACCATCGGATGAGATTGAAGGTCTCGATGAATCATCATCACCTTGAATACTAAAATTATCTAAGCTCACCCGCTCAATGCTGTCAGTATTACGATCGTAGACAAAGATGTCAGTAGTGCCATTCGTATCTCCCGCGACGA
>CAZTRC010000001.1:54018-62164 GCA_964615845.1 uncultured Candidatus Saccharibacteria bacterium
CGGTATTACGATCGTAGACAAAGATGTCAGTAGTGCCATTCGTATCTCCCGCGACGAGATTCGTGGACGATGATTGAAAAGCTACATACCGACCGTCGGATGAGATTGGGGAAAAAGTCGAAAGGTTGTCTCCCTCAACACCTGCACTACTGACACTCACCCGTTCAATAGTATCGGTATTACGATCGTAGACAAAGATGTCAGTAGTGCCATTCGTATCTCCCGCGACTAAGTTGGTCGCGCTTGATGTGAAAGTAACAAAGCGAGCATCGGATGAGATTGAGGGAAGAGACGAAGCATTATCTCCCTCAACACCTGCACTACTGACACTCACCCGTTCAATGCTGTCAGTATTACGATCGTAGACAAAGATGTCAGTAGTGCCATTCGTATCTCCCGCGACGAGATTCGTGGACGATGATTGAAAAGCTACATACCGACCGTCGGATGAGATTGAAGAAATAGCCGAGGTACTATTTCCTTCAACACCTGCACTGCTGACACTCACCCGTTCGGTGTTTACGGCAAAAACAAGCGAAGTAGAAACAAAAAAAGCCAAAAAAGCTCCAAAAAATACAAATTTTTTAATCGAAAAAACCATATGCGTATACAATTTATTATACTACA
Organism: uncultured Candidatus Saccharibacteria bacterium; assembly: GCA_964615845.1. Taxonomy (GTDB): domain Bacteria; phylum Patescibacteriota; class Minisyncoccia; order Phycocordibacterales; family CSBR16-119; genus CAYRQF01. Next base: position 54,646 of record CAZTRC010000001.1, read on the forward strand.
AAACCAAATACCGATCTTCTTTTAACACCCTTGGTTTAACATCCCTCTGGTAATAGGTCCCACAATACCGTCAATGACAATATTTTTGGCTTTTTGAAAGGCTTTAGTCGCACCGTCCGTAATCGGACCAAAGATGCCATCGATAGGATGCGCATCATGCCCAAGCGAACTCAGCACCGTTTGAAGCAAGGCGACTTCCCCATCCCTCGAACCTCTTTTCATGAGCGTAGTAAATATATGACAACTTTTTGTAGGAGCAACCACCACGGGTTCTTCTGTGACTGGAGACAAAAAAGTGGTTTCTCTTTTATGACTTCCACTACTAGAAGATCCGCCACTCTCTTCTGTCAGATCTTCCTCTACTTCAAGCAATAATCCGGTTGACGTATCAAAAATCCTTATGAGGCTGTCCTGGAAAGCTGAGATATACAAATCATCACCAACAACGGTTATTCCCGATGGCGAATGGCCGATTTCTACGGTATCGGTCACCGTGTTCGTGTTCGTATTGATAATCGAAAGCGTTCCGTCGTCAAAATTCTCAACATAAACATTTGTCCCGTAGCCAACAATACCGCGTGGACCCATTCCAACTTCTATCGTGTCCGTAATTTCATTTGTATCCGTATCAATAACCGAAACGTTGTGCGAGCGATAATTCGTCACATAAACTTTGTCATCCAAAACATTCACGCCACGTGGACCATCAGACCCTACCGGTGAAATAATAGTATCGACAACAGCATCAGTATCGGTGTCGATCACAGAAATGTAGTCACCACCAGAATAATTCTCATCGCCATAGTTTGCAACATAAAGATCGGTGCCGTGAGCTTTGATGCCACGCGGATATGCTCCGACAGGAATAGTATTGATGATATTGTTGGTGTTGGCGTCGATGACTGAAACGGTGTTTGAAGCTCCGTTAGTGATATACACATTCGTGCCCACGATAGCCACATAATATGGCCGACCACCGACATCAACTGTATCGATGACCGTGTCCGAAGAAGTATCGATAACAGAAACCGTATCGGAGAGTGTGTTAGCAACATAGACATATGTCGTACCTGAAATTTCTACTGTCGCAAGGCCGTATGGCTCATCTCCGACATTGATCGTACCAACTACTAAGTGATCAGAGAGGCGCACAACCGACACAGAAGAATCTCCTTGGTTCGCTACATACACATATTGATCTGCGCCTTTCGTGACCGGCGAAGAAATTTGGTACGGATTATCCCCCACTTCTATATTCACGAAATCACTTATTTCAATATTTGAGACATCGCCAAGATTCCTCGTGATAAAAGAATTCTCGCCTTCAAAATTGCCTTGTGATGAAGGAAGCTCATAAGACGTTCTACTATTCGCGCTCATGTCTGTCACTGACGCACTGGTTATAGAAGAAACTGACAAATCGGGAGATTTTTGAGCACCAGCAACGACATACGTTCCCGAAAGCGTCGAACCAGAGACTTCATCTAGGATAACCGAAGCGCCGGTGTTCAAACTCACAGTCATCGTTGATCCTACTTGGATAGTTTGACCGAAGTTCGCCGTGATCTCAATACTTTCACCTACGCCATACACACCGTCTGGCGTACTGGAGCTAAAGGAGACAAGATTTGGAAGCATGCTCGGGATGGTCTCTGTATCTACAACAAAGACTGAGCCCGCGACCGAACTTATAACATACAATTTTTTACCGACACCGACTGCATAAATCGGATCATCACTAAAAGATATCGTATCAACAACGGTATCTGTTGTTGTGTCTATGATAGACAGAGAAGCTGATGTGCCGTTGGGGACATAAATTTTATCGTCTATGAGAACCAGATCTCTCGGCCCATCACCAACAGGTATAGTAGTAATGATATTATTCGTATCGACGTCGACAACAGAAACAGTAGCTTCGTTAATATTTGCAACATAAAGCTTATCTTCAAAAAGTTTTGAATAATAAGGTCCATCACCCAGAAAAAAAGTTTCACTAACCGTATCAGTAACACTATCGATAACATCAGTATCTCCGGTATTGAGAGAGCTGGTTACATAAAAGCTTTCACCGGCCGTCGTTTGGTAGTAAGCAGGGAATGTTATATTTATGAACCCAGAAAGCGTGTTGCTTATGGTGTCGACAACATCGATCTTGTTTAGAATGGAGTTACCGGCATACAATTTAGTGCCAATCACATTAAATCGATACGGCTCTTCCGCTACGACAATCGAAGAAATCGTGTCGTCGCTTGTATCAATTACCTCGATGTCGTCTGATGCCCAATACAGATTGGGGCCGGCTACAATAGAATAGTCGGCAGGAACCCCTATAGATAACGTGTCTAAGACCGTATCTGTTTCAGAATCTATAACTGAAACAGTGCCGTCTGTAGTATTTCCAACATAGATTTTTTTATTAACAACTGAAAAATAGAAAGGGGTATCTCCAACCGGAATTGTCGCGATGACCGTATCTGTTTCAGAATCTATAACTGAAACAGTATCAGATCCGTAGTTAGCCACATAAAGCTTGTTTCCAAACGAAGCGCCGAATTGCGGATCGCTGCCAACGGGTACTGTCGTATAGGCTTGCGCGACGAGAAGCGGGGTCGTGAGCCAAAAAATAGCGGCGAATACCGACCCCAAAATTGTGCTGTGTTTTGTCATTATGAATAATTAAACCACAAATCCAGTCAAAATTCTAAATAAATAGTAGATGACCGGCACCAAGAAATCCCAAAGGAAAAAGATGAAGACAAGGATGATTATGATGGAATATTTCTCGAAAAAGGCCTCGACTTCGCGGGCCCCGCGGCCGATGAGCGAGAAGAGGATTTTCGAGCCATCGAGGGGCGCGATCGGGACGAGATTGAAGATAGCGAGAACGATGTTTACGAGAACTATGGCACTCGCGAGCGGCACCAGAGTCTCAGCATTCCAGGCAAACATGTTCGATAGGCGCACCACGATGCCGAAGAAAATGGCGATGGCGAGGTTTGCCAGGATGCCGGCCGCCGCGACCCACAAGACTCCGGCGCGGCGGCGGGCGGGGTCAAAGTTCTCGGGATTGTAAGGCACCGGCTTGGCCCAGCCGATGAGAAACGGCGCTTGAGTGATAACGAGGAGGAGCGGCAGGATGATTGAGCCGAAGAGGTCCAAGTGCTTCAAAGGGTTTAGGGTCAGCCGCCCGGCGTATTTGGCTGTAGTATCGCCAAAACGAAGCGCGGCATAGCCATGAGCTATTTCATGGATCACGACCGACATGATGAGAACGATGACGTAAAAGATTGGGCTAATTTCTTGCATAGTTTATAGGCCTATGTTAGCATACAGGGACTTATGGCAAAAACCTGTCCAATAACCAATAAACGCGTAAATGTGGCTGGAGGCTACTCCAACCGTGTTCGCGCTACCCAATTCAACCCTACAGGCAACCGCAGACAGAAAGTAAACATGCAGAAGAAGAAAATCTACATCCCGGAAATCGGCAAGTCTATCCGCCTGACTCTCTCAACCCAAGGCATCAAAACCATCAACAAAAACGGCGCTTACAAGACACTCAAGAAAGCCGGAGTAATCAAGTAAAAATCCCCGCTCGGGGATTTTTACTTTACCCACACATCCACCCCATTACTCTCAAATTTTATGGTGCCGGTGGTGGCGGTGCTTAAGATTTCAATTCCCTCTTTTTCAAAGACTTCAATGACCTCCTTATGCGGATGGCCGTAACTGTTGTCGCGGCCGGCAGAGATGACGGCGTATGTCGGCGCGACCATCCGGACAAAAGACGCGCCGGAAGATGTGCGCGAGCCGTGATGCCCGGCCTTCAAGACACTTGATCGCAAATATTCTTTGTCGGTTGCGTAGAGGAGGGTCTCTGGCATTTTGCCGGCATCACCAGTCAGCATGAAACTCGTGTCGCCATAGACCAATTTGGTTATGATCGAAAGCTCGTTCGTCTCTTCAATTTCAAACTCGTCCGGCTCCGGATACAAGACATGAAGGTACACACCGCTTCCCTTGTCGAGGACGATGATCATGCCGCGCAGGCCCAAGTAGTAATTCGCATTTTCTTCTTTGGCTTTCTGAAGCAGCGCTTGGTAAGAGTTAGTCCCAGAGTCCGCGACAGAATCGATGAAATTCCCGACCTGATATTTGTCGAAGACAAGCGGCAAGCCTCCGACATGGTCTTGGTCCGGATGCGTCGCGAGGACGATATTGATGTAGCGATCAAAGAATCCCATCGAACGGCCGAGCTCGCCAAGGACACTCGCATCTCTCCCGCCATCGATGAGCATCTGCGCCCCATTTGGCGCGGTGATGAGGATAGCGTCGCCCTGACCGATGTCGAGAAATGCTACCTCCAAAACTTTATTTTCCTTCTGAGAAATATACAAACCCCACACCAGCATATTTATGAAAACCAAGAGGGCGATGAAAAAATATTTTCGGTATTGTTCTTTCATATAGTTTTTTCTTTATTTTTCTTGTACCACTTATGCATCCACCACGTGAGAGCCGCGTACGAGACCAAGACTAGGACAAATGGAAACTTTGAAATTTCAATATTGGCAAAAGGCAGTTTTGCAAAAAGTTCTACGACACCAATTTCAAATTTGAGCAGGAGATACGCAATGAAACCAAAAGGCGCCCCGAGGAAATTAGTCACGAGTCCGAAGAGTCCGGTCAAAAATCCATAAAACATCGTCGCTGGAATAAGTGTCAAGACCAAAAGGTTCGTAATCGGCGCGATGAGAGAAAGGTTCCCGATTTTGTACAAGATGAATGGCAAGACGAAGAGCTGGGTGGCGAGCGTCGCCGACGTGATTTCGCGGATGGCGAAAGCCTTGGGTAAGAATCGGAAAAATTTCTCAAACACGGGCGAGAGATATATAAGTCCGAGCGTCGCGAGAAACGAGAGCTGGAACGAGATATCGAAAACGAGAATGTATGGATTATGGAGCACCATGATGAAAGCCGCGAGAAGGAGCGCGCGAGTGATGGCGTACGGCCTACCGGTGGCGCGAGCAATGAGCGCGAGAAGTGCCATGATACTAGCCCGGATGATCGTCGCTCCAGCGCCGGTCATGACCGCAAAGAGAAGGATGGCGAAGCCTCCGATGTAGATCCCGGCTGAAATTGAGACGAATGAGAGCGTCTTAATGATCGCTTCGGCGATGATCGTGACGTTGTAGCCCGAGAGGACGATGACATGCACAAGGCCGGTGTCGATGAAATCCTGTTCAAGGTCTTTTCCAAGGGATTCTTTCACCCCAAGGAGCAGGCCGGAGAGGAGGCTAGACTCGGGCACCGGGATGATACTCTCGATCGATTCGAGGAATCTACCTTTGAGTTTCAAGATGCCAGATTTCAAGGCATTGCCTTCCCCGCTTGCGAGCACCTCAACGTTCACGAAAGACATGGTGTAGAAAATGCCGTCTTTCCTGAGATAATTTTCGTAATCGAATTCTTTTCCAATTTCGGTCGTGAAATTTTCGGGACGCGCGAGTTCACCCGCGACCTTCACGCGATCGCCATAAGAAATTTCGGGAAAAAGTTCGGTCGAAACTAGCACTTTCACTTCCGCTGGATATTCTTCGCGAAGGAGAGTGACCGTTTGTGTCTCAATCAAAAGCCTTTGGGTCGATTGGCGGTGCTCGACTTCGCGAGCTACGACGCCGACAACCTCGACTTCTTCGCCGACAAAATTATCGAGTAAATGCTTTTGCTGGCTCGCGTCTTTGGAGTAAAACCGGAGGACTCCGGCCGAGAAAAATATTAAAAAAATGGCGAAGAGGAGAAAAGGCTTTCGCGGCACAATTTTGAAATATGAAACCAAAACAAAAACGACGCCGGCCAAGGCGAAGAAGAGACTGAATGAAAGATTGAACGTCACAAAAGAGCTCACGAACACCCCGGCAAAAAATCCCGACAATATTGAAATGAATATCTTGTTCGTCATCGAGTTATCCCAGCCACTCTTTGATCAAATTTTCTTCTTCGAGCTTTGAAAAAGTTTTTTTGAATCTAGCCTTTTTGCCCTTCACCCTTTTTTCGCATTCAGGCCAGGTCTTGTGTGTTTCGATTTTGCCATCCACCATCGAGAGATACGAGTACGCTTTAGCCGTCGAGGAGGATTTCTTTTTGGCGGCGCCAGCGTATGACGGGGTCATGTTTTTGATGTCGACGGGATAATCCCGGGTCTTCCCTTTGAAGAGCGGTGTGTCAGAGAGAGCCGCAAATGATGTCGCGATCTCATCTACTCGCTCATTCCCCGCAATGCCGGCATGACCTTCGACATAATGCCATTCGATTTCTTTGTCCTTGCTTACAGCCAGGAGTTTCTGCCACAAATCTTTGTTCAAGACCGAGACTTTATTTTTCGTCATCCAGCCATTCTCGGCCCAACCAAAAACCCATTTGGTGATACCGTTGATGAGGTATTGGGAATCGGTGAAAACTGTAATGGCCGCTTCTTCAAGCTTTTGGGTGTCCAAAAAATTAAGCGCCTCGATGACCGCCGTCATTTCCATGCGGTTGTTCGTCGTTTTCTTGTCGCTTCCTCCAAGCTCCCACACCTCACCGCCCTTGTGGATATGAATAATCGTCCCCCATCCGCCAGGACCAGGATTCCCCAGAGACGACCCATCAGAAAATATCGTAATTTCTTGCATGGGTTATATTGTAGCAAATGGAGTTGAACAAAAAAGAACCCCGCAACATTGCTGTTGCAGGGTTCGAGAGGATCTTGTCGCCATCCTTCTTGGCGTTGTGGTCAGTCCAGCTCGATGACGGCTGAGAGGTGATGTCCCTCGCGAGCCTCTTCAAGCCAATCCGTCAGGGTCCACTCTGAACCATCCCATTGGAGACCCAGGATGTAGACCCTGTCTCCAAAGGAAAGCATCTCGGTCCCATCGAAGAAGATGATCAGGTCTTCGCCACCATCTTCCTTCTTCCAATATTCAGGAATGAAGTGCTGGTTGCTGTGGTTCAGGAGCGTCTCGAGAATCTTGGCGTCGAGACAAACACGCTTTCCCCTTTTTAGGTTCTTGCGCCTGTTCCTGCCATCGCCCAATTTCACGAGTTTTACCTTGCCGAGATCAAGTTCGTGAATGGCCAGACTTCCTTTGTCTTCCTTTCCAAGCTCGTAGGTTTCAATCTCAGGAAACCTTTCAGGATTGAATGGCTCGGAGCGATTAATACGGACAACCTCCGCTCCTTTGAACTCACGACCTTCCGCGAACATCGCTCGACGTTCGGGAGAAGCCTCAAGGAAAGCGGTCAGTTGCTCTCCCGCGGTCCGAGACTTCTTAACGATCTCGCTTTGCACGCGATCTCCATCCAACCTCTTCCAGTCTACGTTGCAGGCCAAGGCCTGCATAGCAGCATGAGATTGGGCAGTCGAAACTGGTTTACCCATGGTGTTGTGTTTTGCGCCACGTTCAAGGGACTACGAATGTAGTTTTGCCATAGCTTTCAAAGCTCATAAAAGCGCTAAAAGCTATGGCAAATCACA
>CAZTRC010000002.1:0-18027 GCA_964615845.1 uncultured Candidatus Saccharibacteria bacterium
TATTTTGGCGCGGGCGATAGGGGAGAAGAAGATCAAAGTAAAATTTTATAATCCGCGGGATTTTGTGCGTGGGAAATTACGAAAAGTTTGGCCGGACGGAAATATTTCGAGCAAAGTCGACGATCGGCCGTACGGCGGTGGACCTGGCATGGTCATGATTGTCGATCCGATTATCCGCGCATGGGAGAAAGCATCGAAAAATTTAAAAAATTCGAAAACCATAATTTTCTCCCCGTCGGGCAAAAAGCTCACTACCGAATACGCCAAAACTTCGGCCAAGAAATTCAAAGATTTGATTCTCATTTGCGGCCGCTACGAAGGTATTGATGCAAGGGTGAAGAAAATTACGAAGGCCGAAGACGTTTCTATCGGCGATTACGTTCTGACCGGCGGGGAAATTCCAGCGATGATTGTCATCGACACTATCTCGCGTCAGATTCCAGGAGTCCTGGGGAAAATCGAATCTCTCGAAGAATCCCGCATCGGCGGAACGGAAATTTACACGCGTCCGGAAGTTTATGAACACAAGGGTAAGAAATATAAAGTGCCAAAAGTTTTTCTGTCCGGCCATCACAAGAATTTGGAGCATTATAAAAAGAATAAATAAACATGTTTGGAATTTTTAAAACTTATCGAGATGTGAAAAAGGGGGTCAAGGACCCGGGCGGTCTAGCGCAAGAAATGGCGCTCGATGTCGTGAAGGCACCGCTTCTAATCTTTACAATTCTCGCCAGTATCTTCTTCATCGGGCTATTTATCGTCTCCTTCACGGGACTCATCGGCGGACCTCTTTTCCTCAAAATAATTTTTTGGATACTCTTTCTACCGACTCTTCTCGTTCTATCGGTCGCCTGGATGTTTCTCGGCAAAATCAAAAAGGCCATGGACTCGGCTAGGCGCAAAATGGGGCAAAACTCGGATATCATAACGGCCGAAGTCGTCAAAGGGGATAAAGATTTGACATAAAAACGAATAAATGTATACTAGTAAAACTAATTGCGAGATTGAGTTTTGGGCGCTAAAAGCAATTGTATTAGTAGGGCGCGACTAGATACAAGACATTGCTTAAGAAAATTTTATAAAAAGGAAGAAACAAACGACAACAAGTCTCTACTTGTTGCTTTTGTGTTTTTTTGTCGCCAGAGTTTAATTTTATAAACAACATAATTTATGCCAAAATCAAGAACTGTTCGAAGGGAGAAGAAGTATTTCGCGAAATACCAAGAACCGTTGGTACCGTTTCCAAATCTTTTGGAAACCCAGCTCGCATCTTTTAGATGGTTGGTGGAAACGGGTATCAAAGATGTCCTCAAGGAATTTTCGCCGATTTCGGATTATTCCGGCAAGAAATTTGAACTCCGCTTTGAATCTTTCGAACTCGGTGAGCCAAAAGTCGATCCGTGGTTCGCAAAGGAAAATAAGATGTCTTACGAAGCTCCGCTCAAGGTTCGCGCCAAACTCTTGAACAAGCTTAACGGCACCAAGAAAGAACAAGAAATCTTCATGACCGATTTCCCGCTCATGACGGAAAACGGCACATTCATCATCAACGGCGTCGAACGCGTCATCGTCGCCCAGCTCACGCGTTCGTCCGGAGTCTTCTTTACTGATATCGATTTGAAAGGCCGCAAGAAATTCGGCGCCAAAATCATCCCAAATCGTGGCGTCTGGATCGAGCTTGAAACCGACAAAGACGACATGGTTTTCGCTCGTATCGACAAGAAGAGGAAATTCCCGGTCACTTCGCTCATCCGCGTTCTCGGTCTCAATAACGACGAAGCAATCCGCAAAGCTTTCAAGGGAAATGCCGAACACGAAAAGCTCATCAACCTCATCCTTGAGAAAGATCACGCCAAGACGATGGAAGAAGCCTATGTCGACATCTACAAGCGACTTCGCGACGGCGACATGGCGACGGCTGACAATGCTCGCGAATTCGTCGATGGAATTTTTACAACAGAACGATATGACTTCTCGAAAGTCGGACGACATCGTTTCAACCAGCGTTTTGAAAAGTCGATGGACAAGACTGAGCTCGAACGCCAGACTTTGAATTACGATGACGTCGTGACCATCGTCAAAAATATTTTCGATTTGAATGCTGACAAGCACGCCAAGGCTGACGACATCGACCACTTGGGCCGACGCCGCGTCCGATATGTCGGCGAACTCTTGCAGCAGAAATTCCGCGTCGGTATGACTCAGATCAAGCGAAACATCCAGGACAGAATGTCGACGATCGAATCCGAATCTGCCGCGCCAGTGACTGTGGTCAATCAGCGCCCTCTCCAAGCTCGTGTTAAAGAATTTTTCACCACGAACCAATTGTCTCAATTCATGGATCAGGAAAATGTTATTTCCGAACTCGAACACTTGCGCATCCTGTCGGCTCTCGGTCCTGGAGGCCTTACCCGCGAGCGAGCTGGTCTTGAAGTCCGCGACGTCCACACTTCGCACTACGGAAGAGTTTGTCCAATCCACACTCCGGAAGGTCCAAACATCGGTCTCGTACTTCACCTTTCTACTTATGCGAAAATTAACGAATTTGGCATCATCGAAACTCCGTACGTCAGAGTAAAGAACGGTAAGATTACCGGCGAAGTCGTTTACATGAACGCGCTTGAAGAAGAAAAGTACAACATCGCTCATGCCGGCGTCGCCCGCAGCGAGGATGGCACCATCGTGCCAGAAATGGTGGAAGCTCGCGTCAAGACATCTCCTGGCATAATTTCCAAAAAAGAAGTCGACTTCATCGACGTTGCTACGAACCAAGCTTTCTCCTTGGGTACTTCGATGATCCCGTTCCTCGAACACGATGATGCGAACCGCGCCCTCATGGGTTCCAACATGCAAAAGCAAGCCGTGCCTTGTATCGTGCCGATGGCGCCACTCGTCGCGACCGGTATCGAAGAAGTCATTGCTCGCGACTCAGGTCGTCTTGTGCTTGCGACTGAAGCTGGGGAAGTTACCTATGTCGACGCCAAGAAAGTCAAAGTCATAGGCGCGACAAGCGGCAAAGAAAAAGTCTATACTCTCATCAACACTGTTCGTACAAACAAATTCTCTCTGATGAGACAGCGTCCATCGGTCAACATCGGCGACAAGGTTAAAAAAGGCGACGTCTTGGCTGATGCGCCATCAACTGACGGTGGACAAGCAGCTATCGGCCAAAACGTCTTGGTCGCGTTCATGACTTGGGATGGACGAAACTACGAAGACGCCATCATTCTTTCACAGCGCCTCGTCAAGAATTCTATTTTCACTTCGATCTATGTCGAAGAATTCACTTGCGTCGTTCGTGACACCAAGCTTGGGCCTGAACAAACGACTCCGGACATCCCGAACGTCGGTGAAATCAAATTGAAAGACCTTGATCAAGAAGGTATCGTTCGTGTTGGCGCCGAAGTTCGTGAAAATGATATTTTGGTTGGTAAAATTACGCCAAAAGGTGAGACCGAACTCACACCGGAAGAAAGACTCCTCAGATCAATCTTCGCCGAGAAGGCACGTGACGTCAAAGATACTTCGATGCGTGTTACTCCGGGTAACGAAGGTCGCGTCGTCGGTGTCAAAGTTTTCTCTCGCGACAAGGGTCACCAGCTCGAGTCTGGCATCATCACGAAAATCGTCGTTGAAGTCGCGCAAGTGCGAAACATCTCTGTCGGAGACAAACTCGCTGGCCGACATGGTAACAAGGGTGTCATCTCGACAATTCTTCCTGAAGAAGACATGCCTCACATGGCAGACGGCACTCCGATCGATGTGATCCTGACTCCGCTCGGCGTCCCATCTCGTATGAACCTCGGACAAATTCTCGAAATGCACCTTGGTATGGCCGCAAACACTTTGAATTATCAAGCGATCGTACCTCTTTTTAGCGGTGCTTCGAACAAAGAAATCAAAGAAGAGCTCGTGAAAGCTGGTCTCAAAGAATCCGGTACGATGCAGCTCTTTGATGGACGCACTGGTGAATCATTCGAACAAGAAATCGCCGTTGGCTACATGTATATGCTCAAGCTTCACCACATGGTTGAAGACAAGGTCCACGCCAGAGCCATTGGTCCGTACTCCCTTATCACTCAGCAACCGCTTGGAGGTAAAGCACAGTCCGGAGGCCAGAGGTTTGGAGAAATGGAAGTCTGGGCTCTCGAAGGCTACGGTGCCGCGCACGCTTTACGCGAAATGCTAACCATCAAGTCTGACGACATCATGGGTCGAAGTCAGGCGTTCGATTCTATTATCAAAGGTCAAAAAATCCGCGAGCCGAATCTGCCCGCATCGTTCAAGGTTCTTCTCAATTACTTGCGAGGACTTGGGCTCGATATTGACCTTCGACATAAGAATTAAAACTAATTTCTCTTAAATTTATGAAAATATTAGAATCAAAAGACTTCAATCAAATTTCGATCAGCCTGGCGAGCCCGGAGAAAATCGCCGAATGGTCATTCGGTGAAATAACTAAGCCCGAGACAATCAACTACCGCACCGGACGCTCCGAGCGAGGAGGACTCTTCGATGAGAAAATTTTTGGTCCCGAGAAAGACTACGAATGTTACTGCAAGAAATATCGCGGCGTGAAATACAAAGGTATTGTTTGCGAAAAGTGTGGAGTTGAGGTGACGAAAGCAATCGTGCGTCGTGATCGCATGGGCCACATCGAACTCGCATCGCCTGTCGCACATATTTGGTTTCTTCGTGGCGTACCGAGCCGAATGAGCGTGCTCTTGAACATCACATTGACTGATCTTGAGAAAGTTATTTACTTTGCCGGTTACATCATCACCAAAGTAAACGATGACGAGAAATCTCGCATCATGAAAGACCTCGATAGTGAATACAAATCCAAAGTAAAATCTGCCGGCGATGACGCTACACGTGAAAAATTGAAAGAGCTTTTCGGTAACATCAAGCGCGAGCTCGCTGATATACGCGTTGGTAAAGTCTTGAACGAAATCGAGTATCATCACTTCGGCCTAAAATTCGGAGCGGCCTTTGAAGCCTCGATCGGTGCTGAAGCCATTTATAATGTTTTCAAGAATACTGATCTCAATAAGCTTCGCCTTGAAACCGAAAAGATGATTGAAGATGCCGGTACCCTTGAGCGCGTCAAATTGAAAAAGCGTCTCGGTCTCATCCGCTCGATGATCACTTCCGGTGTTCGTCCAGAATGGATGTTTGTCCGCAATCTCCCAGTCATCCCGCCAGGGCTTCGTCCGATGGTTGCTCTCGAAGGAGGACGCCACGCGACGTCCGACATCAACGACCTTTATCGCCGTGTCATCAACCGTAACAACCGTTTGAAGAAATTGATTGAGATCAATGCGCCTGACGTCATTCTCCGCAACGAAAAGCGAATTCTTCAGGAAGCTGTGGACGCTCTCATCGATAACTCTATCGCCAAATCCGACGCTGCCATGAATCAATCTCAGAAGCGAGCCCTCAAATCTCTTTCTGACAACTTGAAATCCAAACAGGGCCTCTTCCGCCAAAACCTCCTCGGTAAGCGCGTCGACTACTCTGGCCGATCCGTCATCGTCGTCGGTCCACAGCTCAAATTGAACCAATGCGGTTTGCCAAAGAAAATGGCGCTCGAACTCTTCAAGCCTTTCGTCATATCGAAAATCCTCGAAAGGGAACTCGCTTTCAACATCCGTGGTGCGAACAAATTGATCGAAGATGGCATTCCAGAAGTCTGGGCAATTCTCGAAGAAGTTATCCAAGGCAAATTCGTGCTTCTAAACCGCGCACCGACTCTGCACCGACTTGGTATTCAGGCTTTCAATCCAATCCTCATCGAAGGTAAAGCGATCCAGGTGCACCCACTCGTGTGTTCGGCTTTCAACGCTGACTTCGACGGTGACCAGATGGCCGTGTATCTACCTCTTACTGATGCCGCTCAAGCCGAAGCTCGCGACCTCATGGCCGCAAGCAAAAACCTCTTGAAACCTCAAGACGGCAATCCGATCGTCCACCCTCGTATGGATATCGTGCTCGGATCGTACTGGATGACGAAATCTGTCGATGGTGAAAAAGGTGAAGGCAAATATTTCGCGAGCCCGAACGAAGCCATGATGGCTTATGACTATGACAAAGTTTCTTTCCGTGCCAAGATCAAAGTTTTGCCGACAGAATCTCTTCGTTACGCGAAATTCGGAGGCCTTCCTTTTGAGACGACTGTCGGACGCCTAATGTTCAACTCGAGTCTTCCAAAAGATTTCCCATACTTGAACGAAGAAATGACTCAAAAAAGACTTTCGAGGCTTGTCGATGAAATCATTACCAAATACGGCGTTGACGAAACACCGAAAGCTCTCGACATGATCAAATCTTTCGGTTTCAAATACGTTACGAAGTCCGGCATCAGCTGGGGAATTGATAACGTCATTGTGCCTCCTGGCAAAGGAAAGATAATCGAAGAATCCAGAAAGAAAGTCGCTGAAATCCAAAACCAGTGGAGCGAAGGACTTTTGTCTGAAGAAGAAAAAACTCAGAAGACTATTTCCGTTTGGGAAAATGCGAAGCTTGAGATCAACAAACTTTTGCCCGACACTCTCAAGAAGAACGGTCCGACCAAAGACATGCTTGATTCGCAGGCTCGAGGTACTATCGCACAGCTCTCACAAATGGGCGGTATGAAAGGCTTGATTGTAAACACGGCCGGACGCACCCTCGACTTCCCGGTCATTCCTTCTTATACGGAAGGTTTGTCGCCAATCGAATACTTCATCACCACTCACGGTTCACGAAAAGGTCTTGCTGACACCGCGCTCAAAACCGCACAGGCCGGTTACCTCACCAGAAGACTCGTTGATGTCTCTCAGGATGTGGTTATCCGCGAAGAAGATTGTGGCACCAAAGCTTTCAAAATCGCTCGCGCCGAAAATATTTCCGGTCTTGATATAACGCTCGCCAAAAATCTCTTCGGCCGAACTTTGGCCGAGGATGTTGCTGTCGGCTCTACAACTTACAAGAAAGGTTCTCTCGTTGATAAAGATATCGCGAGCGCTGTCGAGAGTGCTGGTATCAAAGAAGTCAAAGTCTACTCAGTCCTTACTTGCGAAACCGCTCATGGCGTCTGTCAGAAATGTTACGGTCTTGATCTTGGTCGTAGCGCCGGCGTCAAACTCGGTGAAGCTGTCGGAATCATCGCCGCGCAAGCTATCGGTGAGCCTGGTACGCAGCTGACGCTCCGAACTTTCCACGCCGGAGGCGTCGCCGGAACAGACATTACTCAAGGTCTTCCTCGTGTTGAAGAAATTTTCGAACGCAGGAATCCGAAGAACCCAGCGGTTGTTTCTGAAACTGACGGTACTGTCATCTCGATTACCGAAGAAGGTAAAGATCGCACAATCAAAGTCCTCTCTGATTCAAAAGGGGATAAGAAAACTAACGAGATGGAATACTTGGTGCCATTTAGGCGACTCTCTGTGGTCAAAGTGGGGGATGTTGTCAAAAAAGGTCAGCTTCTAACGGATGGTTCGGCTAAGATTGGCGAAATCTTCAAAGCCGGAGGAAAAGAGTTGGCAGAAAATTACATCATCGAAGAAATCAATAAAGTCTACGAACTCCAAGGCGCGCCGATTGCACGAAAGCACCTCGAAATCATCGTTCGTCAAATGTTCTCTCGAAGAAAAGTTACCGAATCTGGCGACTCAATGTTCTCCTTGAATGAAATCGTCGAAGGCGTAGAATTCGATATCGAGAATGGTAAGATGAAAGATGCCGGCAACACAGGAGCTACTGGCGAGATGATTGTCCGTGGTATTACTGACGTCTCGCTTACGACCAAGTCCTGGCTCTCAGCGGCGTCCTTCCAAAATACAAACCGCGTGCTTATCAACAACGCCATCAAAGGCGGCGTCGATAATCTCCGAGGTCTCAAGGAAAACGTCATCATCGGACGCCTTATACCGGCTGGAACAGGTTTCCGTGGTGAATACAAACATCTAGATGCTTACGAAGAAGAATTCTCCCCAAAGCCAAAACCTTCCGACTACTAGCAAAAAGCCTTTAAGTTTAATAACATAAACATCATGACACCTGTCGATCAAATCAAGGATCGCCTATCTATCGTCGATGTTGTTTCGACCTATGTAAAACTTGAGCCGGCGGGGAAGAATCTGAAGGCTAAATCGCCGTTCGCCAATGAAAAGACCCCTTCATTCTTTGTTTCACCAGACAAAGGATTATTCCATTGCTTCTCGACAGGTAAAGGTGGCGACATTTTTACTTTTGTTCAAGAGCTCGAAGGTATTGATTTTAAGGGTGCCTTGAAAGTCTTGGCCGACCGAGCTGGCGTATCACTAAACAAATTTGACACCAAAGCAAGTGACGAAAGAGACAGGCTTTATGCCGTGGTTGAAAGAGCCACGAGTTTCTTTGAAGAAAAATTAAAAGAAAACGCCGAAGCTCTGGCCTACCTCAAAGACCGCGGTGTCTCGGATGAAAGCATCAAGGAGTGGCGCATCGGTTTTGCACCTATGGGCTGGCGTAATCTCTACGAAGTTTTGCAAAAAGACTTTTCGGACAAGGACATTGTCATTGCAGGACTTGGCAAAAAAACTGAGAAAGGAATTTACGATACCTTCCGCGACCGGATCATGTTTCCGATTTGTGACAGTGCCGGCCGGCCGATTGCGTTCTCGGGACGAATTCTTCATCCGGATGGTAAGTCGGGAAAGTATGTGAACAGTCCCGACACTCCACTTTTCAACAAGTCCGACGTCTTGTTCGGACTTGATAAGGCCAAGCACTATATCCGTAAATACAATTTCACCACGCTTGTCGAAGGGCAGTTCGATGTCTTGATGCTTCACCAGGCGGGTTTCCGAAAC
This sequence comes from uncultured Candidatus Saccharibacteria bacterium, assembly GCA_964615845.1. Classification (GTDB taxonomy): domain Bacteria; phylum Patescibacteriota; class Minisyncoccia; order Phycocordibacterales; family CSBR16-119; genus CAYRQF01. The sequence continues at coordinate 8,835 of CAZTRC010000002.1, forward strand.
ACTGTCGGCGTGTCGGGTACGGCGCTCTCGGATACGCTCGTGGGGCAAAACAACGGCGTCAATAATCTCGGGCTCGTCAAAAGACTTTCGGACAACTTGGTGCTCGCGTTTGACGCTGATTCGGCCGGCATCAAAGCGGCCAAACGTTCGGCTGGAATTGCTCTCGCACTCGGTATGGACGTCAAAGCTCTCTCTATCCCCGGCGCTAAAGATCCGGCGGAATACCTCCAAGAATTTGGCAAAGACGGCTGGGGTAAGATTCTCAAAGAAGCGAAGCATATTATCGAATTTAGTACCGAAAGATTGCGCGAGTCGGCCAAAGATCCGCGTGATCTCGGTCGCAAAATCCGGGAAGAAGTTCTCCCGGACGTCGCTCTCATCGCGAGTGAAATTGAAAAAGATTTTTTTATCAAAAAGATTGCGAATATTTCCGGAATTGCCGAAGACGTCTTGTGGAAAGAGCTTGAGAAAATAAATGTACCAGTCCGGCAAGAACCTTTGTCCACCGAGGAGCCCAAAGATCGTCGTTCCAGGAAAGCTTCAATCGAAAGAAAACTTTTTGCTCTATATTATGCGAGCGATGGAACCAGCGAGATCAAAGAAAGCCTGACGAAAATAATCGGTCCGGAAAAATTCCGAGAACTCGACGAAGCGATGTCTCTCCAAAAGCAAGAACTTTTGTTTGAAGTCGGGGAAGTAATTGATGAAAAAGAAACCAAAGAAATGCTCCAGAATCTCGAAGAAGAATATTTAAATGTTGCCATTGCCGAGAACAAAGAAAAACTCCGCAAAGCCGAAAGCCTTAATTTTGACGAAGAAGCGGAGAGTCTGACCTCGGAATATCAAAATCTTTCAAAGAGATTGTCGGAAATAAAAAACAGTCGACACCTTCACAAATATTAAAAATAGCTTATACTAAACGCCATGTCCAAATCTAAAAAGAAGGCCGTCAAAAAGGCCAAGAAGCCGGTGAAAAAAGTAAAGAAAGTGGTCAACCCCTCCAAGAAAGTCGGAGTAAAGAAACCTGCCAAAAAAGCTCCTAAAAAGGCCCAAAAACCCGCGCCAAAGAAAAAGGTAGGGAAGAAGAAGGCCGAGAAACCAGTCAAAAAGGCTGAGCCAAAGGCCGTGGTAAAGCCGGCACCGAAAGCTCCAAAGCTTGCCAAAGATTCCAAGGCTTATGCCCTCAAAGAAAAGATTGACGGCTTGGTGGCTAAAGGCAAGAAGCGCGGCTTCATCACGTATGACGAAATCTTGAAAACTTTTCCAAACATCGAAACTGACGTCATCATGCTCGACGATCTGTATTCACAGTTCATGGAATCCTCAATCGATGTCATCGAGGGAGGTAATTTGCTCGACATGGACGCTGACGAGAAAAAGGGAATCGAAAAATATAGCAAAGATAAAAAGAGTCGCGACTCGATTCAGATGTACTTGAAAGAAATCGGTCAGTATCCGCTCATCAAAGCTTTCCAAGAAAAAGATTTAGCCAAACGAATCGAGCTCGGTGATTTGGAGGCCAAAAATCTCCTTGCGCGTGCGAACTTGCGTCTCGTCGTTTCGATTGCCAAGAAATATGCCGGACGTTCTTCGGACCTCACACTTCTCGACCTTATTCAAGAAGGAAATCTAGGTCTCTTCAAAGCCGTTGAGAAATTCGATTGGAAAAAAGGCTACAAGTTTTCGACATACGCGACTTGGTGGATCCGCCAGTCTATCACTCGCGCCCTGGCCGACCAATCTCGCACCATCCGCATCCCGGTTCACATGGTCGAGACGATTTCCAAATACAAACAAGTTTACCGCCGGCTTTTCCAAGACCTTGGACGCGAACCTCTGGCTGAAGAGATTGCGACCGAAATGGGCGTTGAAGTAGAAAAGATTCACATCATTGAGAAAATCAGTCAGACGACGGCCTCGCTCGAAAAGCCGATCGGCGACGATGAAGACAAATCAACTCTAGGCGAATTCATCCCAGACGATAAAATCATGCGACCAGATCAAGATTCGGCTCAGAGAATTCTCTCCGACCAGATTAGGGAAGTTCTGAACGAGCTTTCACCAAAGGAAAAGAAAATTCTCGAAATGCGTTACGGCCTCGAAGATGGCATCCAGCATACACTCGAAGAAGTCGGACACGAATTCGGCGTTACGCGTGAACGTATTCGCCAAATCGAAGCCAAAGTCCACGAAAAACTCCGCTCGAACGAGAAGATTATTCGATTACGGAACCATTTCGACTAAAATAGCCAATTCCTATACCTCGGGTATAATATAGACATGAAATTTGAGTCATTTTTTCGTCCAAAGCCAAAAGAAGAACTAGAAAAGCAGGTAAAAGACATCGAGGCTGAAAATGATATAAGACTGACCCATGAATCTATAAAAGATGAAGTGGGTTTGTTGGACGTTTCAGAATTGAAAGAAAAGTACAAGGTTCGATATGATGCTTATCTTGAAATGCTTCGCGCCGAACGACGAGGGGACGACCTTCAAGAATCTGATTTCTACAAGGCGAAAGTTTTGATCAACGCCTTGAATAATCTCGATGATTATATTGTGGCTCAAGAAAAAGGAGAACATCGAGTTTTGAGAGGTAAACAAATTCCAGTTTTTAATGAAATACGAGACTCTCTTGAGAGAGGTGTGGACGCAGGTTACGTCCACCTGCCTACTGGTGTGGGAAAGACGGTGCTCTTTACGCAATTAATTGAGGCGACAAAGTTGAAAGCACTAATTGGCGTGCCAAGTCTTCCTCTTGTTAAAAATACAGGCAAAGAAGTAGAGAAACGGACTACGAAAACTTATGGCGAGTACACTGGCAAGCAAAAAGATACTAGTCAGGATATTACGACTATCACGTACCCATCTTTAATAAACGCGGTAAGAGAACAAAAGATTGATCAGGAAGAATTTCCACTCATTATTTTGGACGAGGCACACAAAGCACTTGGTCCTGAGACGGAAAAAGCAATTAACTCTCTTTCGGGCATAAAAATAGGATTTACGGCAACACCTGACTATTCAGCAGAACATGCGGTTCGTAAATTGCTTCCAGAAGAAATATATACAATGACGCTCCGCGAAGCCATAGAAGAAGGTTTATCATGTCGTACAAGAACGATACATGCATACACTGAAGTTGATATTTCGAGCGTTCCAATTCAAAATGGTAGATACGATGAGGAAAAACTCGAGAAAGTATTAAACGTAAGAGGTCGTAATATGGCAGCGCTGGAACTGTATAAAAATAAATTCAGTCATCTAAAGGCCATGGTTAATTGTTCTGGAATAGAGCACTCGAAGGCTGTTGCCAAACTTTTCCAAGAGCAGGGAATCAAAGCTGCACATATTGACGGCACTATGTCTGATACCGAACGTGACGATATTATCGGAAAACTAGAAACAGGAGAAATTATGGTTGTTACGAATGCCAAACTTCTCTTGGAAGGATTTGACGAACAGAGTCTTTCAGTTGCCTTAAATCTTTCCCCAACCCTTTCTTTTATAAACGCAGAACAAAGAGGTGGTCGCGCGCTTAGAGTTCAAGATGGAAACCCAGAAAAGTGGGCATATGTTGTTGATTTCATTGATAAGAGTCCAAAGAAAAAGCAAGTCTTATTTTCTGAAATTTTAGAGGGAGACATCATTCTTCCATCGAGTAACGGAGAACGTGAAAAAATTGAACTTGTAATATCAGAAGAGGAAATTTCTGAAGAGGTACCAATAAATTTTGAAGACCTGAATATAGACGGATTAAAAGTCGTTGTAAGTACCAAGGAGATATTAGAAGTTACAAAACAATATCAGGAGTCGAGAGAGGTAATTGAAAGAAAAAAATGGACGTATGATACATTAAAAGAAGATGTTTTGTCTAAAGGTGCTAAAACTTCAAAAGATTACGTTATGTTTAGAAAGGATAATAAGTGGCCAGACATTAAGCGTCTGATGAAAATGCCAGGCTTCCCGAAGAATTCAGACGGTTCTCCAGACTGGGACACATTTTTGGATAGAGAAAAACGTAAGGAATGGACATATGAAACCTTGCGCCAAGATATTTTAATAAAAGGAATTAAATCCTCAAAAGAATATCAAGAAAATACTAAAGAAAATTATTGGCCAGTCTCTAGGGTATTATTAAAAATGCCAGAATTCCCTAAAAACCCCGATGGTTTAGCAAGTTGGGATGAATTCTTAAACAGAGAAAAACGCAAAGAATGGACTTACAACACTCTACAACAAGATGTTTTATCGTGTGGAATTAAATCATCGGCAGAATATCTCGACAGGGCAAAAGAAAATCAATGGCCGGTTTATTCAAGGCTTATGAGTATGAATGACTTCCCTAAGAATTTTGATGGGTCTCTCAATTGGGATAAATTTTTAAATCGAGAAAAACGCAGGGAATGGACGTATGATACTTTACGTCAAGATGTTTTAGAAAAAGGCATTAAATCTACTGATAATTATAAGAAAAAACAAAAAGAAAATCAGTGGCCAACCATTAGAACTTTATTAAAAATGCCAGAATTCCCTAAAAACCCCGATGGTTTAGCAAGTTGGGATGAATTCTTAAACAGAGAAAAACGCAAAGAATGGACGTATGATACTTTACGTCAAGATGTTTTAATAAAAAGTATCCATTCTAGTCTGGATTATAGAAAAAAACAAAAAGAAAATCAGTGGTTTGACGAATCTAAGTTAACTAAAATGCCAGAATTCCCCAAGAAAGAAGATGGGTCTAATGACTGGAAAGCATTTCTTGATCCAACTAAATAAATACCCCCTGTTACTAACCCCTTGCTCCTAAACCAGGGGTGGTATAATGGGTCTAAGGTCTATTATAAATTTTTATAATCTTTTTTAGGATATGAAAAAATTGGCTTGGGTTTTGGTTATCATCGGAGGCTTGAACTGGGGACTAGTTGGTCTCGGATGGCTATTCGGGGGCAAGAATTGGAATGTTGTTAACCTGATTTTGGGAGGCATTCCGACTGTCGAAGGCATCGTTTACCTTTTGGTGGGCGTCTCAGCTGTCGTTATGGCTATCGGCCACTGCGGTTGCAAGAAGTGCGATGCTTCGACTTCAAAGTCGATGTAATTACGGGGTAATTCTACCTCTCCTACACAAAAATCTCCATTTTGAGCTAAAGCTCCAGATGGTGATTTTTGTTTGTCAAAAAGGCCTAAAAATGCTATATTACAGGTACCCAAATGCAGCAAGTATCCTCAATAATCCTTTATTCTTTGGCCTTTATTTCGACCTTTGTCCAGGTCGTATTTCTCATTACCTTCCTCGAGAAAAGGAAGGAAATCAAGACTCGGACAGGGGTTACGAGCCTGCGGGCGTATCCGGCTGTTACCATCGTCGTGCCTTGTTGGAATGAAGAGACGACGCTTCGCGGTACCGTCGAGTCACTCCTCGCGCTCGATTATCCAAAAGACAAACTGAATTTCTTTCTCGTCGATGACGGTTCGACCGACGGGACGTGGGAGATTATGCGACAGTACGAAAACTTTTCTAATATAAAAATTATTCAAAAAGAAAACGGTGGCAAACACACCGCCGTGAACTTGGGACTCAAGAGCGCGACGACGTCATTCGTCGGATGTCTTGATTCGGATTCATTTGTCGATCCGCAGGCGTTGCGACGCATCATGACGTATTTCGAAAATGACGCATCGACCATGGCCGTGTGTCCGTCCATCATCGTGCACAAGCCAAAAGGCTTGATGCAAATCATCCAGCGCGTCGAATACGACTGGGCCGTTTTCCGAAAGAAAATTCTTGGCATTTTAAATGCGAACTATGTGACCCCTGGCCCATTTTCAATATACAAAAAAGAAGTTTTCGAGAAGCTCGGATACTTCCGGTCTGCGCACAATACCGAAGACATGGAAATCGCTTTCCGCATGCAATCAAACCACATGAAAATTGATCAATGCGAAGACGCTTTCGTCTACACGACAGTGCCAGACACGGTCAAGAAATTATACAAACAGCGTCTTCGCTGGATTTATGGCTTCATCATGAATTCTTGGGATTACCGGAAAATTCTCTTCCGTCGGAAATATGGCGCCTTCTCGATGTTTTCCGTGCCGGCTGGCGTCATTTCTTTGGTGGCCGCGCCGTATGTATTGTCGCTTTTTGTGTTCCAAACAGCCATGTCTGCAGGCAAAAACATTGAGCGTATTTCGGCGACAGGTCTCAATGTCGGCTGGCACTTTGATCCATTCTTCGTATCGACTGGCGGCAATACCTTTGTCCTCATCATCATGTATTCCGTCCTGGTCATGGCTATGGTCATCGGCCGCAAGATGGTCACGGGTCGCTACGGCATTGATCGCTATACAATCCCGTTTATGATAATCTTTAGCGCTGTTGCTCCATTTTGGATCATGAAGGCGATTTATAATTCAGCTATCCAGAAGGGCGTAGCTTGGCGATAAATAATATGAAATCAAACAAAGGAGAATGGAAGAGATATTTGGCCGCTTTTTTCATCACCGCATTTTTGTTCGGGAGCGCCTTTTACTTGTCGAATTTTTTCAACAACAAAAAGATTGAGGAAATTCGCCGAATTGAAAACACCATCGCTATCGATATCCTTTCTTCTGAAACCCAGTTTGATCTTCTCGAAGAACTTTCTTGTGGTAATGTGAACGACTCGATCCTCTCTCAGGAACTCAATGACTTGGCTTCCAAGATAGAATTCTCCGAAGATCAAAGCCTCGGCTCGACTGAAGAAAGAGCAAGCCTGCGGAAATATTATTCGCTCCTCCAGATCAAGGACTATCTCTTGATGAAAAAGGCGGAAGACAAATGCGATCTCGATGTCACCTCGATAATTTACTTTTACTCAAACAAAATTGATTGCAAAGACTGCGAAAAGCAGGGCTATATCTTGACCGACATTCGCCAAAATTATCCAAACGTCCGCGTTTACGCTTTTGATTACAATCTCGATCTTTCGGCTTTGAAGGCGCTCATCACGATTTACAAAGTCAAAGAGCCTGAAAGACTCCCGGCCCTCATCGTCAACGGCAAAGTCTATTACGGCCTTCAAGAATTTGAAGACATCCAGGCGATCGTCCCGGACGTTTTCGTGGTGCCAGAAGAAGATGTCGCGGATGATGCTGAGAAAGATTCTATCAGCGAAACGGATTTGAAAGCCAAAAGCGTAAGTCCTTCACCAGAGAAGACCGAAGTCTTAGAAACTCCTAGCGCGACTCCGTAATGCCAAAGAAGAAAAGTCCAATCCTTCAAAAAGGCGTCATGAATTATCTCATCGATATTGATGGAACGATTACTGACGATGTGCCAAACGAGGAGCCGAAGCGGATGAAGACATGTCTCCCTTACAAAGGTGCGCGGGAAGGTATTGATAAACTTTTCGAAGCAGGGCACAGGATTACATTTTTCACTTCGCGCACAACCCGCGAGCATAAGAAAGTGACCGTTGCTTGGCTCAAGAAGCATGGCTTCAAATACCACGCGCTTCTCATGGACAAGCCCCGCGGTGGCAACTATCACTGGATCGACAATCATCCGATCAAAACCACCCATTTCAAAAAGAGCTGGAAGGGAATTCCGAAAAAATAAACAAAAAGCGCCCCCGTATCCTCGGGGGCGCTTTCGTTTGACCAAAAGGGAAGAATGTGATAAAAATGCGGAAACCCCCATCCCGATGAACCTTAAGGAAACGAAGTACCTGGTCATATTGGCCGGACCGTCTGGTGTGGGCAAGTCTCACAACGGCGATCTCCTCATGAAGCGTCATCCGGACCGATTCGTATTCTCGGTCTCGGATACGACTCGACCGCTTCGGCCACATGAAGTCGAAGGCGAGAATTATTGCCGTATTACGACAGAGCAGTTCCTCGCTAACGCGGAGCAAGGTCTCTATATCGAAAGTGAGGAAGTCTACCCTGGTATCTGGTATGGCACCAGACGAGACAAACTCGAGGCGATATGGGATTCCGGCCGAACCCCGTTACTCGACATCGATCTTTACGGCGCCAACAAGCTTCGAGGTATCTTCGGCGAGCTGGCCATAGCTATTGCCATGATCCCGCCATCCATCGAAACGCTTGAGGGATGGCTTAGGAAGCGCAAGACCGAAACCGAAGAGGCGATCCAGAGGCGTATTGCCAAAGCTCCTCAGGAGATTGAGGCAGCCAAGCTCTGGCCGCACGTGATCGTCAGCGAGCGTAGCCAAAAGCCGATTGAGCAGATCCTCGAGATCATAACACCTGTTCTCAAGCTTCCTTTTTAAGGAGTCAGAGTACGCGATGGGCACCCCGACTTGTCGGGGTGTTCGCATTTGATCCAAAGTTATCCACTTTGCCCGTTTTCGGGACTTTTAGTATAAACAAGTATTAGAGAACCAAAGACTTCCACCAGAACCCTCAAAACCACCGTCGCCATGTTTGATCCCGCCAACGTCAGAATCCTCATCGCCCTCACTGAACAGCCCTGGTACGAATATGGGGCCATTGCCAGAGAGCACCTAGTCACGAACAAAGGCCTTATGTACGTTCTTCCACACGTGACACCCCTCCTGACCGGCAATGCCATATCCAATGCCATACCGGTAGAGACCCCACAATTCCGGGAATTGGAAGAAGAGGGCAAGTTCTTGGTCACGCGAGGCTTTGGGAACGATATCCGTTGCGGGGTGACGTCCGCGGCCATAGAGTTCATCCAATCCAGACGGATCACACCCCTTGTAATCGTCGGACCCGCGTCGGAAGACGAAATTCGGGGCAAGTGTCCGAACGCGAACATCATCACCATGGTCAACATCAGAACTTCTGACAGATCTCCTGTTCTTGGTTCTGGTCTTCAAGGCGCGCGGTAACGATTCGGTGCTCTTCTTTCATGTCGTTAGGCCCCCTTTTGGGGGTCTGACTACTTTCAACCTCACACAAAAACACCCCAATTTCTTGGGGCATTTTCTTTACTTGAGCCGGAGACAGGAATTTCACTTTCTCGAAAACCCACGGTTTTCCGAATCCTTCCTCCACGGGGGTGTTACGCCGCCCCCGACCCCCTACGCGTTCAAATCCTGTCTCCGGCCTGGAATATAAAAGAAAAAACTCCACACACATGGAGTCGTGTGGTTTTTTGGTCCGGGGTCCGGGTTTGAACACCCGGCAGACGCATTAGAAAAGAGGGGCGCGAACAAAAGTG
>CAZTRC010000002.1:18037-37052 GCA_964615845.1 uncultured Candidatus Saccharibacteria bacterium
GTTTGAGGCGTTTTGTTACTTGAGCCGGAGACAGGATTTGAACCCGCGACATCCGCTTTACAAAAGCGGCGCTCTACCAACTGAGCTACTCCGGCATCTTTTATTTTCGCTACTCCATTCTATTTTTTTCTGGCGCTTTGTCCAGTACCGCTTCTTCTCGGGGACGCGGCTTTTCTTCGAAGGCTTCGCCTTTCAGTTTCTTGATCTCGTGCTTGTAAGCTTTGATCGTGGTCAGGAAGACTGATTGCTCTGGCCGTCCGACCGTGCCACTCTTCTTCTCGCTCTTGATAATTCGCTCTTCGATCTTTCTTGCGGCATTGTTGAAAGCTCGTGCGAGCGTATGAGTTATGCGTGCCCAGAATTTACTTATGACAATCGCCGCGCTGTGGATGAACAGGAGCCAAAAGCTCCAAAGCCTCGCGTTGAAACTCTGAAAGCTTTCATATGACAAATCTTTGACGGCGAAATCTCGCTCAAGCTGCCCGGTTGTTTTGAGTCTTTTGTATTGCGTAGCAAACATCCATATGATGGCGATGAGCGACGCGACAAAAATTATAATCGGGATGCTAAACATTTTTATATCTGGCTCAAGTTGTAAGAGACGATTTCGTTATTTGATTCCTTGAGAAGCTGTTCGATAGTTTTCGATGGGTCTTTGATGAAGGCTTGCTTCAAGAGAATTTGCTCTTTGAAGTAAGCGTTAACTTTACCTTCGAGGATTTTCACTTTCATTTCCTCAGGCTTTCCGGCAGATTGCTCCTCAACTTCTTTCCCGAATATTTCCTTGGCTTTTTCTTGTGCTTCTGCGGCGATGTCGGTTTCTACCAAATACGCTGGACGCATAGCTGTTGCGTGCATAGCGATGTCGCGGGCAAGAGTGTCGTTTTTGTCCTTCAAGACGACGACGGAAGCGTATTGCCCGTTGTGATTGTAGACAGCGGCATTTGTGGATTCAGCTACGACTACGTCGCCGATTTTTACGTTTTCACCCATTTTTTGAATCAAAGCATTTACCTCTTCGGCGGAATTATCGAGCGCAGATTTGCCACCCGCTAGAGCAATGCCCGCTAGACTTTTGGCAGCATTCACGAAATCCTCGTTCTTGGCCACGAAATCAGTCTCGCAAAGGAGGGTGAGCATGACAGCTCTGTCAGTATTCTGCGCAGTCACGATGATGCCGGCGCCGAGTTCGCGATCGGCTTTCTTGGCCGCAGCGTCGCCGGACTTTTTCTTCAAGATTATGCGCGCCTTCTCAATGTCGCCTCCGGCTTCGTCCAAAGCCTTTTTGCATTGCATGACCGATACGCCAGTCTCGTCGCGAAGTGATTTTAATTGTTCAGTTGTGTTCATGGTGAAAAAATAAATTTTAAAATTAGAAAACTTCCTTGATTATATCAAAGAATTTTTATTTAGCCTTTGTATGCCGCTACGAGCGCATCGACGAAGAATTGGACACTGCCGCGTGAAGCGTCGTTGCCGACCATCGGGTAATCGATAGTGGTGAAATCACAGTCGGTGTTGGAGAGACTTACGACAGGAGTCCCAGTCTTGTTGGCTTCGACGAGTGCATTCTTTTCTTTGCGGACATCGACGATGAAGACAGCGTCAGGCTTTTTGATCATGCCGACGAGTCCGCCGAAATTCTTGGTCATCTTTTCGATCTGGCGCGCGAAGTCAGATTGTTCTTTCTTGGTGTATTTTTCCAAATCACCTTTTTCTTTTTTCGCTTTGAGGTCGAGGAGGATGTCGATTCGCTTCTTGATTTGAGGGAAGTTGGTCAAAGTGCCGCCGATCCAGCGGTTTTCGACGAATGGCATATTGAGAGATTTGGCCGCAGCTTCGGTAATCTTCCTGGACTCTGGTTTGGTACTGACGAAAAGGATAGTTTTCTTTTCTTCGCCGAGTGTTTTTATAAATTTAAGCGTTTCCTCCATCATCTTGGCCGCTTGTTCGAGGTCGATGATGTCGGCGTTGTTCTTGGTGGTAAAGACGTACTTCTTGGCTGACGGGTGGCGCTTGGTCTTCGAGTATCCGAAGTGCGCTCCGGCAGTTACCATTTGTTCCATTAAATTGCTCATTTCTTAATCTGCACAAAAGCCTTGTTTATAATAATGGCTTTCGTTTGACCCAAGGGGGACTACCATTGGGCACCCGCCGAAGAGGCAGGTTTGTTACAGACCCGCATATATTACACGAAAACGAGCGTTAGTCAACGGATTGCCCACGGGGGTTTTTTGAAGTATTATAAGCCCCATGAGACAAACCAAACTCTTTACCAAGACCCGCAAAGAAGGGCCAGCTGACGAGACATCCAAGAATGCCGAACTTTTGATTCGGAGTGGTTTCGTGCACAAGGAAATGGCCGGTGTTTACTCATACCTTCCTCTGGGCCTTCGCGTTCTAAATAATATTGAAAAGATAATCCGCGAAGAAATGAACGCCATCGATGCTCAAGAAGTTATCTTTACAGCTCTACAAAAAAAAGAAGTTTGGGAAAAAGTCGGACGATGGGACGATAATCTCGTCGATGTCTGGTTCAAAACGAAATTAAAAGATGGGGCCGAGCTTGGTCTTGGTTTTACTCACGATGAGCAAGCTGTAAATTTGCTTACCGAATACATAAATTCTTACAAGGATTTGCCTCTGTACATCTACCAAATCCAAACGAAGTTTCGCAATGAACTCCGCGCCAAGAGTGGCGTCATGCGTGGTAGAGAATTTGTCATGAAGGATTTGTACTCGTTCAATATGACAGAAGAAGAGCAAAACGAATTCTATGAGAAGGTAAAAAGGGCCTACATGAAGATTTATACTAGATGCGGAATTGGCCATCGGACCTACATCACTTTCGCAAGCGGAGGGACTTTCTCCCAATACTCTCACGAATTCCAGACTCTCTCGGAAGCTGGAGAAGATACCGTCTTTCTAGATGAAGAAAAAAACATCGCGGTGAATCAAGAAATCATGACCGATGAAGCGCTCTCTTCGATAGGCGTTGACAGGAAGAATTTGGTTGAGAGGAAGTCTGTCGAAGTCGGTAACATTTTCAAACAAGGAACGAAGTTTACAGATCCTTTCGATCTTAAATACAAAGATAAAGACGGTGAAAACAAATCCATCTACATGGGCGGTTACGGAATCGGAGTAACGCGCCTTCTCGGTACCATCGCCGAAGTCCTCTCCGATGACAAGGGCCTCATCTGGCCAAAGGAAGTCGCGCCGTTTTCTGTGCATCTAATTTCTGCTGGAGCCGATGATGAAAATGTCCGCGCGAAATCGGAAGAGCTTTACGAAATGCTTACGAGCGCAGGTGTCGAAGTCCTGTACGATGATCGCGCTGTTTCTGCCGGAGAAAAGTTTGCTGACTCGGATCTCATCGGTATACCGCTTCGCGTCGTCGTCGGCAAGCGCTCGCTCGAAGAAGGCATGGTAGAGGTCAAAGAGCGCACGGGCGAAAAGAGTCGGATGGTCAAGCCCGAGGACTTAATGAGCGAGATAAAAGATTATGTTTGAGCGATTATATAAATTGTTTTCAAACGATATAGGTATAGACTTGGGTACTGCAAATACCCTTGTTTACTTGAAAGGGAAAGGTATCGTCATCTCGGAGCCGAGCGTGGTGGCGGTCAACAAAAAGACAGGCCAAATCATCGCCGTCGGCGCGGAAGCGAAGCAAATGCTTGGCCGTACGCCTCCGCACATCAAAGCTGTGCGTCCTCTTGTAGACGGCGTCATCTCAGATTTCGAAGTAACCGAAGAAATGCTTTCTTATCTCATCAACAAGATTGAGAAAATGTCGCCGAAGTTCTTCCGCCCGCGTGTGGTCATCGGCGTGCCGTCCGGTATCACGAGTGTTGAGAATCGCGCTGTTTTTGATGCCGCGAAGAATGCTGGCGCCCGCGAAGTCTATATCGTTGAAGAGCCGACGGCTGCGGCGGTCGGAATTCGCTTGCCGATTCACGATCCAGTCGGCTCGATGATCATGGATATCGGCGGAGGTACGACAGACATTGCGGTCATCTCGCTCGGCGGTATCGTCCAATCCAAGAATTTGATTATTGCTGGTGACAAACTCAATAATGACATCAGTACGTATTTCAAAGATCAGTTCAAACTTCTCATTGGCGAAAAGACGGCCGAGAATATCAAGATCGCCGTCGGTTCGGCTTTACCCGTAGAAGATTCGGTCGAAATCGAAGTTCGCGGTCGCGATCTCGTGACCGGGCTCCCACGCGCAGTCCTCGTGACTGATGTCGATATTCGTGAAGCTATGGCGCCATCAATTAATTCTCTAGTCGAAGGCCTCCGGGAAGTTTTGGAAAACACACCGCCGGAAATCCTCGCCGACATCATGCACCGTGGCATCGTCCTCGTCGGTGGCGGAGCGCTCATCAAAGGTCTCGATAAACTGCTCGCAAAGAAAGTCAAAATGCCGATTCACATTGCCGAAGATCCAATTACGGCTGTCGCCCGAGGCACTGGCGTCATTCTCGAAAATCTCGAGAAGTACAAGGATATCTTAATCGATACCCAATATGAATCACCACCTCGCTAAAAGTTATCGACGCAAACGAGTTATCCTAGTTTTGGTTGTTTTGCTCATCGCTCTAGTGTTCCTTTTGCAAAAAGGATTTTTGCGTGCAGTCAATCCGTTCTTTGTTCGGATCCTCACTCCGGTTTGGCAAGCCGAAAATTTCACGCAGGATTTCCTCGCGTTGAAATTCGATTCCAAGCAAGACTTGTACAAGCAAAATATTCTTTTGAAAGAGACGCTTGAGAAAAAAGATTTAGAACTTGCACAGGTGAGAAGCCTCGAAGAAGAAAATAAGAGTTTGAAAGAAATTTTGGGACGCCTTCCGGCGGATCGGACCGTTGTCCTCGCGGGAATTTTGGCCAAGCCAAATCAGACTCCATACGACACTTTGATAATCGATCGTGGTTCAAACGCAAGCCTTGCCCCGGAGAATCTAGTTTTTGCCAAAGGCGATATCATTATCGGCGAGATTGAATCAGTTGAGGGCAATACCGCCAGAGTCCTCATGTATTCGACACCGGGAAATATTTCACAAGTCGTATACGGCAACACCGGAAGGTATTTTAATGCCAAGGGTTTAGGGAACGGCGCTTTCGAAGTTGAAGTCAGTCGTGAAATCGAAGTCTTCGAGGGCGATATGTTTTTCTATCCGGGACTCGACAATACTCTCGTAGGCGTCGCCAAGAAGATAGAATTCGATGCGCGCGATTCTTTCAAGAGAGTTTTGATGAAAAGTCCGGTAAATATCCAGGAAGAGCGTTGGGTGGAAGTGCGAATATGAAATTCAATTTTGAAATAATTAAAAAGTTTGCGAAGCTCGGACGTGCGGGTGTGATTAAGACATTACACGGAGACATTGAGACGCCGGCGTATGTGACGGTCGGAACGAAAGCGACGGTGAAAAGCCTGACACCCGAAATGCTAAACGCTATCGGTGCGCAAGTTGTGCTGGCGAACACGTACCATCTCTATCTCCAGCCGGGAAGTGAGCTTGTAGCCAAGGCGGGGGGCTTTGCAAAATTTATGAATTGGCGAGGACCCACGATGACGGATTCGGGTGGCTTCCAGGTCTTCTCGCTCGGTGCCGCTTTTGGTGAAAGGGTTTCTAAAGTTGCAAAGGGGGAAATCTCCGCGCAAAATACTCCGCCAGCCGAAGGATTTTCTCGGTCCTCGGGTCGGCCAGAGGGTCAGGAGGGGGGCCTCAACCAGACACTCGAAAATCCTTCGGCTGGCTCCGTACCTGATGATGGTGGCACGGGGAATCATGGGAAATTGGCAGTGATTGATGAAGACGGCGTAACTTTCAAATCACATCTCGATGGCTCGACCCATCGCTTCACGCCGGAGTCATCGATGAAAGTGCAGTGGGATCTCGGCGCAGATATGATTTTTTCATTCGACGAATGCACGAGCCCGCAGGCAACATATGAATACCAAAAGTCCGCGATGGACAGAACACATCGTTGGGCGCTCCGCTCGCTTGAAGCTCACGAGAAACTTGATCCAGAAAATATTCAAGCTTTGTTTGCCGTGGTACAAGGCGGACGACACGAAGACTTACGAAAGGAGTCGGCCGAAACTCTCGCCAATATGAAAACGCCCGCGGGAAATGAGTTCGACGGCTTTGGCATTGGTGGATCTTTTGACAAGGACGACATCGGTACCGCTGTAGCGTGGGTAAACGAATCTCTTCCAGAAGGGAAGCCAAGGCACTTGCTTGGCATCGGCGAGCCGCTCGACATTCTCGGCGCGACGGAAAACGGCTGTGATCTCTTTGACTGTGTGACGGCGACACGCATAGCGCGGAACGGTAGTTTCTATACCAAAAAAGGAAAAATAAATATCATGAATGCGCAGTATCGCGAGGACTTCACGCCAATAGAATCTGGATGCGCCTGCTACACTTGCCAAAACTTCACCCGCACCTATATTGCGCATCTTTTCCATGGCAAAGAAATTCTGGCCAACACCCTAGGCTCGATCCACAATCTCTACTTTATGGTAAATTTCGTAAAAGAAATTCGAAAATCTATAATAGAAGATAAGTTCGAAGAATTTAAAAACAATTTCATTAGTAATTACAAAAACTAATCCGCCTCCGCTTAAAAAGCTTCGGCGAGACAAGTATGCAAAGACCAGAACCAGGATTTTATTATCATTACAAACACAATCCGGACGATGTTTACGATCATGCGTACGAGATTGTAAATATTTCGAGACACACCGAAACCGAAGAATATTTGGTTGTGTATCGCCCGTTTTATAAATCGGATTTTCTGGAACACGCCGATGCAAGTGCTAGGCCACTAGATATGTTTATCGATATGGTGACCAAGGATGGTAAAACTTTCCCGAGATTCCAGAAAATCACTGATCCAGAAATAATCAAAAAGCTTGAGCAAAAGCGCTCCGAGATGTATAAATAGGGAGTGGAATTCAAGATTAAATCTTCATACGAGCCTGCTGGCGATCAGCCTACGGCCATCAAATCCCTTGTCGAAGGGCTAAAGAAAGGTTTCAAAAAGCAAACCCTGCTTGGCGTTACCGGCTCCGGCAAGACTTTTACGATGGCGAATGTCATCGAAAAGTTGCAAAAGCCGACCCTCGTCATCGCTCACAACAAAACTCTCGCCGCTCAGCTCGCTCAGGAATTCAAAGAATTTTTCCCGGATAACGCCGTGCATTATTTCGTCTCGTACTACGACTACTATCAGCCGGAGGCTTACATTCCGCACTCGGACACATACATCGAAAAAGACGCGAGCATCAACGAAGAAATCGATAGACTTCGTCACGCCTCGACACAATCTTTGCTCACGCGCAATGACGTCATCATCGTGGCCTCGGTGTCATGTATCTATGGCTTGGGAAGTCCCGAAGAATATAAAGCGAGCAATATGATGCTAAAGCCGGGTAATAAAACTTCTCGAAGTGAACTCATGCAACGGCTCATCGGCATTCATTACGAACGCACAAACGCGGATCTAAACTCTGGACAATTCCGAAGTATCGGCAGTATGGTGGAAGTCATGCCTATTTCGGAGAATTTTGTTTACAGAATCGTCCTCGAGGGCGACAGCATTGCCGACATTATCCTCATCGATCCGGTGAGCTCGAAAATCCTCGAACATCCACAGCAAATATTTATCTTCCCAGCCAAACATTTCTTGACTGACGGCAACAAGAAAGAAGCCGCCATAAAATCAATTAAGCACGAACTCGCGGAGCAACTAAAAGTTTTGGAAAAAGCAGGACTTCCGCTCGAAGCCGAACGTTTGAAGCGTCGAACGAATTATGATTTGGCCCTGATCAAAGAAGTTGGATATTGTTCTGGAATTGAAAACTATTCGAGACATCTGTCGGGCAAAATGGCTGGTGATCCGCCGGAGACACTTCTATCCTACTTTCCTCACGACAAAAATGGCAAACCAGAATTTCTAACCATCATCGACGAGTCGCATGTGACTCTGCCGCAGCTTCGCGCCATGTATGCCGGAGATTCTTCGCGAAAGGAGACCTTGGTCAAATACGGTTTTCGTTTGCCGTCGGCCAAAGACAATCGCCCATTGAAATATCCCGAATTCGAAGAGCGCATCGGACAAGTCATTTACACTTCCGCGACGCCGACGGAAGTAGAAATCAAAGAAAGTGAAAACGTGGCCGAGCAAATTGTAAGGCCAACCGGGCTCATTGACCCGATGATTACGATCAAACCGATTATTGAAGACCCCGACACCGACTCTGTTGGTCAAGTGCAGGATTTCATCAACGAAGCTGAAGCCGAAATTGAAAAAGGCGGACGAGTACTCGCGACAACGCTGACCAAAAAGATGGCGGAGGATTTGTCGGCGTATTTGAAAGACAGGAAAATCAAATCCGAATATTTGCACAGCGACATCAAGACGATTGATCGTATCAAGATTTTGACGCAGTTTCGAAAAGGTGAATTTGATATTTTGGTTGGCGTAAACTTGCTGCGCGAAGGACTCGATCTCCCCGAAGTGACGCTCATCGGCATCCTCGATGCAGACAAAGAAGGATTCTTACGAAGCGAAACATCTCTCATCCAGACCATCGGCCGCGCGGCGCGAAATGTCGACGGCCGAGTCATTCTCTACGCCGACAAAATTACCGGTTCGATGGAGCGAGCTATCGGCGAGACAGATCGTCGTCGCGAAAAGCAGCTTGAGTACAACAAGAAGCACGGCATCACGCCGAAGACTATTATGAAAACTATTCGTGACATCACTGAAGGCATGGAAAGCGAACACGAGAAGGCGGTCAACAGGGAACTCGCGGTAGACAAAAAAGTTTTCGAGATTGGCGATCCGAAAAAGCGTCGCACGCAGATGAAGAAACTCATAAGACTCAAAGAAGTTCAAATGAACGCGGCGGTCAAAGAACTCGACTTCGAAACGGCGGCGATACTTCGAGATGAAATAAAAGCTCTCGGAAATATATAAAAAATGAAAAGGGAAAAGCGCACCTCCCGGTGCGCCCCTTACTTATATGCCTGCACGTTCGTGCCGACATCATGTGTCCTCCCAGTGGAGGCCCACACAATTTCATCAATTCAAGGAACTCAGGAAGTTCCGTAGCATCTGCTCTCGCCAG
Source organism: uncultured Candidatus Saccharibacteria bacterium (assembly GCA_964615845.1). Lineage (GTDB taxonomy): Bacteria > Patescibacteriota > Minisyncoccia > Phycocordibacterales > CSBR16-119 > CAYRQF01. The sequence goes on from CAZTRC010000002.1 coordinate 27,186, forward strand.
ATCCAGGCGTCCTTGGTCCATCTGATTGCGGACTTCACCTTACTTCTGACAAGCACCCTTACCACAACCACTATTCGTTCGTTGGATAATCCTTGCATCCTCATCTTGAGGTACAAGAGCGCCATCGTTGCCACTATGAGAAATAAGAGGTATCGTTCGTAGCTCCCGCTACGAGACAACCATAAAGCCAGCAGCAAAAGCGCTGGCCCCCCTCCTATTACCATCGACAACCAGCGCAAAGCTCGGTTCCTAATTAGTGTCGCCACAGACATGACGGCAACTGATCCGAGTATTACCATGACCGACTCCTGCTCCATCGCCTCCATCCAGTAAGCCATCTTCCTTCAAAGGTTTTTGAATTGATCTTAGGGACTTTTCGCGGGTCCCTTTACCGCATGTAAATGTACTGTACCGTTCGACATAATAGCTTTATATGTCATTTTTGTCAAAATGGGTAGAAAAATGCTATGATGACTTCATAACCACCCCCTAAGGACAACTGCGGGGCGTTTATTGCGTGAAAGCTATGAAAAAACAAGAAAATACGCCGGATTATGGCGAAATAACAGTCAAAGGCGCGCGGACGCACAACCTCAAAAATATCGATGTCTCGATGCCGAGGAACAAAATGGTGGTTTTCACCGGTCTTTCAGGTTCCGGCAAATCTTCACTCGCATTCGATACGATCTTTGCCGAAGGCCAGCGCCGATACGTCGAGTCGCTTTCTTCATACGCTCGTCAGTTTTTGGCTCAGATGCCGAAGCCTGACGTCGACGAAATCACCGGACTTTCGCCGGCCATTTCCATTGACCAAAAATCCCGCTCCAACAATCCGCGCTCAACTGTCGCGACTATTACCGAAATTTACGATTACCTCCGCGTTCTCTATGCACGTGTCGGTCGGCCGTATAGTCCGATTTCTGGGCACGAAATCAAAAAGCTTTCAAATCAGGAAATTTCTGAAGTCGTGAAGAATAAAATCAGAGACCTCGCCAAAAAAGGTAATACTAAAAAGATCGCTGGCGTCGAATGGAATGATACACAGATTCATATTTTCTCGCCAGTCGTCCGTGGAAGAAAGGGCGAGTACTATCAGTATCTGTATGATTTGCTTGGCAAAGGATATCTCAAAATCCGCGTCGACGGCGTGATGAAGAGCTTGCGCGAATCTATTGAGCTTTCAAAAAATAAAAAGCATGAAATCGATCTTCTGGTTGATTCTTTTGCGGTGCATGAATTCAAGGACAAGCCGGAAGATTTCGATATGCGTCTCGGTGAAGCTATCGAACGAGCGATCGAGGAGTCCGAAGGCTTCGTCCGAATTATTATCGGCGAGCCGGATGTTGTAAAAGCCGAGAAAGCGAAGTCCGAAGTAGAAGAAACACTTCTTTCAGCGAAACTAATTTGTCCCGAAGACGGTTATGTGTTTCCAGAAATCGAGCCGCGTCTTTTCTCATTCAATTCTCCGTACGGAGCGTGCCCCGCTTGTAACGGTCTCGGGACGAAATATCTTTTTGGCACCGAAGCTTGCGAAACTTGCCATGGCGCGCGGCTTCGCGAGGAGGCTCTAAATGTTTTCCTCGGCGGTAAACAAAAGGGTGCCAACATTGTCACCTTCACGGGCATGACTATCCGCGACGCATTCGATTTCATCCAAAGTGTGTCACTCTCGGATAAAGAACGCGAAATCGCCAGCATGATTATCAAAGAAATCACCGATCGCTTGCAGTTTATGTTAAACGTCGGGCTTGATTACCTGGCACTGAACCGCCGGGCCAATACGCTTTCGGGCGGGGAGGCGCAACGCATCCGACTGGCTTCACAGCTGGGCTCGAGGCTTGTCGGCGCGATGTATGTTCTCGATGAACCAACCATCGGCCTTCACCAGCGCGACAACGACCGTCTCATCAAGACGCTCGAAGATTTGCGAGACCTCGGCAATACCATCATCGTCGTCGAACACGATGAAGATACGATTTACGCATCTGACTATATCGTCGACATTGGTCCCAAGGCCGGCGTGCATGGCGGCTCGATCATCGTCGCAGACTATCTCGAAGACTTGCTCACAGCTAAGACAAATAAATCCAAATCCCGGACGCTTGCGTATCTTCGCGACGAAGCATTTATCCCGCTTCCTGAAAAGCGCCGCGAAGCCGACAAAGGATGGATCAAGATTCGTGGCGGCAAAGTCTTTAACATTGATAATTTGAACGTCGACGTGCCGCTTGGCCGGATGTCGGTCATTACCGGCGTATCGGGATCTGGCAAATCAAGTTTCATGTACGAAATTCTCGACAAGAATTTGAAAGCAAGATTCGATAGGAAATACCGAAGCGCCAAGACTTTTAATTGCGCTTCTTTTACCGGTGCGGAATCCGTCTCGCGCTCTATCCTAATAGATCAATCACCGATCGGCCGAACGCCGCGCTCCAATGTCGCGACTTATACTGGCGCTTGGGGACACATTCGCGACATGTTTGCTGAGTCAGCAGACGCGCGCGTCAGGGGTTGGAAAGCCAATCGTTTTTCTTTCAACGTCAAAGGTGGACGCTGCGAAGCCTGCGAAGGCCGCGGGCTCGTGGCGGTTGAGATGCATTTCTTGCCGACTGTGTACGTGAAGTGCGATATCTGCGACGGCAAGCGTTTTGACAAAGAGACCCTCAAAGTAAAGTTTAAAGGCAAAAGTATTCATGATATTTTGAAAATGACTGTTGAAACCGGACTCAAATTTTTCGAAGACATTCCGGCGATTTATGATCGACTGAAGACGCTCGACGATGTCGGTCTCGGCTATATCGAGATTGGCCAGCCGGCGACAACTTTGTCCGGAGGGGAAGCACAGCGTGTAAAAATTTCTTCGGAGCTTTATCGACCGATGACCGAACGCACTATATATCTCTTGGACGAGCCGACGGTAGGCCTGCATTATGACGATGTGGCGAAGCTCATTGATGTCCTCGACAAGCTCGTGGTCCGTGGCAATTCCGTGCTTCTCATTGAACACAATTTAGATCTTATAAAAGTTTGCGATTACATCATCGACCTTGGGCCTGAGGGCGGGGAACTCGGCGGCAAGCTTGTAGCCAAAGGTACGCCCGAAGAAGTTGCGAATAATGATAATTCTTTCACCGGAAAATATTTACGCAAAGTTTTGATCAAGACGAAGAAGGCGATGCGGGGCGCTTCATAAAATAGCGTTCCGTAAAAGTAGTCATAAAAAGGTACGCGTTCCCGCCTGTAAACGGCGGGCCACTCATTCTCGGAAAATTTCTTTAAGGAAATTTTCCTCCGAAGGCCCTTTTTATAACTACTTTTGCTCCGCAGATAGAAAGAGTAATATAAATATATGCAGAAAAAGGCGATTGGAAATTTGCCGGGTGGGGCCGGGGTGTATCTTTTTAAAAAAGGTGCGCGGATTTTGTATATCGGGCGAGCCACAAGTCTCAAGAATCGAGTGGCGAGCTATTTCAGGAATGACCTCTTGGAAACGCGCGGTACTCGGCTCGTCGACATGGTGGCGCTTTCCGAGAAAGTGGATTTCTTTGAAACCGAATCCGTGCTCGAAGCTATCATCCTCGAAGCGAATCTAATCAAAAAACATCAACCCCATTACAATACCCTCGAGAAAGATGACAAGAGTTTTAATTATGTCGTGGTGACGAAGGAAGAGTTTCCGAAAGTTTTGATTTTGCGCGAAAGGGAATTGGAATCAATGGATTTGAAAACTAAAGCCATTTTCGGTCCGTTTCCGCAAGGCGGTGTCATTCGTGAGGGCCTCCGGATCATCCGCAAGATTTTTCCATTTCATGACGGCTCGTCGGTGAAAAAAGATCAGGCAGAATTTTATCGCCAGATCGGACTGACGCCAGACCTCACCAAAGAAGTCGTCCGGAAGAATTACAAAAAAAATATAAAAAATATTATTCTCTTTTTCCAGGGCAAGAAAGCGAAGGTAATCAAGAATTTGGAAAAAGACATGAAAGACTTTGCCGTCCGTCACGAATTTGAAATGGCCGGCATCATGCGTAATCGCATCTTTGCACTCAAGCACATTCGCGACGTGTCGCTCATCAAAAGGGAAGAATTACTTTCGAAAGCTGGGAATTTCCGCGTCGAAGCGTATGACATTTCGCATTTGAGCGGTACGAGCATGGTCGGCGTCATGACGGTCGTCGCCAATGGCATACCGGACAAAAACGAATACCGAAAATTTCGTATCCGTGGTTATGACAAATCAAACGACGTCGGTGCGCTGACCGAAGTCATGAAGCGCCGGCTCGGTCATCCTGAATGGGTTTTTCCAAACTTGATTGTCGTTGATGGCTCGGTCGCTCAGAAACGCGCCATTGAGACTCTGTTCAATCAGCTCGGCGTCCAGATTCCGGTCGTCGCGGTGGTGAAAAACGAACGCCACAAACCGAAAGCAATTCTAGGGAACAAGGAAATTACGGAAAAGCATGAAAAGGAAATTATCCTGGCCAATGCCGAGTCGCATCGATTTGCTGTCAGTTATCACCAAAAGAGGAGAAGTTCCCAGTTTCTAAATGTTAAAATAAAGGGCAATGATATCAGATGAAAAAATCCGCGTTGGCGTCCTGCGGGGCGGAGTTGGACACGAATACAATGTTTCTCTCGAAACGGGCTCTTATGTCTTGCACAACATTCCGCGTTCCAAGTACCAGCCAGTGGACATCTTCATCGATCGCGATGGCGTCTGGCATCGAAACGGCGCACCCCTAAATCCCGAAAACCTCGGGGAGTACGTCGATGTCGTCTTCAATGCGCTTCACGGTAGCGATGGCGAAGACGGCCGCATTCAGAAATTTTTGGAAAAACTTGAGATTCCGTTCATTGGCTCGGACTCTCTGTCTTCTGCCATGACCGGACACAAAGGTGCGGCCAAAGACAGGCTCAAAGCTATCGGTTACCAAACGCCGAAATACACGCTCTTGAAAGATCTCTCGAAATACAAAACTCCCGAAGACCGTCACGATCACATGCGTCGCAAAGCCATGGAAGTTTTCAAGAAAATGCATGGTCCGTGGATCGTGAAGCCGATTCTTGGCTCAGCTTCGACCCACACGTATTTGGTGACAACTTTCTCCGAGCTCATTTCTATACTTGATTACCTGTCCGACATCTTCGATGAAATTTTGGTTGAAGAATATATCGAAGGCAAAGAAGTCGTGGCGGCTGTGCTCCAAGGTTATCGCGGCGAAGAGAACTATGTCGTCCCGCCACGCGAGGTGGTAAAGCCGGGTAAAATCGTCGACAAGGAAATCCGCGCGCAAGGTCTCCACAAAGTCTACGTCGTCGGCCGGGCCATGAACGATCACAAGAAAAATATCGAAGACATGACTAGGAGTATCCACCAAGAATTCAACATGTCGGACTTTTCGCTTATCGAATACATCGTCTCGCCGACGAAGGGCGTATATGTCATCGAGATTGATTCGGTGCCGATTCTCGCTCGTGGTGAAGTTCTCCACGATATGTTGGCTTCGATCGGTCTCTCAGAAGCGGACTTCGTCGATCATCTTATATCTAGGAATTTTAAATAATGAAGAAGAAGCGATGTGCTTGGCCGGGTGAGGATGCCTTAATGATCAAATACCACGACAAAGAGTGGGGCAAGCCGGAGCGTCGTGATGACAAGATTTTTCGCGCCATACTCCTCGATACTTTCCAAGCCGGGCTTTCGTGGCGAATTGTTTTGCATAAGAGGGAAAACTTTGCGAAGGCTTTTGATAATTTTGATTACGAAAAAATCGCCAAACATGGCGAAGCGAAGAAAGCAAAGCTTTTGAAAGATGCCGGGATTATAAGGAACAGGTTGAAAATAAATGCCACGGTTACGAATGCAGAGGCTTTTATAAAGGTTCGGAAAGAATTTGGCACATTTTCGAAATACATTTGGGGTTTTGTGAAAGGGAAGCCAATCGTAAACAAATACAAAACCCATTCGCACATCGCCGCCAGGACACCTCTTTCAGACAAAATCGCGGCCGACATGAAAGTTCGCGGCTTCAAATTCTGCGGTTCGACCGTCACATATGCATTCATGCAGGGGATTGGGATGGTGAATGATCATCTTATGAGCTGCTTTCGGTATAAAGATTTGAAATAGAAATGAGAAGACCCACCATCGGTGGGTCTTTCATATTGTGAGGTTCTCCTGTTAAGGAAAGATGAGCTTCCAGGACCAAGATGACGACCTCCGAAGCCTTTCCTATATCATGGTTAGCGTCTGGCAGATCCTTATTGTCACAAAGGACAAGATGGCTGAACCAAGGAAAGCGACAAGGCTATGGCCGTTGAACTCGAATGGGTGTGGAAGTTTGAGCCAGGTTATTGCCGTGGTGAAGGTGAATATGACCGACACCGCTGATGAGAAGCAGATACCTCTATCTCGCTTTATCCAACCCCAGAATTGTCCAACGGAAGAAATGAAGATGACTATCTCGACAAGAATGACCACCATCTTTTCTTGTTGCCATTCCATGAAAGGTGCGATTATAAAGGTTAGCGCGCAGCCCAGCACCAAGCCAAGACAACTATAAGTAATGGTTTGTAGCAAGACAGCGCCTGGGTTTCTTCTCATCACGAAGTAGGCAAAGAACTGGTGGGTGCTCATGGCGGCGTAGGGGATGAAGATGATCCACCACAAGCTTGCGTGTCCGCGGAGCCATGAAGGGATCATCCAGGACCCGCTCCATGTGCTCTCGTCTTCCAGTATGAAAGCCGGAACTTGTCCGACCCCAGATACGAGCACGAATGCGACGATCGAAATCGCAAGCGTGATCCAGAATGTCCTTCTCGGGAGGGTGATCACCCGTCTCATGTCATCGAAGCGAGTTTCCATGAGTCTTTTGTTTTTCTTGATAATACTTGGGAGATAGTGAATGTCAACAAAATGTACTGGTTTGATACCTCCGTGTCACCCAACATTAATTTTGTGGACCCTAGGAGATTCGAACTCCTGACCTCCGCTTTGCAAAAGCGGCGCTCTACCAACTAAGCTAAGGGCCCAATATGTAACAGGGAGTATTCTATCTGATTTGCATATTTTTGTAAATGAAGTAAAGTAATTCAAAACCTGCAACGGCCATGTATGTAGATGACGGGACAATAGTCCTGACACCCAAAAAACATGTTGAGGGCGAGGACGATGTTGGAAATCCGCAAGACCCGGACTTCCGCTACCTCTTCGATGTGATGATTCCGTACGAAAGCTACGGAAGACGTCAGGTGGAGCATGAGCTCAGAACCAAGATGCCATTCTTCGAGAAAGCGCAACGGAGTCAGCTTCGTGGCCTCCTGGAGAAGCATCGCAAAAGTTTGTACAAAGAGCTCATGAAGACCGACGGGTTCATGGAATAGACGAACCAAGTCCAAAAGCCACAGGCCTCCCGTATGGGAGGCCTTACGCTTTCTGGCAATAAAGGCCTGTCCCAAACGTCTCCTATTTTGACTTCATTTTTAGAAGGAGTAGAATGATGCGGAATAAAAGACACATTCCTCTTGACAAAAGGTTCGGCATGTGTATAATCTCATCATAGTTCTCTGAGATGGCCTTTAGGCCGGATCAGACAAAAGGCAATGAATAAAGGACAGCCAAAGGACAGACGATGTCCCTTAGTTAATAACAATGTCTTTTACTCACTTAGTAACAATTTTATAAACAGGGTATTAATTATTAATCTTTATTAAAAAGACATATATTATGAAAAAGTTCAAAGGTCTATCAAAGACATTACTCGCCTCATTCGTAATCTTCCAGCTTTCATTTGCAGCAGCCGCTACACCGGTTGTCGCTTTTGCGATGGAAGAAAGCGCGTCGCAAGAAGCATCTATCTCGCAATCGAATGCTGATGGCGCGGTTTCAGAAAGTGAGCCGAAAGAAGACGAAGGTAGAGTTCCGCCAAAAGGCGAGAAACCTACCGAGGATAATCCAAAGGATATTCCAGCGGACCCAAAGCCTGAAGGAGATCCAAAACCAGAGGGCGACCCTTCTACTGAGAAACCAGTAGAAGAAGAGGCGTCAACATCTGGCTCAAGAGCTTCTGCTAGCGAAACTCCAAAAGAAGAGCCAGCTTCTATCTGCGAAACTTCTCCAAATCTTCTCACTAACGGCGGATTTGAAAATCCAGCTGTTGAGAACACTTCTTGGAACATCTTCACTGATGTCCCAGGATGGGAAGGTGAATGGATGCCTGGATCAGGCGACGACACTGACGCCAAGATAGAATTGCAACGCAATATCTACACTCCACACGGCGATAACCAATATCTCGAACTCGATTCTGATTTTGATGGTCCAGAAGGATCAATCTCAAACGAAGAGGCTTCGACGATGGTTTCTCAGACAATCGCGACTATCCCTGGTCACACATACGAAATTTCTTACTACTACTCAGCACGACCAGGATACGGATATGACGACAACAAAGTCGGACTTTTGATCGATGGTTATGAATGGGACATGGATACGACTGCCAATGGCGTCGGACATGATGATGCCAAGTGGTATCTCCAAACCAATCATTTCACAGCTGACAGCGCTTCTCACACAATCACTTTCGCTGACCTCGGAACTCCGAATTCGTTCGGTATGTTCATCGACGACGTGAAAGTAGTCTGTGATCAAGATGGTCCAGACAAACCAAAAGAGTGTCCATCAGAACAAATCTACGCTCGCATCAAGTTTGCCAAGAAGGCATCTGGAGCAGCGGTAGATGGATGGAGAAATTGGGGTCTTGGAAATATCCAACCGAAAGTTTATGTCGGTGGTAATGCTGCCGCTAACCAATACGATGACGAAGAGTGGTTCCCACTTACCAATCCAGACGGAACATTCATCAATGACAACAATATAAACGGTTACAGCAATGTCCCTGGAATTGCAGTAGAACGAATGGACGGCAAAGTTCGTGTAGTTCTCTACGGCGGACACACTGACGAAACTCTTCCAGGCAAGGGCGATCCTAAATACGGCAAGGAAATGGCATACGGCGTGGTAGAAATCACGAACAATGCCGATTTCGAACCGGGTATCCAGTCTCCATATGATTGGAGCAATGACAACAGTAATCCACGTCTTCACGATCCATACGTAAACGATCCTTCAAACTTGATGGACGGACGTGGTGATTTCGCCGGCTACATCAATCAATACAGCCAGCGCTTTGACCGCATGAAGACATGGTTCCCTCAGAAGACAGCTTTCCACTTGGTGGTTACGACTGCAACTGACGGATTCTTTGCTCACTACACACATGATGAACTCGTAGAGGACTGCGATGGTGAACAAAACTTCCCACCAGAAATCACTGTTTGGCCAACTGAAGTAATTGTCACTGTCGGCGGATTCTACAACATCTTGAACGGTGTTACGGCTGACGACTTCGAAGACGGCGACATCACTTCAGAGCTTGTCTCAAGCGGTACTGTCGACTTCAACACCATCGGTAGCTACACTATTTACTACGATGTGATTGACTCCGACGGTCTCGCAGCTGTCCAGAAATCTCGCATCATCCACGTCGTTACTGACGGTGGAAACGGCGATGAATATCCTGATCTCGCTATCCCTGGACAAGTTTGTCTAGAAGACAGTGTTGTCGAATATGACTTCGACTTCGGAGTCTCGGCAACTGATGACCAGGATGGAGATTTGACTAGCGAAGTTACAAACGACTCTGATACATCTGTTACTCTCGGCTTGATCGGCGACTATACTGTTACTTACAGCGTAATCGATGCTGATACTAATGAGACTTTCGCTCAGCGCCCAGTCCACATCCGCGCAGATTGCGACGATGATGGTGGAGAAGACGATGATGACGATGATGGAGACGATGACGA
>CAZTRC010000002.1:37152-39522 GCA_964615845.1 uncultured Candidatus Saccharibacteria bacterium
GATGATGACGATTCTTCAAGTGGTTCATCCGGAAGCCGTAGCCGAAGAAACGGTGAAGTCTTGGGCGCAGACATCGGACCAGCATGTATCCGATTTACGGAATATTATGACGCTGGTGATGTTGGCGGCGAGATTGAAGCTCTCCAAGTATTCTTGAATGAATACATGAATGCGCAGATCGTAGTTGACGGCGTCTATGGCCGCACGACGACTCAAGCGATTCATGATTTCCAGGCATCTCACTGGGATGACGTCATCGATCCTTGGACACCACCACTATCTGCAAACACGACTGGACGATTCTACAAAACGACTCGAGCTACAGTAAACGCGATTATCGATTGTACTGAGCCAGAAGTTTATCTAGAAGATCCACAAACTATGTTTGCGATTACCGATGTCGAGAATCAGAAAGATTTTGATTCAGACAAAATTGCTACAGTTACTGAAAAGCTTTCAGCAGCTCAAGCACTTGCAATCAATAACTAAATATTAAAAACAAAAGCGTCCCGAGCATTGCTCGGGACGCTTTTGATTTGTGTTGAAAACTATAGACGCAAAAATCTTTGTGCTGATATAATTAAAGCGCGACAATTTCTATGCACGAAAATCATTTTCATCAAACCAAATTTAATATTGCTTGGATCTCCGTGTTGGTGATTTTCTTGGGCACTATCATTTATCCGATTCTACTTGAGAGGGCAGGGGACATTCGTCGTGAACGTACAGAGGCGATGTTTGTGCCTGTACCTGTAGAGGTGCAGCAAACGCAAACCCCGCAAGTTTTGCCTGTAAATGAATTACCGCCAAGCACGGCGGAGGTGTTCCCGCCAGCTGAAGAATCCTACACCTTCACGCGGAACTTGAAGCTCGGCGACAAAGGTCCTGATGTCAAAATGCTCCAAGCGTACCTAAACAGTCGCGGCTTCTTGGTTGCCGAAAGTGGTCCCGGCTCGCCAGGCCAGGAATCCGAACTCTTTGGGAAGGGGACTAAGGAAGCCCTCGTGCAATTCCAAGAGAAGTATGGCGAGATCCTCTTGAAGCCTTACGGCCTCTCTACAGGCACCGGATTCTTCGGCGAGAAAACCCGCGAATTCATCAATTCTTAAATGAAACTGCGTGATATAATTAAAACCGTGAAAAACCCTTCTCAAGAACTTCTCATTACACTGGTTGCCATCCTCGTCATCTTCGGCTACGTTCAGGGCGTAGTGGTGCCGAATGTGGCAAATCAATCCGCGGCAGTATCAGCCTCTAAAAGTTACAATGCACTGGCTCCTGGTTCAGGTCCATGTGTACCGTCGACGACAGTTAAATGTGGTACGGTTCGTATCATCAAAAATACTCTTCCTGATAATTATCAAGATTTTAATTTCACCACGAACATCACGGGGTATCCACCTACGTTCACTCTGGACGACGATGCCACCCTCGTAAATCCTTCCACGCTTTCAAATGTCCAGTACTTCAACGTCTTCAATGGCAATTACAACGTCGCTGAAACCCCGGCTGTCCCAGGCTTTGCCGTAACCGTCTCATGTACTGATCCATCGGGTGGCACTCTGACAGGCGGCACGAGCGCCAGCATCTCTGTCTCAAACCACGAAAACATCACCTGTACCTTCCGAAACGTCGGCACATCTCAAACCAACATCTGCGTGCCGACCCCGACTATTCCGTGCGGAAGCATCACCATCATCAAAGACACCGTTCCGGATGATTACCAAGATTTTGCTTTCTCCAACACTGTTCCGGGATATCCGGCGTCGTTTACGCTCGATGATGACGCGACGCTAACCAATCCTTCAGTTACACCTAACACCGCCACCTTCACCACGCCGATGAGCGGCTCGTACACCATCGCCGAAACGACATCACTCACCGGCTATGCTGTCACCATTGCCTGTACTGATCCATCCGGCGGGACGACTACGTCCGGCGTAACTGCGAACATCTCAATTTCAAACGGAGAGAATGTGGTTTGTACGTTTATAAATACAAACAATTCAGTAGCGGCCTGTATGCCGAATACTTGGACGCAGAAGGCAAACTTTGGTGGAGGACAAAGAAGAGACGCTGTAGGATTCTCAATTGGCTCTAAGGGATATATTGGAACAGGTCAAAATCAACTCGGAGGATTCCATGCTGACTTCTGGGAGTTTGATCCGATTGCAAATACTTGGACACAAAAGGCTAATGTTGGTGGCGGGGTAAGAATGAGCGCTGTAGGATTCTCAATTGGCTCTAAGGGATATATTGGAACAGGAAATGGTGGCAGCCCCCAGACTGACTTCTGGGAGTTTGATCCGATTGCAAATACTTGGACGCAGAAGGCAAACTTTGGTGGAGGACAAAGAAGAGACGCTGTAG
>CAZTRC010000002.1:39622-51592 GCA_964615845.1 uncultured Candidatus Saccharibacteria bacterium
CTAAGGGATATATTGGAACAGGAAATGGTGGCAGCCCCCAGACTGACTTCTGGGAATACGGTCCATAAAACATGCAGAAAAAGATTCTGACAATTTTAGCAGTTTTAGTTTTGCTCGTCGCTGCGTTTTTTCTGTACCGACATTTCCACAAAGAAAATTTGGGGGTTTCACCCCCAAATCCGTACGCCGATTCTGAAATTACCGCTGAAGTTTTCGAAGAGGGAAATGGCTTTGGTTACGACGTCCTGATCGACGGACAAATCTACGTCCACCAGCCGACCATCCCAGCTGTCGGCGGCAACCAGACCTTCAAGTCCGAATCTGACGCCAATCTCGCTGCTGATCTCGTCATCTCGAAAATCCGCCAAAACATCCTCCCACCGACCGTTACTGTCGAAGAACTCCAAACCCTCGGCGTTATCTAGTTGTCTAATTTATCCACACCAATTTGGGGGTGAAACCCCCAAATGGTTTAAAATAAAAATATGGGAAATAGAAAAGTTTCTCTTGAAAACGGAGAATTCTATCACATCTACAATAGAGGAGTTGATAAAAGAATTATATTCAAAACCAAAGCCGACATGGATCGGTTTTTTGAGAGTATGCAAACTTTTAACACCACAGAACCGGCGGGCAGTATTCTTGAACAGAGATTAATTAAAAATAAAAACCAGTCTAAAAATAAAAAAGCAACTCCATTGGTAAAATTTGTTAGCTATTGTTTGTTGCCGAATCATTTCCACTTTATTTTGGAGCAGATTGTTGATGGGGGAATAAGCGAATTTATGAAAAGACTTTCGGGCGGGTTTACTTCATATTTTAATAAAATGCACGATCGTTCAGGCGCCCTTTTCCAAGGAGTGTTCAAATCAACGCATCTAGATACTAATGAATATCTTTTGTACGCGAGTGCTTACGTAAATCTGAACCATCGGCAAAAAGACCAATTTGGGGGTTTCACCCCCAAATTGGTGAAATCAAGCTGGGAAGAGTTTTTGGGAAATTCTGACGATGATTTCTGTAAAGGGAAGGGCATTGTTCTTGATCAATTTACTAATAGGAAAGAGGCCGAAAAGTTTGCATTAGACGTATTGGAAAGTGTAAGGGAAAATAAACAAAAATATAAAGATTTAGAAGAATAGGCGCATTTGGGAGTGAAACCCCCAAACTCTCTCCCAAAAGACCAAAAGTAAAAGCTAATTTCTACCTAAATGGTATATACTAAGTACATAGTTCAAGTACCCTTGCTTTTTTGGGAAAGCATGGTATAATCTGACTAATGAAATCTGTGAAAAATACGCTGAAAAAATACTTCATTCCTCACGCGGAAAACGACCACAAGCCGCATTTTTTGCGCGAGCGAACTGTCATCGGCACGGGCGTTTTGGTCTTCGCACTCTTTCTCCTGTCTGCCATCGGCAATTACGCCGTCAAACACAATAATTACTTGGCCTCAATCCAATCGGCTTTTCTCGTCGACCTGGCGAACGATGATCGCGAAGATCTCGGTCTCGCGCGTCTCGCCATAAACGATACTCTCATCACAGCCGCCGGCATGAAGGCAAATGACATGGCTGAAAAAAGTTATTTCGCTCACGTCAGTCCCGAAGGCCGTACGCCGTGGTACTGGATCTCGCTTGCCGGCTACAATTACCTTTACGCCGGTGAAAACTTGGCCGTTAATTTTTATGATTCCGAAGAAGTCCAGGAAGCTTGGATGGATTCGCCAACTCACAAGGCAAATATTGTCAGTAAGAACTTTACTGAAATAGGTATCGCGACCGCGAGCGGTATGTACAAAGGCGACAAGACGACATTCGTCGTCCAGATGTTCGGTAGCCAGAAAAAGTCTCCGGCTAGAGTCGTTGAAGCCTCATCCGAAGATGTGATTGCGCCGATTGAAGTTGCTGTTGCTCCGATTACCGAAGAGAATGCAGATGATGACAGCGCCGTCCTTGGTTCCGAAATCGAGCCAATCAAACCTGAGCCGAAAAACGAAATTGCCACTGTGCCTACGGCTCCGATAATCGCACAAGCCGAATCTGTCATCGTCGACCAAACTTTCACAAGCACTATGGACCCCGATGCTACGCCAGAAGAAATTAATGCTTCAAACGAAATCCTGGCACCAGAAAAAGAAGCTTATACGAACTGGTTCCAGAGACTTTTGGTTTCGCCGAACGGAATTGTCCAGAGCCTCTACGTCGCCCTGGCCGCCATCGTCATTTTCGCCCTTATCCTCAAGATTTTCATCGAAATCCGTCTTCAGCATCCGAAAAATATCGCCTATGGCGTCCTACTTCTACTCGTCATTGTCGCCTTCATGCATCTAAATGGCGGGGCCCTTGCCGAACCTACCTTAGTTGTGGCCTTTTAGAATGGCCTAAAATATACGTTTACTTCATACGTCTACAATGGTAGAATGACCACCGAAATGGGGTCTACTACAAGGCTCTTTTATCGTTATTATTAACGTTTTTTATTATTAATTTAGAATTAATTTATGCAAAAAATATTAGCAAAAATTGCGGGTATTTCTATGATGTTTGCCATGACTTTCGGCACAGCATTGGCGACAAGCCCGAACACAACACCGATCTGTCACGCTACGGGTTCAGAAAATAATCCGTACAATGTGATCTATGTCGATCCAAACGGATACAATGGTCACGGAGATCATGACGGAGACATTATTCCAATCACTGATCTAAACGGCGATCAGGTCATCAATGACCTCGACTGTGGTTTTTCTGACGAAAACGATACTCCACAGGACTCTGTTTGTACTGAGGCAAATCTTCTAGTAAATGGAGGATTTGAAGCACCTGTTGCGCCAGCTGGCGGATGGGATGAATACGACAGCGGTACACCAGGACTTGGTTGGACGGTTGCTTGGAATGGAGCATTTGTTGGTGCGCCAGCAATTGCAAAACTCGAGCTTCATAATGGTGTGGGTGGATGGCTTCCTGAAGAAGGGTCACAGCACGCAGAACTTGATGCTGACTGGGGAATGAACGATGGCGAACAGGCTTCTGTTGCCATCTCTCAAGATGTAGCGACAGTTCCAGGTGCAACATACAGTCTTTCATACGCATTTTCACCACGACCAGGAACTCCTGCCGGAGAAAATGTTTTGGAAGTCTTGGTTGACGGAACTCTTGTGCAAACACAAGGACCTGTTGCCGGAGCTGGAAACACTTCTTGGACAACATATTCGTACAACTTTGTTGCGAATGATGGTTCTGCAAATATTATGCTTCGAGACTCTGGTACACCAAACACTCTTGGAACATTCCTTGATGATGTCTCGGTGAACTGTGTTGAAGATCCAGAAGTATGTACAGAGGTTACGCCACTTTTCGCTCGCATCAACATGAAAACTGATGACGCGACAAAGCTTCGAAACTGGGGAGCAGGAGACATGGCTGCAAATGTATACGTTGGTGGCAATGCTCCAGCAAATCAATATGATATCGGTGAATGGTTCCCACTGACGAATCCCGACGGATCATTCATCAATGACGTTGATCTCACGACATACCGAGATGTTCCAGGACTTGCTGTTCAGAGAATTTCTGGCAAAGTACGAGTTGTGCTTTACGGATTCCATGAATCTGAAGCTGTCGGCAAAGAACTTGCAGCTGGATCTATTGAACTTTCAAGCGATCCTGCTTTGGTCAAGACTCGATTGCTCGGGGCTTGGACAAAAGGCAATGGCTACGTTGATCCAATGGATGCCTACACTCGTGCTCACGACGTGAGTGTCGATGATGCGGCAAATCAAATGGATGGCCGAGGTGATTTCGTGGGCAACATCAATCAATACAACCCACGATTCGACAATGTCCGTGTTTTCCAAGATTTGTTTCAGTTCCACCTTGTGGCAACGACAAACTCTGACGGATTCTACGGAGAGTACGATTTCGATCCTATCGATGAATCGCCTTGCGAATGTGATTATCCAAACAATAATCTAATCGATTATCCGTACTGCGAACAAAACACTCCGCAGTAATTTGGAAAAATCTAGTTAAAACACAAAGGCCCCAAGTCGGGGCTTTTGTGTTTCTGCAAAGGGAAACATATTGCCATTTTTACATTTAGGAATATAATTATTGCCAAGAGTATTTCTGAAGACTTTTGCCGTGTCTGTATGTGTAAAATCTTCAATATAGATTCTCATTATTATTTTAGTATCAAATGCAGTATGAAAAGTTTTTTATCAAAAGGTTTTAGTTTCTTCGTGATTTTCTCTTTGGCATTTATGTCAAACCTTGTCGTGGCTGTTGCCGAAGCGCCAGAGGACGTTACGGAGGTTTGTGAATCTCAAACACTAGTGAGTGCGGCAGGCGAAGGAATGGTGCCTCTTACTTATGAGCACGAAGCTTGGACAGCCTCAATCCCAGGCGCAGAATGGGTTTGGTCAACGGATGGAGTGTCTGATCCTGTCGGCGAAGTAACTGAAACTTTTTCTCTCACATTTAATATTGATGGTGTGCCAAGCGATGCAACTCTTGAAATTGCCGCTGATAATGAATATGTCGTGACTATAAATGACGACTATTTCATCGCGGATACAAACGAAGACAATTACAGTTCTTCTGGACAGGATACCCATATAATTCCCGCTTCCGAATTAGTTTCCGGTGAGAATACTATAGAATTTGAAGTGACCAATTGGGCGCAGGAAGGAGGAACTCCAGAAAATAATCCAGCCGGACTCATGTACAAGCTCATAGTTAATTGCACATCTCAAATCGATGATACCGAAAATACCGAAGAATCATGCCCAATCGTCTACGCCCGCGTGAACTTTTCTAAAATGGCGAACGGTGCAGATGTAGATGGTTGGAGAAATTGGGAGCCAGGAGGCGACCTTGAACCTCAAACATTTGTCGGTGGCTCGGATGCAGGAAGTATGTACGCAGATGAAGTGTGGTTTCCACTTACCAATGCTGATGGAACATTCATCGTTGACAACGACATTGCGACATACCGCGACGTGCCAGGACTTGCGATTGAGCGACAGGCGGGCAAAGTGCGTCTCGTCATTTACGGATATCATGATGAAGACAACGGCGAGCTCGGCGGCAAGGAATTCGCCGCCGGTGTCATCGAACTCAATGGCGCCACCTGGACACCGGGTATGCAATCTCCGCTCGACTGGAGTGACGACAATAGCAATCCGCGTACGCACGACCCTCTCATTAATGACCCATCGAATCAGATGGAAAATAGGGGAGACTTTGTTGGATATATCAACCAATACGACTATCGTTTTGATCGCATGAAGACGTGGACTCCGGAGAAAGTACAATTTCATTTGGTGGTGACGGCGGGTTCTGATGGATTCTATGCAACATACAATACTAACGAGGATTGCAACGATCAAGAACCACCATGTACGGCAGATTGTAATCCTCCAATTTCTATTCTTGGTTGTATGGACGAAGCGGCTTTAAATTACGATTCTGAAGCGACAGAAGACGATGGGTCTTGTGACTATCCTCAAGATGTTACCGACGACGGCGATGATGATAATGGTGGAGGTGGCTCATCTTCCGGTTCACGTCAGTCGTCTGGTGGTGGCAACGGAGGCGGAGAGGTTTTGGGTGCCACAACCATGTGTAGTTGGGATGTTAATACATACATGCGCCGAGGATACAAAAATGATCCAGCTCAAGTAATGATTCTGCAAAGAGATCTCTTGAATGGCTATATGAATGCAGGCGTCGCGGTTGACGGTATTTACGGTCCATCGACTGAAGCGGCCGTCATGGCATTTCAGGTGGCCAAGCAAGACAAGGTTTTGAAGCCTTGGTTCAATCTCTTCCGCCCGACTGGAATTTTCTACAAGACGACATTGGTAGAAGCGAAGAATACAATTTGTCCAGAGGAAATTTTGCCAATACCGACAGACCTTGTCGATTGGAGTAAAAATCCGGGAGAGGTGCCGCCAAAAATCTAACGTGAATATAAAATAAAAACCAAAGGCCCCGCGCCTTCGGCGCGGGGCCTTTGGTTTTGAAAACCCCTTATTTTGCGGTACTATTGAACCTATGGCCGAAATCTACGACCCAAAGAAAATCGAAAAAAAGTGGCAAGAAACCTGGGAAAAGGAAGGGGTTTATGACACCCAGGATACGACAAGCGCCTTGCCTAAAAAATACGTTCTAGACATGTATCCATACCCTTCGGGCGAAGGTCTTCATGTGGGTCATCCGAAAGGCTATATTGCGACAGACGTTTATTCACGAATGTCTAGGATGCAAGGATTCAATGTTCTCCATCCTATGGGCTTCGATGCCTTCGGACTTCCAGCCGAACAATTCGCTATAAAAAATAAAATTCATCCGCGCGTGGCAGTTGAGAAAAATATTGCTCGATATAAAGAGCAGTTAAAAATGATTGGCCTTGACTATGATTGGTCGCGCGAAGTAAATACGACCGACCCCGAATATTATAAATGGACGCAGTGGGCATTCCTAAAAATGTTTGAAGCTGGGCTCGTTTACGAATCACACGAACCGATAAATTGGTGCCCTTCGTGTCAAACCGGACTTGCGAATGAAGACCTTGAAGATGGAAAATGTGAGAGATGTGGGTCGGTGGTAGAGCAGAAACCTATTCGTCAATGGGTAATTAAAATCACGAAATATAAAGACAGGCTTGTAAAAGATTTAGACACCTTGGACAAATGGCCGCAATCGGTGAAAACGAGTCAGAAAAACTGGCTAGACAATCTTCATGATTGGGTTTTCTCGCGACAGCGTTATTGGGGAGAACCAATCCCGCTTATTCATTGTTCCAAGTGTGGTGTTGTTGCCGTGCCAGAAAAAGATTTGCCGGTTAAATTACCCGAAGTTGCGAATTACGAACCGACGGGAACGGGCGAATCACCGCTTGCGAATATTTCTGAGTGGGTAAATGTACCTTGTCCCAAATGTGGTGGGGAAGGCAAGCGAGAGACAAACACGATGCCACAATGGGCCGGATCTTCTTGGTACTATTTGCGCTACATGGATCCGAAAAATCCCGAGGCTCTCGTTGACTCCGAAAAAGAAAAATATTTCGCCCCAGTCGATGTTTATGTCGGTGGCATGGAACACGCGACAAGGCATCTTATTTACGCTAGATTTTGGCACAAGTTTCTTTATGATATTGGAGTCGTCTCGACGATCGAGCCTTTTACCGAACTTCATAATCCGGGATTAATTCTTGCGGATGATGGACGCAAAATGTCCAAAAGATGGGGCAACGTAGTAAATCCCGACGAGATGGTTGACCGTTTTGGCGCTGACGCATTTCGTCTTTACGAAATGTTTATGGGACCATTTGACCAAACCGTGGTTTGGAATACCGATGGGCTTGTTGGTACGCGCAGATTCCTTGAGCGGGTTTGGAAATTGAAAGAAAAGATAGGAGAGAGTGATTCAAATGCACTCATCCATAAAACGATAAAGAAAGTCACGGAAGACATCGGTAATTTTAAATTCAATACTTGTGTCTCGGACATGATGATCCTCGTAAACACTCTCGAAAAAGAAAAGTCCATATCGAAATCGGATTTCAATAATTTGCTACAAATTCTTGCGCCGTTTGCGCCACACATGACGGAAGAATTGTGGAGGGAATTGGGCGAAAAAGAATCCATTCACCTTTCAGGGTGGCCGAAAGTAGACGCCTCAAAAATTAAGGATGAAAAAGTGAAAATCGTAATCCAGGTAAACGGCAAGCTTCGCGATGAGATAGAAATCGAGCCGGGTACGAGCGAGGAAGATGTCAAAACCGAAGCGCTTGCGCGAGAGAAAATCGTGGCAATCCTTGCCGGCACAACGCCAAAGAAAATTATTTACGTCGAAGGTCGGATCCTAAACATCGTCATCTAAAATGGTCAGCCGAATTGTAAATTTACTCAATCGGGAATTTCGAAACATCAACCAAGCGGCTATCATTCTTGGTATTTTTACACTTCTTTCGCAAATTTTAGCCCTGTTTCGTGATCGGGCGTTTGCGCACTACCTCGGTCCGTCTTCGACGCTCGATGTGTATTATGCATCGTTTAAAGTCCCAGACCTTCTTTTCGTTTCGGTGGCGTCACTTGCATCCATCACCGTGCTTTTGCCTTTCTTGGTAGAGAAAATCGGTGTCAACGATAAAGGCGAACTAAACGGGGGAAGTGACAGCGCCAGGAAGCTTTTGCATGATATCTTCACTGTGTTCCTCTTGGTTATGATCGGTGTATCTGCCATCGCCTTCATCTTGATGCCAGAGCTTGTGCGACTTATTGCTCCAGGATTCGATGCTACCCATCTCAAAGAGCTCGTCGGTATTTCACGCATCATGCTCCTCTCGCCGATACTTCTCGGCCTTTCAAATCTCCTCGGCTCTGTCACCCAAATGTTCAAGAAGTTTTTTGTTTTCGCTCTGAGTCCCGTTTTTTACAACATTGGCATAATCTTAGGACTTGTCATTTTGTATCCAAAATATGGTCTCACGGGACTCGCTATCGGCGTCGTTTTTGGCGCGCTCCTTCATCTCCTCATCCAGTTTCCAGTTTTGGCCAGGCAAAAATTCTTGCCAAACATTTCTCTTCATATCGATTGGCCGGAAATCAGGAAAATTGCGGCACTGTCCTTGCCGCGAACTTTAGGACTAGCTTTGAACAGTCTCGCTCTCGTCGTTATCATGGCTATCGCTTCGAAAATGGGCGAAGGCGCCATTTCGATTTTTCAATTCTCTTTGAATTTTCAAAACGTGCCGCTCGGCATCATCGGGGTATCGTATTCGGTCGCGGCTTTCCCGACATTGGCGCGATTTTTCTCCGGCGCCAACATGAAAGATTTCGTCGCTTACATCGCTGTGGCCGCGCGGCAAATAATTTTCTGGTCGATGCCGGTCATGTTTCTCTTCATCGTCTTGCGCGCCCAAATCGTCCGCGTCATCTTGGGTACGGGCGCCTTTAGCTGGGACGACACCAGGCTCACGGCGGCGGCTTTGGCCCTCTTTAGTTTGTCAGTCGTGGGCCAAAGCCTGATCCTTCTTTTCACTCGCGGTTTTTACGCGGCGGGCAACACCAGACGGCCACTTCTCATCAATCTCTTTGGCGCATTCGTGACCATCAGCTTAGCATTTCTTTTCACGCACATTTTCCAAACCTATCCATCTGTTCAATATTTCTTCGAATCGCTTCTGCGTATCGAAAACCTCGAGCAAACGGAGATCGTTATGCTTCCGCTCGCGTTTTCGGTGGGGTCTATCCTAAACACTTTGCTTCTCTGGCGTGCATTTCGCAAAGATTTCAAAGTTTCCGAGCCGTTCCTTTTCAAATCACTTCTCCAAAGTTTTGCCGGCGGATTTTTCATGGGTTATGTCGCGTACGTCTCGCTCAATATTTTCGATAAAGTTTTTGACATCACAACATTCTGGGGAATTTTCGGCCAGGGCCTCGCTTCCGGTCTTCTCGGGATTGCCGCCGGCATACTAGTCTTGAAGCTTGTGAAAAATCAAGAACTTGAGAACATCTGGAAGAGTCTAAAATCAAAAACTCTATTCAAAACAGAGGTTATTTCTTCGGGCGGCGGCGAAATCCAATCCGGTTCCTAATTTTCTAAATATTTATCAACACACTAGGCCTTTTTTGTTAGTCTGTAAAGCTTTTTCGTTGTAAAATATAAGGGTGGCAGTTCCCAAAATAGGGCACAATATTCATTTCGTAATGAAGAAGCTTTTTTTGCTTGTTCTGGTCTTTTCTTTTGTCTTTTCTCCTTTTGGAAATCTCGCTTTTGCTGTTGTCGGCGTGCCAGAAATTTTGAGCCATCAAGGCCGGCTTCTTGATTCTTCGGGCAACCTTCTTGGAGGGTCATCCGGTACGAATTATTGTTTCAGATTCTCTTTTTACGACGATGTGACGGTCGGTGGTGGCGATGTAAAGCTCTGGCCTGCGGGTACGCCATCGACGATGACGGCACAAGTGAAGTCTGGAGTTTTCAATGTCGGCATCGGCGACACATCTGCCGGCGGTGATGCTCTTGATTATAATTTCCAAGACAATGATTCTGTATATTTGAACACCGAAGTTGCGGCACAGGTCGCGAGTTCTTGCGTCGGTGTCTCTTTTGAAAATCTCTCACCTCGTCAACGTATCAATTCATCCGGATTTGCCATCAATGCTTCGACGGTTGGCGGATTCACCGCTTCTCAGTCAGCGGATGGGAATGACGTCGTGGCGCTCACGTCGGATGATCTCATTCTCGGTGGCACCAATCCAGAAATCGCCGCGAGTGGATCAAACACCCTCACCCTTCAAGGCGCGGGCGCAACCGGCGCGCTTCAATTTTTCTCTTCATCAAACTCGATTACTTCTGCCGGCGCGATGTCGATTGCTGGAGCGTTTGACGCGGCGGGCGCGATTCAATCAGGTTCTTCAAACGTCGCGCTTACACTTGCGACCGGATTTCTCGATGCCGATGCTCTGACACTCACGGTCGCGGCTGATGGTGGCACGGGCACATCGACAGGCTCGGGTCTCATTGTCCGAAGTGATGGCATTGGACTTCTCCAGGGCTGTAGCGACGGGCAAATTTTGAAATGGGTGGAGGCGACCGACACGTGGGATTGTGGTACTGACAATGCGGGCGGCGGACTCTCAGATGCTGACTACGGAGACATCACCGTTTCGGGATCTGGCTCGGTCTTCACGATTGATAACGGAGTCGTCACATCGGCAAAAATCTTCGACGGCACGATTGCAAACGGTGATTTGGCGGCGGGGACATTTTCAAGTGTTACTGGTACAGGCGCCCTCGACGCGGGCTCCATCACTTCCGGATTCGGAGCTATCGACACAGGTGCCGACAACATTACAACAACCGGTATCGTTTCAACTGACACCCTCACTCTCACGAACACTGGAACCCTAAACGGTCTTGATGTCATCGACGCCACATCTGAGACAACCATCGAAGGCGCTCTCGACACCCTCGCAAACGTTACTTCAATCCAAGGCCAATCCGTTACCATCTCTGGCACAACAACACTCTCTGGTACCAACACCGGTGACCAAACATCCGTCTCAGGCAACGCTGGCACTGTCACCTTTGCGGACGCAGCTGGAGACACAACGACCTTCCTTGCTCTTGGAACTTCCGCTACAGGATCTCTCGCTCCTGCAACTGATGCAGGACTTTCATACAATGCCACGACGGATGCTCTAACAGCTGTCACCTTCATCGGAGGCTTAACCGGTAATGTAACAGGAAATCTTACGGGAGATGTCACTGGAAACGTTTCTGGATCATCCGGCTCAACAACAGGTAACGCTGCCACTGCCACTGCTCTTGCTGCGAATCCAACAGACTGCGGAGCCAACACTTTTGCTACCACCATCGCTGCCAATGGAAACTTAACCTGTGCTTCACTTGTTGATGCAGATATTCCGAACAACATTACTGTTGACTCAGCTACACTCGCTGGCACCGTTACGGTTGTTGACTCGACCGATTCGACATCATTCATCGGCATCTACGACTCTGCTACAGGATCTCTTGCACCAAAGACTGATGGAGCGCTTACGTATGATGCAACAACCGGAGCACTGTCTGCGACAAGTTTTGTCGGAGCGTTTACAGGTTCGGCGACGGATCTCAGCTGTACAGACTGTATCAATGCGACTGAAATCGAAGACATATATACCCTAAACTCTGGTGACACCATCACCGGCGCTCTTACCATCAATGACAACAACGGTGCTGCTTCAACCCTTGTCACGATTGGAGACGCAAACGATGCTGACTCCCTAGCCATCTTTGGAGATCTAACGGTTACTGGTGGTGACATCACCCTCGGTACGACTTCCATATTCTCAGGTGGAGACACGGCATCACTAAACAACATTGATGCTGTTGATGGGACGACTGAGACAACCATCGAAGGCGCTCTCGACACCCTCGCAAACGTTACTTCAATCCA
>CAZTRC010000003.1:0-48003 GCA_964615845.1 uncultured Candidatus Saccharibacteria bacterium
GACCGTCGACAATGACTATGGCGACACAACCGTAAACGCGGTCAAAAAATTCCAAACAGAACAAAAACTCTCAGCAGATGGCCAAACTGGTGAGGGAACGTATAAGAAGATGATTGAGTGGCTGGAGGATAACTAAAATGAAAAAAGTTTATATAGTGCATGGCTGGGACGGCAGTCCAGATGAGCCATTGTTCAAATGGCTTGATAAAGAACTGACATTAAAAGGTTATGAAGTATTTCGTGTTGCAATGCCGACACCTGAAACTCCAATAATCGAAACATGGGTTGAGAGATTACAAGAATCAATAAATCTGGATTCCGAAACTATTCTTGTAGGACATAGCGTTGGTTGCCAGGCCATAATGCGTTATTTGGAAACCTTGTCTGAAGAAAGCAGAATTGATGGGGTCGTTTTGTTGGCGCCATGGATGAAACTTGATCAAACTACGATTGAAGAAGAAGGCGAAGAGGTTGTTGAAATTGCACGTCCGTGGATGGAAACAGCGATTAATTTCAATAAGGTGAAACTGATAGCTGGTAAAATTATTGCAATATTTTCAGATAACGATGATTTTGTTGAATTGAGCCAAAAAGACTTCTTTGAAGAAAAATTGAATGCGCAAACTATTGTTGAACACGAAAAAGGTCATTTCAGTCCAGCCGAAAATATTTCTGAACTACCATCGGCGCTAGAAAGTATTTTAAGTTTGTAAAAACAAAAAGCTTTTTCGAAAATAATTTTTTTTATAAAAACTATTTTAAAAAAGTTATCCACATTTTTGTCTAAACATTATTGTATAAACATTTCATATGTAAGATAATTTAATCACAAGAGCAATAGCTTTTTTCAAAAAATATTTTGAAAAAAATTTTTGGTCGAAAGTTGTTGCGAATTTATTAAGACTAATTGAAAATAATATGGCCGCTAAAAAAAGAAAAGCAGCGAAGAAGACTGTAAAGAAAGCAAAGAAGAAAGCTGCGAAGAAGAAAACAGCTCGACGACGACGATAGTAAAATATCTGCCTTGTAACGAAAGTCCCGCCTCGCGGGATTTTCGTTTTTGTGATAATATTGCCTGACTATGTCTATAGTTTCATCTATAAAAGATATGTTCGGGGACGGCAATGCCGGCTTTTTGAAAGAGGCCGAAAAGGTGGTCAAAGCAGTGAACGCCTTGGAGGCGGGTCTAACTGAGCTCTCGGCCGAAGAATTCCCTAAGCGCACAAATGCTTTAAAAGAACGCTTTTTGGCTGGGGAAACTCTGGACCAGATATTGCCAGAAGCTTTTGCTCTGGTTCGCGAAGCCTCGAAAAGGACTCGCGGCCAGCGCCACTATGATGTCCAAATAATCGGCGGATACGCGCTTCACAAAGGCAAAATTGCCGAGATGAAAACCGGCGAAGGTAAGACTCTCGTTGCGACGCTACCTGTGTACCTGAACGCTATCGCGGGCCAAGGCGTCCATGTCGTGACCGTCAACGACTTCCTCGCGCGCCGCGACGCCACGTGGATGGGGCAGATCTACGCCTACCTCGGGCTCACTGTCGCCGTCGTGAATTCCCAAAATGTTTCTTATATATATGATAGCGCGGCCGATCCAGCCAAAGACAAAGAACGCGACGAAGTCGGTTCATTCAAAGTCGTGTATGAATTTCTAAAACCTTGTGGTCGCAAAGAGGCATACGCCGCTGACATCACTTACGGCACCAACAACGAATATGGTTTTGATTATTTGCGCGACAACTTGGCTCAAAATACTTCTGGGCTTGTCCAGCGCGGACATTATTTCGCCGTCGTTGACGAAGTCGACTCTATCCTCATCGACGAGGCCCGCACTCCGCTTATCATCTCTGCTCCAGCCGAAGAATCTGGCGAGCTTTATGTGCGTTTTGCGGAAATTTCCAAACAACTGCAACCAGAAACTCACTACGGCATCGACGAAAAGCTTCGTGCCATCACCTTGAACGACGCCGGTATCGAACTCGCCGAGAAACTCCTCGGAATTGAAAACATTTATACTGAAAAAGGCATCAAATACGTCCACCACCTCGAGACAGCGGTGCGAGCCAGCGCGCTTTTCAAACGCGACAAAGAATATGTGGTCAACAACGGCGAAGTTATCATCATCGACCAATCAACTGGGCGCATGATGCCAGGCCGAAGATTCAATCAAGGCCTTCACCAAGCGCTCGAAGCCAAAGAAGGCGTCGAGATCAAGCAGGAAACCAAGACTGTCGCTTCGATCACTTACCAAAACTACTTCAGGTTTTACAAAAAGTTAAGCGGTA
The DNA here is from genome assembly GCA_964615845.1 of uncultured Candidatus Saccharibacteria bacterium. Taxonomy (GTDB): domain Bacteria; phylum Patescibacteriota; class Minisyncoccia; order Phycocordibacterales; family CSBR16-119; genus CAYRQF01. The sequence goes on from CAZTRC010000003.1 coordinate 2,289, forward strand.
TGACCGGTACGGCCAAGACTTCGCAAGAAGAGTTTTACACCGTCTACGGTCTCGACGTCATTAGCATCCCGACCAATGTCCCGGTAGCGCGCCTCGATCATGATGACCTCATTTTCCAAACCGAGAAGGGCAAATTCCAAGCGATTGCGCGTAAAATAAAAGAAGTGAACCAAACCGGCCAGCCTATCCTCATCGGTACCATCTCGATCGAACGCAACGAACTCTTGTCAGAATACCTCCGCAAAGAAGGCATTTCGCACACGATCTTGAACGCCAAGAAACACGAGTCCGAAGGCGAGATCGTAGCCTCAGCTGGAAAGCTCGGCGCGGTGACGATCGCGACCAACATGGCAGGTCGTGGTATCGACATCAAGCTCGGCGGGGAAATGGCGACGCCGGAACAGCACGCTCAAGTGAAATCTCTCGGCGGACTCTTTGTCCTCGGAACTGAGCGCCATGAATCTCGCCGTATCGACAACCAGCTCCGCGGACGCTCCGGCCGCCAAGGCGATCCGGGCGCGACACAATTTTTCGTCTCTCTCGATGACGACCTCATGCGTATCTTCGGCGGAGATAGGATGAAAGCCATGATGGGTAGATTTGGCATCAGTGAAGACGAGCCGATCAAAAACAGCTTCATCAGCCGGGCTATCGAGAGTGCCCAGAAGAAAATCGAAGGCTTCAATTTCGATTCGCGAAAGAACACGCTCGAATATGACAACGTCCTAAATACCCAGAGAAATGCTATCTACGCTCGCCGAAAGAAGATGCTCTCGGCTCCGGACGCTGAAATACAGGAGTTCTTGTTTGAAATCGCGCCGGATAGGGTGAAAATGGAGGAGCTGATTGCGGCGAAAATCCAAGAAGTCGGCGAAGCGCAATTTTATAACACCGCTCGCCGGATTATTCTCTACGTCACCGACATCTTGTGGATTGAGCACCTAGAGACGATGGATCATGTCCGCTCATCCGTGAATCTCCGCGCCTACGGCCAAAGAGAGCCGATTATCGAATACAAGAAAGAAGGCTTGAACTTCTTCAACCAAATGGAAGCATCCCTCAAAGAGCAGGTCTTGTCTCTCATCGACACCATCCGCGTCGCCGCCGCGTCAGCCGAAGCTCCGAAAGAAGCGCCGAAGCAATACATGGAGAGCGGCGGGGGAACTGAGTCCGAAAACGCTGGCCAAACCATCCAAAAATCCGAAGAAGACAAAATCGGGCGTAACGACATTGTCATTATCCAAAAGGGAACTGAAACTCAAGAAATTAAATACAAAAAAGCGGAGCAATTGCTCGCGGAAGGATGGACGATAAAGGAGGTTAAGAAATAAAACAGGGACACCCCGGAAGGCCGGGGTATCTTGTTGTTTGTGCGCATGTCAATCTTTCTTGGTTAGCGCTTGTTCGAACCTCAGGGTTCCATACACCGCTGCTCGATTAGCAATGGTGGAGATTATCCACTGAAGGTCTCGTATCCGCTTAGGGTCCATTTCGGAGAGGATCTCATCCAATTCCGCGAATGTTTCCTCTTCCATGACGTCAGCTGGTTCCAACTCCATGATGTCAGTTATCTCACCGACAATACTGAGGTCTTCAGCGACGCTTTCCCTGGAAGTACCCGCGGGACGTGTAAGGAAACTCACTGTCATCGTTGGATTGGTTCCCAAGCTCTTGAGCATCAGGAGAAAGAACTGTCGTTTCATCATCTTGAGTTTAGTTGGTCCACAATTTATGATATTTTATAGCTTTTGTCAACTTTTAAATCGTCTTTTTAGCCGGCTTTTGGCGGGGGAGTCGATTTTACGAATCCAAAATTCTATAATAATCAATTCCCAAAATCACCCAAAAACCCTTGTAAAACAAGGCTTCCTGGCATTTGACAGATTCGGCTTTTTATGGCTTGACAAGAGTCTATGGACATGCTAAGATTACTTCGTAAATCCCGAAAGGGGTTTTTTAGTTTCCTCGGCCATTGCCCACGGGCAAGATGCAAATCTAGCCGAACGAGACTTTCAGTCAAGGTGTTGTCGGAGCGAAACCGTCAAATATGAATAAAAACATAACCAATAAACTACACTCATTTATCCTTTTACCTCTCTTGCTTGGTAACATTGCAAGCCCGGACGTCCTCTCTAAAGAGGTTGCTCCAGAGAAAGAAGTGCAGAATGAAAGCCTAGGATTGAACTTTAAAATCTTCAGTAACTCTCTCAAAGAAAAAACCGACTTCGTTGTCATCGACAATCGTGCAGCCAAGATCGACGCTTACTTCGCCCAGTGGGATCTCCCGCTTGCAGGCCATGGTAAGGGTATGATCGAAGCCGCCGACAAATATGGTATCGACTGGAGACTTCTCCCGGCGCTTGCCATGCTCGAGACGACTGGCGGTAAAAATCTCTGTGGTAATGGTACGAACTTGAACGCTTTCGGTTTTGGATCATGTAAGATTCACTTCTCGACGTTCGAAGCTTCGTTCGAAGCTGTCGCCAAGACTGTTTCTGGTAACGGAGAAAAGACTTCACACCTTTATAAAGGTAAGTCTGTCCCGGAAATTCTCGAGGTTTACAATCCTCCAGAAGTTGTCGGTATCATGCCAAACTATCACAAGAAAGCTTTGAAGGTCATGGAAGAGATCAATGAAATGTCAGTTGAAACTAGCTTCCTAGTTCAAGCCTAATACAAAAAGACCCCAAGCATTTGCGAGGGGTCTTTTTGTATTAAATAATTTCTTTTATCTCATCTATCACGATCGTTTTCTCGCCGTCGCGAATGCTGACTTTGCCTTTGATGGCTAGAATTTTATCGACGAGGAGGGAATTCATTTGTTTCTTGTAAATCGTCGGGAAGGCGACGGCCTCAATCGTACCCGAGAGATCTTCGAGTTGGATGAACGCCATTTGCTGATTTTTCTTTGTGATGATGATTTTCACTGTTTGTACAACACAAGCCAGCGTCACCGGCTGGTCTTGGCGACCAACAGTTTTAATTTTCAAAATATTCGTACCAGATTTCTCAATCTTTTCACGAATATCATCGAGCGGATGACCAGAGACGTATAGTCCAAGCAATTCTTTTTCCCAGGCCAGCTTTGTCTTTGGTGTCGCGGGCGCTGAGTCATTTAGGTGGAGTATTGATTTGGGTGCCAAGCTTCCACCAAACAGGCTGCCCTGGTCTTTGTCAGTTTTCGAAAATGATTTATTGAACTCTGTCAGGTTTTCAACATTTGCCACCAGCACTCCGCGATCGCCAAATGAATCCATCGCGCCGGACTTGATGAGAGCTTCGAGAGACTTTTTGTTCACGTTTTTGTGCGTGACGCGTTCGAGGAAGTCGGCGAGACTTGTGAATTTGCCGCGAACCCTTCTTTCTTCGATGATGGCGTCAGCGATGTCGGTGCCGAGGTTTTTGATGGTATAAAAACCGAAGCGGATAGCGTCTATACCGGTATCGTTTTTGATAACCGTGAATCCACCAAAACATTCGTTAACGTCAGGAGGTAAGACCTTGATTCCCATACGGTCGCACTCGTGAATAATTTCTGAGATTTTTTCGACATCACCGGATTCGGCGGTGAGAATTGCTGTCATGTAAGGAACAGGAAAGTTCGCTTTCATGTATCCCGTTTGGTAAGCGACGCGCCCGTAACTTGCAGCATGGGCTTTGTTGAATCCGTATGCGGCGAATGGTTCGATCAGAAGCCATAGAGCATTTGCTTTGTCTTTCGGTAGTCCATTTTTAATAAATCCCGAAATCAGTTTTTCTTTCTCAGCGGCCATAACTTCGGGGATCTTTTTACCCATGGCCTTTCGGAGCTTGTCGGCTTCGAGCCAGCTGTAACCGCCGAGATGTATAGCGATGAGGAGGACGTCGTCTTGATATGTAATGACGCCATATGACTGAGACAGAATTTCTTTCATCCGAGGGTCTAGGTATTTTATGAGGTGTGAGTTTTGTTTACGTCTGATGTACTCGGGAATGATTTCCATTGGTCCAGGTCGATAGAGGGCGACCATGGCATTGATGTCGTCGATAACAGTTGGACGGAGCTCCTTCAAGTACCGCGTCATGCCTGAGCCGTTTAGTTGGAAGAGTCCGATAGTTTCTCCGCGGGCAAGCATCTCGTAAGTCTTTCTGTTATCCATGGGGATGTTTTCAATGTCGACAATAACGCCCTCAGTCTTTTCTACAAGTCTGACTGCGTCAGCGAGGATTGCCAAGTTTCTGATTCCAAGAAAGTCGAATTTGATAAGCCCGGCAGACTCAACGGCGTGCATGTCGTATTGAGTGATGATCTTTCCGCCCTTTGGGTCGAGCTGAATTGGCGCGTAGTCGTCGACTCTGGTCGGTGAGATCACGACACCAGCGGCGTGAACAGAGATGTGGCGAGCACAGCCTTCGATTTTCTTTGCGAGGTCTATTATTTCTTTTGTTGCTTTGTCCTTGTCGTATTGTTCGGAGAGCTCCGGAACCATCTTTAAAGCCTTGTCGATAGTCATGGCGAAGCCTTGCTTGCCAAGAGGGATTAGTTTTGAAATTTTGTCACCGACACCGTATGGATAACCGAGTGCGCGCGCGACGTCACGGACGGAACCGCGGGCCATCATTGTTCCAAAAGTTCCGATCTGAGCGACGGCATTCTCGCCATACTTTTTTCGGGCGTAATCGATAACTTCGTCACGGCGGTTATCAGCAAAGTCCATGTCAATATCCGGCGCTGAAGGTCGCTCAGGGTTTAGGAATCTTTCGAACGGGAGTTTGAAGTGGAGCGGGTCGACGTTGGTGATGCCAAGGAGGTATGTACAGATTGAACCTGCCACCGATCCTCGGATGTTCGTCAATATTTTGTTTTCTGAAGCGAAACGGATAAGGTCTGCCACGATGAGGAGGTAAATAGAGAAGCCTTTGTTCTTGATGATCTCAAGCTCGTACTCGATACGTTTTTCGATTTCTTCTCGGCTTTCGCCGTAGCGACGAGGAATTCCTGCATATACATATTTGCGAAGTTGGGATTCGGCATCTTCGCCGGGTTCCAATTCGAATTTGGGAAAGACCCATTTGCCGAGCTCGATTTGGATATCCACCATGTCGGCGATTTTGCCAGTGTTCTCGACAGCTTCCGGCACGTCTTTGAAATATTCTAGAGCTTCGTTTTGGTCGATGAGGTGATAGTCGCCGGACATTTCGAGATCACGGCTATTGGTATTGATGGCAAGCAGAGTCTTGTGCGCTTCCTTGTCATCTTGGTGCAGATAATGTGAATCCCAAGTGGCGACAACAGGAATATCGAATTTCTTGCTCAAGGCCCGCACTCCTTCTTTCAATATTTCATAATTGTCGACTTCCTTGTGGCCCATGAGTTCGAGAAAGAAATTCTCTTTACCAAAAATGTCTTGATATTTTTTGATGATATTTTCGGCGCGTTCATCGTTCTTGGCGCGAATGGCATTTGCGAGTTCTCCGGCGGGACAACCCGAAAGGCAGATGATACCTTCAGCATGTTTACGGAGAATTTCTTCATCCATGCGCGGCTTGTAATAATAGCCATCGATGAAGGAGGCCGAGACAAGCTTCATGAGATTCCTGTAGCCGGTGTTGTTCTTGGCGAGGAGGGTTAGGTGATAGCGTTTGTTGTCGATATTTGGTTCTTTGTCTTTACGGCCGCGTTCGGCGATGTAAGCTTCGACGCCGATAATGGGCTTGATGCCTGCATCAAGGCACTCCTGGTAAAACTCAATCGCGCCGTACATCGCTCCGTGATCAGTAATGGCTAGAGCCTTCATGCCGAACTTCTTGGCTTGCGCCACCAAATCGCTCACTTTTGACATTCCGTCCAAGAGGGAATAATGCGAATGCGTATGCAAATGGACGAAATCGGGTTTCATAAGTAGGGACATTATAGCAGGTTGAATAGAGTATTTTATGAGATATTGACATAAAACTTATACTATGATATAAATAAATCGACAACGCACCCTAACAACCACGAAACAACATACGTCATGGACGCACCTAGCAAAGCTCTGAAGGCAATCGCCGATGCACCGAAGCCAGATCTCGAAGCGCTCTATATTGATTGGGGTAATTTATTAAAGAAGGTGAAAATTGGCTATTTCATTTCGGCCTCGGCTGAAACACTTGTGAAATCACTAGGCTTTAACAAGTACAGTGGTGGTAAAAAAGGTCTGGTTTTTGAGCTATTCTTTCATGTCACCACTGAGGGATACCTTGCGAAACAAGATCGTGGTGGTCCTGTATGGGTGGCCACGTTCCAAGAAAATGGTACAGCCCAACTTTCCATTGTACAGCGCGTTGGGGAGAGTCACCAATTTCAAGGATCATGGGAAGAAGTGACTCGTAAGCTCTTCGAGATGGATCAGCTCATGCTCGCACAAGTCCCGGCAGTTCCAGAGGATCTGAAGAAGCAGTGATCATGTTGTTCATGTGGCGAAACCCCGGCAATGCCGGGGTTTTCCATTTTTAAATCACTAATCAACTATCTAACGAATTCTGACGGTCGTCCAAATGTGTTAGAATATTTTTATGGAATATGAGGCAACAATTTCTGAACTTATAATCAGTCATTTACTTTCTGCGCGTTCTTCCTATCGCCAAAAGAAAATATTGTGGGAACTGGTCAGAAAAAGGATGAAGTCGTCGAAGCAAAATTACTATCAGGCAGTGTATCGGCTTTCAAAGAAAGGTTTCATAAAGGAAAAAGATCAAGGTTATATTTTGAGTGACACTGGGAAATCTGAGTATGCGAATTTATATCGTCCGATAAAAAAGAAAATAAAGAAGACGAAAAAGATTCTTGTGATATTTGATATTCCGGAGTCTAAGAGAAAGATACGGGGATGGATTCGTAGTCAGTTGCGATGGTGGAATTTCAAGATGATGCAAAAAAGTGTTTGGCTGGGTGACGGACCTTTACCTGTCGAGTTCAAAGAAAGACTAAAAGATTTGGGTGTACGAAAGTCCGTACTAATTTTTACAGTAAAATCAGAAAAGCAAGGAAGTATCTAGAAAAATCTAACGTAATCTGACGGTCGTCAAATATAGTTAGATTTATTTATCGGGGTTTTTGTGGGTGATGTTGTGTTAAAATCGGATCATGAAATGGATTGTCGGAATTGACGAGGTGGGCAGGGGACCGGTCGCTGGGCCGGTGTATGTTTGCGCTTTTTGGGCCGAGGCGGGAGAGATTGAGAGTATTGTCGCCGGAGCAAAATTGCCGCTTCGGGATTCGAAGAAATTGACCAAGAAAATGCGCGAGAAGTGGTTTCAGTATTTGCAGGATTTGGCGAAGCAAAAGAGAGTGCGGTACGTCATGACCAAAGCTTCCGCTCGAGAAATCGATGACAAGGGTATTGCCGTCTGCATCCGCGCGGCAGTCGATAACTGTCTCGAGAAATTAAATCTCGATATTGCCGAAACAAAAGTCTTTCTCGATGGCGGACTAAGGACGCTAGAGAAATATAATCAAGAAACAGTGATAAAAGGTGACGAAAATATTCCCGTCATCGCGCTTGCATCAATCGTCGCCAAAGTTTCGCGCGATGCGGAAATGCAGGAGCTTGCGAAAGAGTATCCGGATTATCTGTGGGATAAAAATTCCGGCTACGGTACGAGCGCGCACATGAAAGCGATTAGGGAAAAGGGAACATGCCCATTGCACCGTATTTCGTTTTTGAAGAATATATGATAATTTATCGCTACACAAATATCATTTTTCAAAAAGACCGGAATATTTTTTCTGATTCAAGTCAATGAAAAAATTTCCTCCGACTCGTCCTACGGACTCCGTCGAGCCTTTTTGAAAAATATATTTGTTCCGCTTCGCTTTATGCAAAATAAATTACCTGAAAACATAATTCTCGTCGACAAGCCCAAGGGTATCACCAGTTTTGATGTTATTCGCCGTTTGCGCAAAGAACTTGGGATAAAGAAAATGGGCCACGCCGGGACGCTTGATCCACTTGCGAGCGGTCTCATGATTATCGGCATCAATGACGGAACAAAGAAAATGGAGCAATTCCTAAAACTTGATAAGACGTATATTGCCGAAATTTTGCTCGGGACCAAAACGACAACGGGCGATCTCGAGGGCGAAGTTTTGGAACTCCGTGAGATTTTTGATTTAGAAGAAGATTATGTGAGGGAAGTGGTAGAGAATTTCAAAGGCATTTTCGAAATCGCTGTGCCGAAACATTCGGCTATCAAGCGCGGCGGCAAACCGCTCTACGAATACGCTCGCGAAAATATCGAGATCGAAATCCCGAAAAAACCGATGCAAGTTTACAAGAGCAAATTTCGGGGCTTGAAAAAAGAAGGCGAAGGTTACCTTTTGAAAGTCGAATTTGATGTCGCAAGCGGTGTCTACATCCGCTCGCTTGCCGAATATCTGGGAGAATTCCTCGATGTGCCAGCAACGCTAGCGGGACTCCAAAGGACCAAAATAGGGGAATTCTCGCTCAAAAAAGCCCGTAAAATATAGGTTTTTGGGCTATTGCCCGCCATTGACTTTTATATCCTTTTGTGATACTATATACCCAAACGAGTGCGCCCTTTGACACTTGTTGAACCAACAACAGAAACCAAACACCTCACGCATGAAATCGTTCCAACCCTTCCTCGCGATCTGCACGATCGCTGTGTGTGCCGCTGTCAACGCTCAGACGGTGACTACCGTTAACGTGAGCAACCTCTACGGAGGATATGGTCATGTCAGGGACTCCTTGTCGTTCACGATTCGTATGAACGTGACCGATCTCGGGAACCAGACTTGCCTGGTCCGCAGTGTCGACGTTGATCCGTTCGGCACCTGGACTGATCCGATCCAAGACGTTGCGTTGAGTACCGTACCCCTCGGCATCCACGAGTTCAACGTTCCGTTGACCTCCGGGGCAGTCAGTTACGAACTCACCTTGCACTACCGCTACATCTCGGACCCAGATGGTCCAGGTGGCGCGAACGCGGGTGACGACATTCCCGGCTACCCGAAGATCATCTCTGATGTCCAGCCAAAAGCGAACCCGAACATCCACTTTGAGGAGTTCTGGATTATCGGCAATTACCTGCACATCGAGCTTGAGACCGGACGTTATGTGGATCCGCAGCCTGGTGGGACCGAGTTCTACGCGGACATCTTGTTCGATCTCCTCGACGACAATGGTTTCGTCGCCTGGAATGATCTGAGCAACGTGAATCCCGCTGGCTATCCAACGTTGACCAAGACGTATGATATCTGGTTGGGCTTGCTTCCGCCTGGTCTGTACTGTCCTCGGGCAAGGTTGCTCTACAGTCATGATGGTCCCGGTAACTCGTACGACTTCATCGACCATGTAGTGGACGAAACCGATCCGGTCTGCGATGACTGGGTTGGTATCTCCACCGACACCTCGGAGCTCACGGCAGAAGGTATGGGGGACATTTCCCTTTATCCGAATCCGACAAGCGACCAGATCAAACTCGGCAACCTCGAGATCAATAAGAACCTCGAGGTGTGCGATGCTAGGGGCCGCATGATCCGGACGTTGTTGCCAAGCGCTGCGAGCATCGCGCACGATGTCTCGGATCTGGCAGCAGGAATATACATGGTGAAGCAAGGCGGACGCATCTGCCGGTTCAGCAAGACCTGATCCAAGCCCTCCCCGGGCTTGGTGAAGAAAAGCCCCGCTACGGCGGGGTTTTTCATTTGTGATATAATTTCGCCATGAATCAAAACAACCCATTTCAAAATTACTTGGACAACTTGGCGCGAGCGGGCGAGGCTCTGGGGCTCACTCCGGCCGAAATCGAAAAACTATCCGTACCGCAAAATATTATCCAGTCAGACCTCGTCATCAAAACTTCCAAAGGCGATGAGACATTTCCGGCCTATCGGGTGCAATTCAATAATGCGCGCGGACCATTCAAGGGCGGTATCAGATTCCATCCAGCGGCCGACCTTGATGAAGTGAAGGCTCTCGCGGCTCTCATGGCGGTTAAATGCGCTGTCGTTGGCATTCCTCTCGGCGGAGCCAAGGGCGGGGTGACCATAGATCCGAAGCAATATGGTGCTAAAGATTTGGAATTGGTCGCGCGCGCTTGGGCCCGCGCGATGCAGCCGCACATAGGGGTCGCCAAGGACATCCCAGCTCCGGACGTGTACACCAACAGCCAGACGATGGCGCACATTTTGGATGAGTATGAGCAGATTGTCGGACACGAAGAGTTTGGTGTCATCACCGGGAAGCCTCTCGAGCTCGGCGGATCACTTGGCAGGAATATCGCGACGGCTCAAGGCGGCATCTACGTCCTCTCTGAACTTTTACAAAATATGAATTTGCGTCCGGAGGACATGCGTGTCGCAGTCCAGGGTTTCGGTAATGCCGGTTATACTGCAGCGTCAATCCTCCACAACATGGATTACAAAATCGTGGCGGTGTCGGACTCGTCCGGCGGCATTTATGCCGAGGGCGGGCTCGACCCCGAAGAACTCAATCGTTTCAAAGAAGAAGGCAAAAGTCTGTCAGAATTTTCCAAAGATGGTTTCAAGAATATTACGAACGAAGAACTCCTCGTGTCTCCCTGCGATATCTTGATTCCAGCGGCGCTCGACAATCAGATTACCAAAGAAAATGCCGGAGATATCAAAGCGAAAATCGTGTTAGAGCTTGCCAACGGCCCGACGACTCCCGAAGCCGACGCAATTCTTTTCGAGAAAGGAATCACCCTCATTCCAGATGTCTTGGCCAATGCCGGCGGCGTCACGGTTTCGTATTTTGAGTGGGTTCAAAACAGGAGCGGCGACAGATGGAAAGAAACGGACGTTTTGCAAAAATTAAAAGATATCATGTCCGAGAGCTTCAAAGGCGTTTATGCTCTGGCCAAAGAGAAAAATATCGACTTGCGTCTCGGAGCTTTCTCCCTAGGTGTCAAAAGGATTGTTGACGCGATGAAATTGAGAGGACGGATATAATTAAGCCGGGGCGCTTTCGTGATTTTTTCGGTCCTCGGGTCGGCCAGAGGGTCGGGGCGATGGCCTCAACCAGACACGCAAAAATCACGAAAGCGCCCCGGCCCACCAGATGAAAAACTACATTGTAGAAAAAAAGAAACGGCTTGAAACATTCCTCCGGGAGAATAGGAATTACGCCATGCCGGCAATACTTCTCGTCGGTTTTTTTCTCGATACTCTGACGCTACGGCAGATCGATCGCGTTTTCGACAATGTCGTCTTGCTAACGCACATGTTCATTATCGCGACGACGATTGCTCTTCTTTTTTCGGTCGACACTCGTTTCGGTCGGCGGTTTGGTTTGGAAAACAAGAAATCGACCATTTCAGCTTTGATGCTCTTTTCTTTCGGCGGCCTCTTCTCGGGTTTTGTCGTTTTCTATTCGCGTTCAGGTTCGCTCATTTCGAGCTGGCCATTTATACTCCTCATGCTTCTTCTTATGATCGCGACCGAGATGCGCAAGAAATACTATGAGAAATTAATTTTGCAAATCACCATTTTCTATATCGGTATTTTCTCTTATCTCATTTTCTCCTTGCCCGTCGTCGTGAAAAAAATGGGTACCACAATTTATCTTTTGAGCGGCGTCGTGAGCCTTCTTTTCATTTATGGCTATCTCGCGCTCTTGCAACGCATTGATCGGCAGAAGATGAAAATTCACACCAAGAAACTCTTTGTCCGCATCGTTTCCATCTTCGTTGTGTTTAATCTTTTGTATTTTACCAACATTATCCCGCCGATTCCGCTGTCCTTGAATTTCATCTCCGTGTATCATGATTTTTTTCGTATCCAAGCTGTCGAATATCGCGGGCAATACGAAGTGCCGCCAGTGTGGCAATTTTGGCGCAAAAGGAGCCGGGTCTTTCACCGCGAAGCTGGCGAGACGATTTATGTCTTTAGCGAGGTTTACGCGCCGATCAATCTCAATACCGACATCTATCACAAATGGGAATATTTCGATTCCAAGAAAACGCGCTGGATCGAGACCGACGAAGTCCGGATTCCGATTACCGGCGGACGCGCCGACGGTTTCCGAGGATTCTCGAAGAAGACCAATGTCTTCCCGGGCTCTTGGCGGGTGAAAATCACGACGGGAAGAGGGCAGATGATTGGCCGGATTACTTTTAAGATAAAGAATGCTGAGGAGCCAATTATCACCAAGGAAGAAGTTTTCCGTTGACTCGCCCCGGGCTTCGTCGTATCATTGAGAGGCGAGTTTGTATGAACAGTAGTCGAATACGTTCATCTGGTTCGTAATTAAAAAATTATTTTAATATCAAAATGTATAACGATAGAAATGATCAGGGTGGATCTCAAGGTCCACGACAAATGTTTACAGGCAACTGGACGTGCGGAAGTTGCGGCAATCCTATTACTGAGCTTCCATTCGAACCGGATCCATCGAGACTTGGTACTCTGAAGTGCCGAGACTGCCACAAGAAATCAATGGCTGAACGAGGCGGTGGCCAAGGCGGGGGAGGATATCGAAGATTTTAATCCAAATAGAAAATGCTCTGATGTAAAAATCGGAGCATTTTCTATTTAAAAAATCACCAAAAAGAATACGATGGCTGCGAGGACGCGATAGATGCCGAACGGGATGAAGTTTTTGGTTTGGACGTAGCGCATCAGGAATTTGATAGCGAGCATAGCGACGAGAAATGCCACGACGAACCCGACTAGGAGAGTATCTATATGGCCTCGGAAGGACTCTGTTCCCGCTGACGAAATATCTAAAAGTGATGCGCCGAGGAGGACCGGGATAGCCAAGAAAAAAGAAAACTTGGCAATGGCTGCGCGCGAGATACCGAGCGCGAGACCGCCGATGATGGTCGCCGCCGAGCGTGACACGCCCGGGATGACGGCGAGGGATTGGAATACTCCGATGAAGAAGGACTGCTTGTAAGTAATATCGTCGGAACTTTTTTGAGACAGAAATCTTTTTTCATAAATGAATTCAAAAATGATGAGTGCTATGCCGCCGATGAGCATGGCCCACAAGACGACGCTCGAAGATCCGAGCAGATTATTCTTTACGAATTTATAAAGGGCGAAACCGATGATCATAGTCGGTATCGAGCCGAGAATTACTTTCTTTAGATTTTCTATTTGCCAAAAAGATTTCCAAAAGAGAAAGAGCACAGCGGCGATAGCGCCGAGCTGGATGATAATCTCAAAACTTTTCAAGAATTCTGTTTCCGGAATGCCGAGTATTTTTCCGCCGAGGATGAGATGTCCGGTCGAAGATATTGGCAAGAATTCCGTTACGCCCTCAATGATGCCGAGGATAATGCTTTCAAAAATTGTCATAAGCTCCATTCTAACAGTATTTCGGAGAGCCAGGAAGTATGGTGGGCCAAAAGCGAGGAGTGGTATAATGGGGCAAAACCCCGACACCATGAGAACCCTGCTTGCCTTTTGTTTTTCCGTCGCAGTGTATTTCTCTGCGGTGGGTCAGTCCTTTGAGGCTGTGAAGACATTTCTCGATAAGCCTGTTTCCGATAGCGTGCTGGTAGTCGCGAGAGTTATGCTTGTTGACAACATGAGTACGCGCTCGTCGTCGAGGACGTACAAGGCATCCAATGGTCAGACGATTACGGATGAGGGCGGGACTAATTTGGTGCACAGCCCGGCGGCTAGTATGAATATTTCCGTCCTGCTCGGCAAACGGCTGGATAGGAGTTTTCAGGCGTATGTTTTTGGTGAACTCGCGGGCACGTCGACATACTTCTACACTCTTGCAGGTGTCGCGCTTATCAATCGTCGCGAGAGGTATTCGCTCGGTATCTATATGGGCGAATCCACCAAGCGCGTTGTTCGGGTATCGAATATTCGAATTCGTCCTAGCCATTTCGAGGAGAGCGTCGCCCTTGGCGGATATACCGCATTTGATCCGAAAGGCTTTGCTTTTTTCGCGGCGGCTAGAGTGGAGGAGGCGAGGATTCGTCACCGTGTCTACATTGCATTTAAGCCCGGAGAAGTTATTCCTTGGAAGCCGTTGAGTGGATTTCGGTTGTTCGGGGAATCGGAATCTTTCCTCGGGATGGGCTTGGGATTGTCCTGGAATACAAAGAGCCGTAAATTCGGAGCGAGTGTTGCTTATATCTATCCAGACAATGAAGAGCGCCGATTTCAAAAGGCAATAGGCAATCGTCTGGAGCGAGGCATCGGCATTCGCCTGTGGGTGCAACTCTTGTGATCTTTTTTGGTCCGGCCCTGGAGAGTAAGTTATTCTCCAGGGCCGACTTGTAGGAATTTTTGAGTAGCATATTCGACGGTATCTGATTTCTATGTCGTTTTGATATTCACATTTGACTTGTGAACGACCGTTCACGTATACTCGAGCTAGGTCGATTAGCAAAAATAAAATCTTTAAATATATGTCACGAAATCAATATGTAAAATCTTTGGAAGCCGAGATCGCGAAGCTCAATCGCCGCATCGACCAAAAGATTATGTGGGGAGAAAATTATTTCTTTGAATCCTTGAGGCACAAGTTCCTCTTGAAACAGCTCCAGAAACATCAGTCCGAAGGTGTTCTATCGTCGCTCTTCCCATCTTTCTTTTAAACAAATTTTTATGCAAGAAAACTACAAAGACAAATTGAGCGATTTCTATCATTCAAACAAAAGAATGCCGTCGTATTCGGAGATGATGAAGATGTTTAGCTTTAAGTCGAAGAACGCAGTCTTTCGTCTCGTCGAGAAAATGGTCGAGGCGGGAATTGTGGCCAAAGATAGATTGGGTCGCTTGGTGCCGGATAGGCTCCTTGGTGAAATTCCGATGCTTGGCACAGTCAAAGCCGGTTTCCCAGCGCCGGCCGAAGAAGTGCTCTCTGATACCATCAGTCTTGATGATTATATGGTCAAGAAAAAGGGACTCACATATATGCTCGAAGTTGATGGTGATTCGATGATTGATGCACATATTGCCAAAGGTGACATGGTCGTAGCCGAGAAATCTGACAAAGCGCGAGATGGCGAGATAATCATCGCCGAAGTCGATGGGGAATTCACGATGAAATATTTTCGAGTCAAAGGGGGCCGGGTTTGGCTCGAACCTGCCAACAAAAATTATGAAAACATCTATCCCGAAGGCGAACTCCGGATTTGCGCTATCGTCGTCGGTGTTATCAGGAAGTATTAATTTTTTTAAAAAATAGGAGTATAATATTCGCATGAACCCAAAACAAATTTTTAGTTGGCTAAAGTCTGACGTCATATTTTTTATCGCAATTAACGTTGTCCTTATCGCTATTTTCAAGAACAGGCTTTCGGGGCTTATGTATATCGACCTCTTCCGTCTGGTGGTCCTCGCGCTGGCGGTCTACCGATTGGGCACGATTTTTCAGACTACACCGATCGTTCGGACAATCGCGCCAGGAATTTGGCTTGCGACAATCCTCGTTTACGCCTACGGCTTTTGGCCAGTGCCGATGTTTATCATCGTTCTTATCTTCGCGCTAAGCGCGCTCGAAAGGATTATCTCTGCCATCATTTCAGTTTTGAAACCAAGAGCTTAAAATCTCCAATACAAAAGCCCCACGTCTGACGTGGGGCTTTTGTATAGATTTATGCCGCTGGGGCTGCTTCTGGTGTCGTTTCTTCGGCTGGAGCTACCGGTGTGGCAGGTTCTGCTACTACGTCAGGCGTTTTTGTTTCTTCTGTTGTATCTGCCATATATTTTGAAATTACTGATAATCAGGAGTATAGCACAGATCCATATATTTTGCTCGATTAGTTTTCGTCGTTTTCTCTTACTTCTTCGGCTTTTTCTTCGAGAGCGTCTGCCTTGTCATCCATGGCATCGGCCGATTCTTCTTGCGCCTCCTCAATTCGATCGTCAGCATCTTCTATTGTTGCGTCTTGTTCACTTGTGTCTGCCATAAATTTAAAATTAAAATTGATAATTTCTATTTTACCATTTTTGAAACCAGTTGTGTCACGATCTAATCGTCCGACACGAATAGATTTCCACCAAACGAAAAGGCCCGCTTGGGAGCGAAACCTTTCGTTTCCTCAGCGGGCCTTCATGCTTCTTTGGGTGCTGTTACGATTTCCCAGGCCCACCTGTTGGTCTTCTCGTAGAAATGCAGAAGGAAGTGGTGGTCCTCGCTGGCCCCTAGCCACACCCGGAAGGTTTTACTCGGGCCTCCCTGGGTGCGCTTTTCGATAGGAGGTTCTCCGAGATAGCATCGGCAGGGTTTGCGGATCAATCCGGCGAACTCTGTCACAGTAGACATTGGGTCGGAGATGGGACCTTTGTTGACCCGTTCACATACTTCAGTGGCCAGTTCTTTAGTGGTGGGTTCGGCGGCGGTTGCGTTTAGCATGGCGGTCGGTTTTCAACCATTTTACACAAATCCCGTAAATTGGGAAGAGTGGCTCTTCTGGAAAAACAAAAGTTTTAGTCTTGGCAAAATCGATAAGAGGCCTGACATTTTTGGCAGATTTAATAGAAATATCTCGCTTGCCAGATTTATCGTTTGGATTCCAAAGACTTCCTCATGAAATAGCTCTTCTTACCGACGTTCTCCTACATGGTATGATTTAGAAATGTTGCATGCCAAATCATTCACCTTCTGTGCATACAAAGTCGATACGGTTCGTTCGATTATCACCTTTACCTACCGTGTGGAATTTCGATACGGGATAACGAAGACTTTTACTGACAAGCTCTCCTTTCCCGATGTGGCGCCAGAATTATGGGAGAAAGTACCCAAGGCGGTGCTCGAGTCAACGCTCCAAGCACTCCTCCTCATGATCGGCATCAACTACTGGTGCGTTTTTCCGACCCGAAATATTCAGATCGAAGGATTTACTCTCACTCGTGAACAGGCACAATTTTGGGACTTGCTGTATTTGAATGGGCTCGGAGAATTTTTCTACAACATGAAGATGGATTTTCATAATCTCATCGCGTTTCCGTATGACGATTCTGCTGTCGCGCCTCTGCCCGCACGATTCGAACGGCCGGCGCGTGCGCTTCTTTTGAACGGCGCGGGCAAAGACTCAATTCTCTCCGCTGAAATATTGAAAGCGGAAGGTGTACCGTTCGACTTTTTCGCATATGAACCAACGCCTGCGCATAAGCGAATTGCTAGCCTAGTAGGCGCAAAAACTATAAATGTTACCCGTCGTCGCGATTCGTATCTCGACGTTATCATGTCCCTGTTTGGAGTGTCGAGTGCGTATCCGTCGGTTTCCACCTTCACGTTCGTTGCCACACTACTCGCACAGCTTCTCGGCTACGACAAGATCGTCTTCTCCAACGAAAAGAGCGCCGATTTCGGTAATCTCACTTATCTCGGCCTCTCGGTGAACCATCAATGGTGCAAATCTTCTGAGGCGGAAAAGATGGTCAACGATTACATCCAGCGTTTTATAACACCCGATATTTCCACTTCCTCGCTCTTGCGGAAATACAGCGAACTTGAGATCGTGCGACGCTTCGTAAGCCATCCGAAGTATCTCCGTTACGTCACTAGCTGCAACACATATTTTTGGCTCTCACGCACTGAACAGCTTCTCATGCGTAAGTCGTACTGGTGCAAGAAGTGTCCGAAATGTGTGTTTCTCTTTGCGTGCTTCGCGGCATATCTCCCAAAAAAAGAAGTAGTCGATATCTTTGGCGATGATATTTATACCAAGAAGCGCCTCCTGCCGCTCGTCCGACGGATTCTCGGTATCGAAGGATTCAAACCGCTTGATTGTGTCGGTGAACCCGAAGAGATGATCCTCGCCATGCATCTCGCATCACGTAGCGGTGAATATGCCGGTGAGCCGGCAATGCAGCTTTTTGAGGAGCGCTTCCCGTCAAGGATAGATTAATAATACGAGAAAGTCCCGTCTTTAGAAATTGCACTTGCTGAGGTGGGAGAATAATTTTTAGGGTTATCACTCTTGTATGCTGAGCGATCTATTGAAATTATAGGTAACTCCGAAGAACCCTTTAGACTACCTTCTTCATCGTTGTGGCCATGAATAACCAGATTTACCCCCAGAGCCTTTAATTTTTTCTTCATGTCTTCTTTTTCTTGATCACTTAGTTTCGGATCTTCAGAGAAGTTGATTCTTGATCCATCGCTTGTCGAAATAAAAGCATCTCTTATTTTATTAAAACTACTGATTTGTGTCGGACTTAGCTCGCTTGCTTTGCCGTCTATATAGGATTCCAAGCAATACTTATAAAATGTATTCAGCTTGTTTGCAGAATCTGTCAGGGTCTCTCCGGTGTTTATATTCTTGAAAAGCAATTCGACCATTCCTGTGGTTAAATTTGTATGTGTGTATAAAACATCATCTTGTATTTGGATTAATTGCTGCTGTTTTATAGATTCTATAATTTCTGGATGTTCAGATCGTATCGTTTCTTTTATCGAGTCAGTATGTTCCAAGATCTTATTACCGATTAAATTTTGAACACTTTTTTTAGGTAATAATTCATGAATAGACAGAAGTTCGCTTATCTGAACCGACCCATCTGCATTCTCAACGAAAGACTGTTTATTCTTTAAACCTTCAATAGTATTGACCCATAAATTTATATCTGTCGGATTATAGTTCTCCGGAGAAGATCTCATGAATTTTAATGTTCTTTCTTTGCGCATAATGCTGTCTTTTATAGTTTCAAGAATCTCACCCCTTTTGCCTAAAAATTCAGCTATAATTTGATTTTTCTCACTCGCAGGCAAGAACTCTGCCAGCTCCAGATTTCCCGCGTATTGACTAAGTCTTTTTTGCATATCATCCGCAACAGATCCTCCGAATTCGGTGCTAAAGCCACACAAGGTGGCGTTAAACATATTTTCATGGTTGCCGGACAGCCACACTACATCTCCACCGGCTTTCTGCGCTTGTTCTTTCAGTTTTATCAAATCTCCGTATACTTTTAATCCTTCTGGTGTCCTGTCTCCCAGAATATCACCAATGAATACGACCCTTTTATCGCCGCCTTCCCATGTGAATTTTCCGCCTTCATATGAAGCAAGATCTCGATTTCCCAAATGGGCGATGAGACCTTCATGAGAGCCGTTGAGGTCTCCGATAGATTCTTGATCATGTTTTCTCTCCATTTCCGGCAATCGAATATTTTTTTCCAGTTGGATTTTCTTCTCCTCTGAAATCTCGGTTTCGGGTTGCGGAGGAGCGTCTTCGGTTTTGTCGGGCTCCGTTTCTACGCCAAGTCCTTTTTTAAGGCCAGCTATTTTTTCCTGCCTCTCAGCCTCCTTTGACTCTTTTTCTTCTACTACAGCCCATTCAGCTTTACTGAAATAAAGAATTGCGGTGCGCACTCTCTTGTTTTGGATATTCTTCTCCTCGTCAGTAGTTAGTGTTTCTTGCGGTAAAAAAGCCTCAAGTACAGGGTAAGGATAAGGGCGGCCTGTTTTTTCTCGAAGCTTAAAAGGAACCTGCGCATAGAATTTTTCCTTAATGCTGTTATAGATAGAGCCATCGGGGGTAACACCACTCAATACTTGTTCGATCGTTTCTTTTCCTTTCTTGATTCGGTCTAAATATTCATCAGTTTTTTGGGAGAAAGAAGAGTCCCCAGCTTGTTCCGGGATATTTTTCTTGTCGATACCAGTAGGTCGTTCGCGCGAATTCATAACTGAAATTATAGCTAGATTGTTGCCAAATAGCCAATCAAGGACTAGCTTTTTATTTGCTCCCCGGGTTGGGATCGAACCAACGACCAATCGCTTAACAGGCGATTGCTCTACCGCTGAGCTACCGGGGAATATTCAATTTTCAATGCGTATCTCGAAGATACAGGCCAAATATTAGCTAAAAAGGGCCTAAAATGCAAACCTTTGATATACTGGAAAGGTTATAAATTATTTTTGAAATCTATGTCTAAAGGCTGGAAAATCACTTTTTATATTTCGACGATTATTTTGTCCCTCTCCATGCTCTGGGGAGGATATCTCGACGCAAGCCAAAATGAAATGGCCGTGCTTGGAATCACTTCACTTGGCTACCCGGCGTATTTTGCCGTCATCATTGGCGTCGCCAAAATCCTCGGCGTCATTGGTATTTGGCAGGGCAAAGTCCGATGGCTCAGGAGTTGGGCATATGCCGGATTTACGTTCGATACTTTAGGCGCAGTGATTTCGACGCTTGTCGCCGGATTCGATATAAAATTTGCCATCCCAGCACTCATCACTCTTGTCATCGTTCTAATTTCATTCGCTGCGGCGCGGAAATTGGGAAGGGTCTAGAAAATCAATAATTTTAGAAGGGTTTTACAAGACCGTCTAGTTGTGGTAGGTTTGTGTCAAAGAACAAACCTACACACCCATGACAACCAACCTTGAGATTCAGAGGAGCATCATAAAGCCCGTATACGCGGGCCGATGGATGATCGTCGGCCGCAACAACAGCGGTTTCCTAACCGTGATCTATGCGATCATGGGTGGCGGGGCCGACTCGCAGAACCGCAATCTCGTCTTGTCCCGCAACAAGCTGGACTTCATGGTGAGAGTTGACCCCATCAATCCAGATGCGGTTACGAACCCAGAGCTTGTGCTCTATGATGCCATTCGCTCCGTAAGCTTTACTGACGGGACCCGGGGTATTGTGGTGTCGAACGGTCGGCAGACCGAAAGCCTGGCTCTTATGAAAAGGCCAGAAGAATTCGTGCCGACCCTAGATCGTTGGACACACGAGCCCGACACAGCCAACACCAGCCGTATTTCGGCCATGATTCATATCGGCTTTGTCACGCCGATGGTGAGCATGTCGATCATCAAGGCCAAGTCCGATGATGTGACGCAATCAGAGCGTCTGACCTTTGTCTCTCTTTCGGACCGTGCGGGTGAGGGACATTTCATTTCAACCTATCGCGGCGAAGCTGACAAGCACGGGTGTATACCAGCCTTCGAAGAGGATCGGCCTGTAGTAATGCCGCTTTTGGGAGAGGCTCCTGAACTGGCGGAGAGCTACAGCGGGTTCCTGAGTCACAAGTACCGAGTTGGGCTTGTGGCGATGACGTTCAACAGTGATGGCACGCTTCATTGCTCGGCTTTCGTGAACTACGGCAAGCCGAAGAGCTGATAGCTCACACCTGTTCCATATCCAGCCCCCTCGCGCGAGGGGGCTGGAATTTTTTATGCTAAAATATATGCATGAAAAAAATATGTTGGATAATTTTGGTATTGGTTATCGTGTTTTTCTTCCCAAAGCCGTATCAATCTAGCGCTGGATTTGTCACGCCGGAAATGAATGAAGCTTTCCAAGCGAACATGAAAAAGTGCGCCGGCTTTTCGGTCTTAATTAACGCTTCTGCTATGGCCGCCGACGCGCCGGGCCAGAGTCTCTGTTTCGGGTGGCTTTACTAAACTCTCATGATAGAAAAAGACAAACTTAATCTAATACAGTACATAAAAACTGAGCAGGCCAAGGGCGTACCTAGAACCCAGATTGAGGAGACGCTTATAGCCCAAGGAGGCTGGACAAGAGACGATCTGCTCCAGGTTTTCAGCTCAACCGATATAGTCAGTCAATCCGGAAATAATCAGACGTTGTCCGCCAAACAAAATGTAAAGTCGGGTAATGGCCGATATAAAATTTGGTATTTGCTTTTTCTGTTTCCATTATTTATGGGGGTATTCATGAATGAGGCTTTTTCATCCTACGGGAGAATGATTTTTATCCAAGACCCAAATGCTGGAATAAAAGGTCTTGTACTTATAGGATTTATTTTTCTTTTTATAAATTTTTTCCTTGTGAGAGCAATAGTAAAAAGTGCGAAGAATCAAAATAAAGGTGGTATTGTATTGAATATATTTATAATCATTATTTTTAATATTGGTTTATGGGGGACACAGGCAATTTTATTTAGCTGTTTCGATTGCGGCACCACAGAAAACTTTAAGCCCAGTTCATTGCCAAATATTGTGACTACTACGAATGAGAATTTTATCTTGCAGCAAGGGCAACTTGCAGAAATTACCGACATAAGCGCTACCTTTAGATACACGGGATTTTTTTCAGGAGGGGAGGGCGGCGATTCGGCTAGCTATGATTTCAGCTATAAAGATTCCCGCGGGCCTGCATTTAATGAATATAATGTTATACAAATTAGAGATTATTTCACCAATGACCATTCGATGATGACTTTTAGGGTGGAAACACCAGAAACAACTTGTGAGAATTCTGATTCCTCTTACAAAGATGGTTGTTGGGGAGGTCTAGCTGAAAGAAAAAGAGATGTAAAGTATTGTCTAATAATGGCAGATACAGCAAGGCGCTCTAGCTGTATTTCGCGAGTAGTCTACTTGGTCTTCAATTGGCAAAATCCAGAACCGGCAAGAGAAATGTGTAAATCAGATACTTCTTTAGATTTCAACTACTGTAAAGTTATTGGCGTTGATCAGTTTATGAGCCTAAAAACTTGTATCGATACATATAACAACTTAGGTCTTATAGGGTTTAATCAGCCATTAGCACTATGTATGTCGATAGCAAAAAGTACCAAAACTGGTAAACCAGAAGACTGCCAAGCGTTGCCAGAATCAGATAATAAAGAAATATGCAAAAATATGTTTGACCCTAGTTCTCCTCATTATTATGAGTAGGAGTAAATCAGGATTCTACTAGACAAAAATGTATATCAAAATAAAAGTTTTCCCCGATCAAAAGAAAGAATCCTTCGCAGAGGTTGGAGAGAATCGCTTTGAGGCTAGGGTACGGGTCCCTGCCGAGCAAAATTTGGCCAATACTCGCGTCATGGAACTTGTCGCAGAACACTTCTCTGTTTCTGTCAAAAAAGTAAAAATCATTAGTGGACATCATAGTCCAAGTAAAATTTTGTCGGTGCAAAACGAAGAATAATTGTGGTAAAATAAGGTCATTAGAACTTTAACTTTTCTGTTATGCGAATCAATTTCAAGGTTACAAACATGGAACTCACGGCGGATTTGCGGGACTATGCTGAATCAAAAATTGGACCGCTCTCGATACTTTTGCCAGTCGGCGAGGACACTCAAGCTTTTGTCGAACTTGGCCGGACCTCCAATCATCACAAGCAAGGCGAAGACGTCTTTCGCGCAGAAATAAAGATAAAATCCGCGGGCGGGGAGTTTTATGCTGAAGAATCAAGCTCGGATTTGCATGCTGCTGTCGACAAAGTCAAAGACGAAATCGCGCGCGAAATCAAAAAGGAAAAGGGGAGAGACAAAACTCTCTTCATCCGCGGCGCTCGTAAAATCAAAAAAAGAATTAAAGGCCTCAAACCCTGGTGGCCATTTGGCGGAAAATCGGAATAAAAAAACTAAATAAAACCGCGAAGTTACAATTTCAATTGCATATTTAAGCCGCGACCGCGTACTAAATGTGTCCTGAGAAATAGCGAAAGCCCCGGGGTTCCGGGGCTTTCGAGCGGTAAGGTGCGGGTTTAGGCGCTGGCGGCTGCTTCCTGGCGCGCAAGTTTCCTTCGAGCGAAATAGGCTCCGATGGGTTCATCGTAACCGGAAGTAAGGTCGAAGGCATGCCCTGCCCAGTCTTCGCGTAGATCGTGCGGGATCTCGGCCCCACCTTCGATCAGTTCCGCCAGAACATCGTAGTGCCGCGGCTGGCAGATGACGCTCACGCGCTCGTAGTTCTTGGCTGCGGCCCGTATCAGCGATGGCCCACCGATGTCGATCTTTTCGATGATGTTCTGGTGGGTCGTATCGGCGCCCTTCTCGACCTCTTCATTGAAAGGGTACAGGTTCACGACCACGATATCGATGAGCGGCATCTTGTGATCCTGCATGGACTTGATGTCGCCCAGTACACTTGTTCTTCCAAGGATGGGTCCAAAGACCATCGGGTGCAGGGTCTTCAATCTGCCGCCCATCATCTCGGGGAACTGCGTTAAACTGCTCACCTCGATGATGGGGATGCCGATCTTGGTCAGATGCTCAGCTGTACCACCAGTTGAGTAGATAGTACGGCCACTTGCGTGGATAGCCTGCGCCAAGCGATCGATACCCTTCTTGTAGTAGACGGAGATCAAGGCCGCGGGTTGCGTGATGTCGTAGTTCATGGGAAGGTTGTGTTGGTTTTGCCCAATCCTACGTGGATTTTATATCTGGGTCAAGCTAAACCTCTATCTCATTCTTTCCTTCAGGGACAATCTTTTTGATGATGAATTTGTTGTTTTCAAAAACGGCCTCAGTGATTTTGATTCTTTTTAGGGTCGCCTGTTCCGAGCTTGTCGAGGAAAAGTAGAAAATTCCTGGCCAACCGAAGTAAGCGCGGTATTTGAGCCATTTATCTTTCTCAGGATCAGAGAGTTTTATTTCGCCATCACTTTTGGAAATCTTTTTGCAATGCGTCGCAACGCTCTCGTTTTGCTCAGTTGGAATAATTTCTCCGGCTAGATATTTCGGCAAAGTTTCGATGAGAAGCCTTGTACCGATTTCGGTCAATTTGTTTTTGAGTTCCGGAGTCGTGATGGTCTCATCGATCGAAAATTCTTTGACGGCAATTATAGGTCCCGCGTCTAGTTTGAAAACAAGTTTTTGGATGGCGACACCGGTCTTGTCATCGCCATTTAGGATGGCATGTTCGACAGGCGAAGCGCCACGGTATTTCGGGAGGAGCGAGTAATGGATGTTTAGCATTCCGAGAGGGAAAGCGTCTATCAAAGTCTGCGACAGGATTTTGCCGTACGCGACGACGATGCCAATATATGGTAAGTCGGAAGTCGGAAGTCGGAAGTCGCGAAGCGTCTCGGGTTGGAGGACCGGAAGACCAAGTTTGTCAGCCAAGACTTTGACTGGTGGGGAAGTCAGAATTTGTTTACGACCGACTGGCTGGTCAGGGTTGGTCACGACGAGAGAGATGTCGTAACCAGCGTCAAAAAGGCCTTGCAAGACCTGGGCGGATACTTCGGGTGTGCCGAAAAATATGATTTTAGAGTTCGGAATTTTCATCGGTGTTTTTGGCTTCTTTGATATGGGTCGCTTTGTCGATGAAGAGGATGCCGTCCAAGTGATCGATTTCATGCTGGAAGATTCGAGCCACGAGCCCGCTTGCTCCCTTCGTTTTTCTCTCACCACTCTTGTCTCGGTACTCGATCGTGACATTGGCTGGGCGTTTGACCAAGCCGTAAACGCCGGGAATGGATAGACAGCCTTCCTCCGCGGTTGAGAGTTTTTTGGATTTTTTGATGACGATCGGATTGATGAAATATTCGTCTTCGTAAACTTTGCCATCGGGCTTTGCTTTGCCGGCCAGCCAGTCTTTGTCGAAAGCGCGTCCTGCGACGACGAAGACTCTCTTGTTGACGCCAAGTTGCGGCGCTGACAAGCCTATTCCGTCATCGCGTGAGCTAAGAGATAGACTCAAATCTTTCAAGAGTTTCTTTGTCGAAGCGCTAGATAAATCCGCCTCGGCAAGAGGCTTCGAAACTTTTCGGAGGGCCGCGTCGCCAATTTTGACGATCGGTAGCATTTTATTTCAATTTCTTAAGGTAGTCAGCGAGCTTGTCGATGGAAACTGTTTTCTGCGAGCGGTTTTCCATATCGCGGACAAGGACGCAATTCTCAAGTGCTTCTTTCTGGCCGAAGATAATGGTGTAGGGAAGTCCGGCTTTCTCGGCGATGGCGAGTTGTGAGCTCAGTGAGTCTTTGCCAAGAGCGTGAATGACAGGGACTTTGGCCAAGCGCAAACTTTCGATGACGTTCATGCTCTTCATCTTGGCCTCGGTGCCGAGCTGGATGAAATAGACTTTGGCGCGTTTCTTTACTTTCGGCATCATCATCTTGCCGGATGCTTCGAGGATACGATCGACACCGAGGCCGAAGCCGACGCCCGGAATGTTTTTCTTGTAACCCATGCTCTTGGCGAGGTAATCATAGCGTCCGCCACCACCGAGAGCGATTTCTCTTTCTTGTGGGGCGTTTGGATCAGCATTGACCGGTCCTGACTTTTCCGCGAAGAATTCAAAGACAGTGTGAGTGTAATAATCAAGTCCTCGCACCAAAGTGTGGTCGAGTTCGTAATCGATATTCATTTCGTTCAAATATTCCAAGACTTCTTTGAAATGCTTTTTCGAGACGGCGTTTAGGGAGCTTACGGATTGCGGCGCGGCGGCGTTCAAGTCAGCGATTTTTTCATCTTTCGAATCAAGGATGCGCATTGGGTTGGTCTTCATGCGTTCGCGATCGGTCGGACTTAGTTTGTTCAAGAACTTTTTGTAATAGCCGACGAGTTCTTTGAGATAATCCTTGCGGCTTTCGGTGTCGCCGATGGAATTTATTTTTACTCTTACATTTTTAACGCCGGCTTCTTCGAGAATAATGAGGGCAATCTTGATCGTGATAGCATCCATGATGCTTTGCTGACTGCCGAGAGTCTCGATGCAGAACTGATTGAATTCACGGTAGCGGCCCTTTTGCGGTTTGTCATGTCGAAAAGTCGGACCGAAATAATAAAACTTTACCGGTTGAGGCCGAGATTGCATACCGTGTTCGATATAAGCGCGCATGACTGGAGCTGTGCCTTCTGGCCGCATAGCGAGTCTGTCGCCGCTCTTAGTCTTCAGGCAATATATTTCTTTCTCGACGATGTCTGTGCTTTCACCTACGCCTTTCATAAATATTTCTTCATGTTCTAGGACGGGAGTTTGGATTGGAGTAAAGCCATAGTATTCGCAGATTTCCTGTGCCTTCTCAAAAAATCCCTGCTGATTGTAGAAATCGTCACCAATGAAATCGCGCATACCACGCGGTGCTTGCAAAAAATCCTGTCTTTCTTTTTTATCTTCTGACATTTTTCAATTATTAACTAGGGGTTAGTAAAAGCCGATTCTTAAAAATGATGTTCGCCTGGATGTAAACTCAAAGAATCAACCGGAAGGAGTCGCAGTAAGGCTTTACCGACGATATTTTCTCTCGGTAAAACTCCCCATGCGCGCGAATCGGAACTGGCGGTCCTGTTGTCGCCCATGACAAAATATTCGTCAGCCTTGAGTTTGACGCGCATTGAATCGGTGCTGACGTTTTTGAGATAAGGTTCTTCAAGATCCATTTCTTCACCTTCGGCGTCAAAGACTGTGACATGTCCATTTTTTATCACAACCTCTTCGTTCGGGAGACCTATGACACGCTTAATGAAAAACTTCGAAGTGTCCAAAGGGTATCGGAAGATGATGACGTCGCCGCGCTTCGGTTCTTCAAATCTGTATGTTATCTGGTCAACGATAAGGTACTGTTTGTCTTCGAACGTAGGGAACATCGACGAGCCTGAGACAATAAATGGCTGAGCCACGAGAATGCGAATCGGGAGCACGATGATGATGGCGACCAGGATGAATCGGACGAGTTCCCATACGCCTTCTTTGGCGTTTTTGGTTTTTGGAGCGGATTCTACGGGCTCAAAATTCGGGTTTTGGTTTTCCATAGACCGAATTGTAGTACAAATTTGGCCTTGACGCAATGTGATACAATAGGTCCATGCATTTAGTAATCGGACTCGGCAATCCCGGGGAGAAATATAAAAACTCACGACACAATGTCGGATTCATTTTGCTCGATGAAATCTCGAAAGGCGCCTGGGAAAGTGATAAATATTCGAATTCTTTGTGGCAAAAAGACAGCGTTGTGATTTTTGTGAAGCCACAAACCTTCATGAATAACTCCGGGATTTCAGCCAAACACTTGAGTGATAAGTACGAAGTGGCGCCGAGCGACGTCATCACGATTCATGACGATATTGATTTGCCTTTTGGTCAGATGAAAATAGTTTTTGAGAGCGGACCAGGTGGACACAATGGGATAAAATCGATTGTTGAAAATTTAGGTACAAATAAATTCACGCGCATCAAAATTGGTATCGCGCCGATAGGCGTTGACGGTAAAGCTATGAAGCCTCGCCCCGGACTTTTCCAGAGTCAAAAAGGCGCGGTTTCGCGATATGTCTTGAAAGATTTTTCTAAGGCCGATATCGAAAAACTCAAAACTTTAGCGCCGCGAGTGAAAGAAATCATTGATGTTATCGTTCAGAAAGGGTATTTGGAAGCGATGAATAAGTTTAATTAGTGCTTCGCGAAATGTTGGAAGGAAAGCGAAGCAATACAAAAAGACCCCTTGCGGGGCTTTTTGCTTTTACTTCTTATTTCTCTACATGCGCGAGGGTCATCTTCTGATCCTTTGGTTCGAAGACGTTGATCTGGAAGTTGTAAGACTTGCCGAGTTCTAGCGCTTCACGGAGCTTTTCTTCTGTTCCAAACGATGAGTTGTGGACTAGTCCGGCTACGCCGTCCTTGATTGAGACCAAGGCGCCGTGCTTGTTGAATTTGATAACGATGCCGTTGACGATATCGCCTTTTTTCAACTTGCCGACGAATTCATTCCAGGGATCTTCTTTGTAAACTTTCATCGACAAAGAGATCTTGCCGTCTTTGATCTCGATGACGCGAGCTTTGACTTTATCGCCGATCTTGAAAAGCTTTCGTGGATCTTCGATAAGGCCCCAATCAATTTCCGAGATGTGTACAAGACCTTCCAAGCCATCCTCAATCTTCAAGAAGATGCCGAAATCAACAACGCCGGCCACCTCGCATTCGAGATCATCACCGACAGTGTATTTCTCGACGACTTCTTTCCTTTCTTCTTGGTTCGTCGCTTTCTCTGAGAAGACGAGCTTGTCTTCTTGCGGACTGATTGAGATGATGATGACAGAGAGTTTTTCCCCGACGAATTTTTTAAGTTCGTGCAATATTTTGTCTTTGTCTGAACCTTCAACACGAGGGTAGTGTTCAGGCTTTAGTTGTGATGCTGGCAAGAAGCCGGCAATTCCACGCCATTCGATAATGAGTCCACCCTTGTTCGCTTCTTTGATCGGGAGCTCCAAGACCTCGCCTTTTTTCATCGCTTCTTCGGCCTCTTTCCAGACAAGCGCCTGGCGAGCTTCCTTCAGAGACAATTCGGAATAACCGTCAGCGTTTTGCACTTCGACGATTTTCGCCTTGATGCTGTCGCCAACGCGGATGTTTCGAATGATGTCGCGGGCGTTTATGTATTCGCGTCCGAAAATGATACCGCTACCGAATAGGCCTAGGTCTACATAGACCGCCGCTTTCTTGATGTCTAGGACAACACCTTCGACAATCGCACCTTCATTGAGAGCGAAGACCGACTCCTCCAATACTTTTTTAATATCTTCCATATTTTTTGTTACAAAAATATCCGCAAAGTGTCTTTAACGACAAATGCGGATTTCTAACCAATTTTCAGGTTTTATGAGGTGCTTGCAAACTTTGCGAGTCTCATAAGGCTAGCCTAAAAATCCGACTAATAACGGATGCATTCTATTATAGATATCCTTTTTTGGCAAGGTTTCCACAAGAGCGCAGCGCAAGCTATCGGTTTTGGGGTATAATTAGCAAGTTATTTTTAAAACTATTTTATTATGAAAAATATTTCAGACTATTATTCAAAGGCGACCCAAAGCGTCTTTATCGTCGCCGGAATCTTGATGCTCGTGACTTTTCCATACTTTTTTACCAAGTTTGAGATGTCGACTTATATCCTCTTGTCTGTTGTCGTGCTTTTAGCTATTGCTGCTGGGTTGTCGGCGAGTGGTAGCGCTTTGGCCAAAAAGATGAACGTCGCTATCGCTATCTTCGCTTGCGCCGTTTCTTCTTATCGTGCCATCACTATATTTTTCAATGGCTCCGAAGAACCATTGGCCATATTTTCATTCTGGGTGCTTCAAATTTTATCTCTCTTATTCTTTTTTGCGATATACTTCAGCATAAGAGCGGCGAATAAGTAAGCAAATGGATCCTGACAATGTCACATATTTTGGAGAAACCGATTTCCGGGGAGAGAAGCGGAGTTTCGGCATAAGAAACGAGGACAGGTCTCGGCATGTTTATGTTATTGGAAAGACGGGCATGGGTAAATCGACCCTCCTCGAAAACATGGCGGCGCAGGATATCCAAAACGGCGAAGGTATGTGCTTCATCGATCCACACGGAAGCGCCATCGACACCCTTCTCGAGTACATTCCGGAAAACCGCATCAAAGACGTCGTCTATTTTGCACCCTTCGATTCCGACTATCCGATTGCTTTCAATGTCATGGAAGATATCGGTATCGACCAGCGTCACTTGGTAGTTTCGGGGCTCATGTCAGCTTTCAAGAAAATTTGGGTGGACGCTTGGTCAGCTAGGATGGAGCACATTTTGAATAACACTATTTTGGCGCTCCTTGAATATCCGGGCTCAACTCTTCTCGCGGTCAATCGCATGTACGCCGACAAGGGCTTTCGCGAGGAAGTAGTGTCGAAAGTAACCGACCCAGCGGTGCGGAGCTTTTGGAATGAAGAATTTGCCAAGTGGGATGAGCGATTTATGCGCGAAGCGACTGCGGCCATCCAAAACAAAATCGGCCAATTCACCTCAAACCCCCTCATTAGAAACATTGTTGGCCAAGAAAAATCGAGTTTCAACATCCGTGAAATGATGGATGAGAAAAAGATTTTCTTGGTGAACCTTTCCAAGGGTCGCATTGGCGAACAGAACGCCGGACTTCTCGGCGCCATGATTGTGACGAAAATTTATTTGGCGGCGATGTCGCGAGCGGAAGTTGCCAAGACCGAAATGGCCAAACTCCCGCCATTTTTTCTCTTCGTCGACGAATTCCAAAACTTCGCAAATGACTCTTTCTCGGATATTTTAGCTGAAGCGCGAAAGTACAAACTAAATCTCACCATCGCTCACCAATACATCGAGCAAATGGAAGAAACGGTCCGTGACGCGGTTTTCGGGAACGTCGGTACGACAATTGCTTTCCGTGTGGGACCACTCGACGCCGAAGTTTTGGAGAAAATCTTTATACCGACTTTTACCGCCGAAGATATCGTAAATCTCGGCAAGTATCAGATTTACCTTTCACTTATGATTGATGGCGTTGGGTCAAAGCCATTTTCGGCAACAAACATGGCGCCTCTGCCAAGAAAGGCTATTACTTATAGAAATGAAGTCATCGAGAATTCTCGCGCCCTGTATGCACACACGCGAGGCGATGTCCAAGGTAAAGTTGAGAATTGGCACGCGACAGTTTTCGAAACAGGCAAAGACAAGAAAGAGCGCGAGAAGAAAGAAGTGTATCTCGCCGAAAAAGCTCAGAAGGAAAAATTGCTTTACGGCGATGTTGGTGCGCCGACAGGTCCTGCTAAGATAAAGATTCCGGACGAGATTTTTAAAAAAGTCGCAAGTGTAGAATCTCCGCGAGAAAGAGATGTGCCAGTTTACGTACCTAGGCCATCGGAGCCTGCACGCCAACAACCAAAGCCTCAAAATAAATTTGTCGGTAACAAAAACCCATCGGAAAAAAACAAAGGACTCCTGAAAGACGTTTTGTCTAAAGCTCTACAAAAGCCGAGTACGCCAGAACAAAAACCAGTATCTGTCTCGGGAGGAGCTCCGACTTTGCCCCCACAACACGCCTCAAGTAATCCACCAAGCGATGTGCCAAAAGATGTACAACCAAAAACCGAGTCTGTTAAAATAGACGAAGTAGAAAAAAAGGCGCCCGAACAAACGCCTGCTCCAAAACCGCAAAAACCAAAAGAGGTTCCTGAGGATATTTTGAAACAGATTTTAGAATAAAATGAAGCGAAGACAATTGTCACAATTACTTGGGCTGACCGTAATGTTACTAGCCACGCCGATCCTGGCGTTTGCTGATATTTCTGTGACCGAAATCGCCTGGATGGGGACGGCTGCGAGCGCGAATGATGAGTGGATCGAAATCTATAATAGCGGATCGGCCTCCGTGAATTTGTCTGGTTACACTTTGAATGCGGCTGATGGCACCCCCTCGATTAATCTCTCGGGGTCGATTGGAGCAGGGGAATATAAACTGCTTGAACGCACTGACGACACAACCTTTCCAGGCATCACGGCACTTTCCATCTTTACCGGAGCACTTGGAAATGAAGGTGAGAGTTTGGTCCTTAAAGATGGTGCCACAACAATTCAGACGATGAATTTCGCTGGTGGCTGGCCGGCGGGAAGCGCGACGACGCGCGAGACTATGCAACTTAGCGGCACCTCTTGGGTTACCGCTTCAGAAACAGCAGGTAGTGCGACAACAGCGAACGGCGACGATGACGATGGCGGAGACGATGACACAGGGGACGACGATGATACTGGCGACGATGACGACACTGGGATGGATGATGATGACGATGGCGATGATGATGACGACGATGATGACGAGAATGCTTCTGGTACCAAGCAACAACCGCAGCGTAAAATTTACGACGATATGATTTTTGAGGTAGACTTTCCGTCGCGCGTCATTGCTGGAAGTCCCGCCAAGTTTAGCGCCGTAGCGCTTGATTTCAACCGGACGAAGATTCGCAAAGGTCAATATATTTTTAACATGGGTGACGGTACGGTCAGGACGTTTTCAAAGAGTTGGAACGGCGATATCAAAGGATTTTTCTATCATACCTATGACTATCCCGGCACATATAGTATTTCTATAAATTATTACGAGACCTATTTCGAAGGAGTTGCGCCGGAAGTCGAGGATGATTTTACTATCGATGTTCTCCCTCCGGAGATTTCGATTGTGCGTGTTCACTCTGATGGTGCTATCGAGATGAAAAATTCATCTTCTGTTTCGATAGACATAAGCGGATGGAAACTTTCGGACGGATTTGGCCACACTTTCGCTATCCCAGAGAAATCAGTTATTCTCTCGGGCAAAACCGCCGTCTTTCCGAAGAAACGTACTCGGCTTGAAGCTCTCGGTGGGGTGACTCTCGTGACCCCGACAGGAGCCTTGGTTCATTCGACAATTGAAACCAAGTCGATTCTCAAAGCCTCGAACACCGCCGTAAAACCGATAAGTAAAACCGCTGAGAGTGAAGTTTTGGGCGCGAGCATTGCCTCGGTAGATGATGGTATTGAGACTCCCGCCAAAGAAAAGAGTCCAAACTCTTTGGTCTGGACTCTTCTCTTTGTCATCCTGGTTTTGATTGCTGTTATCGCCGTGCTTCTTTTAAAGAAAGATGAGCCGTTACAGGAATACGAACTCATCGACGAGTAATTATTTTATTGCTTGGAGTAGTTGAGCCTTTTGGTCTTCGATTGTTTCTTGGATTTTTTCGGCGATTTCCAGGGCTTTGAGTTTTTGATTAATTTCAATTTCTCCGGCAATCCTATTCACTTCCTGGGCAATCGACAAAGCCTCTCGATATTTGCCACGCTCAAATAATCTTTCAGCCTCATCGATAAGATTTTCCGCTTCTTTTATCTTGGCTTTGAAATCAAATTGTGGCTCCGAGACTTCCAACTCAGGCGTTATTGCGATTGTCGCGTTTTCTGAGACTTCAGTTTCTGGCATCGCGTCTTCTTTTGTTCCAATTAGTGGCTCCGAGACTTCCACGGAGGTTTCGGTCTTGCCGCTTATCGCTGTGTTTATTTTTTGCGCTGTTGGAATAATGCTTGGGTTCGGCACATTTGTCTCTTGAGGCGTTGATTCTTCGATTGGTAAAATTTCATCTGGAGTTTCGATTGGTGCTGGAGTTACAGTTTCTTCATATCCTTCGAGTTTCGCTAGGTCGGCTTTGATGTCTCGGATTTTATTCTTGGCTTTTTTGATGCGAGCATCAACAACCTTCTCTACTTCTTCGCTAAGGTCATCAATTTCTTTCTGGGCTTCTTTGGTCAATTTGGCGACGATTTGGTCATCGGTAGACTCAATTGCAAGACTCATCGTCGTGGCGTCCGCACTTTCTTCAGATGGAGCGTCGACAACTACGGCGATGATTTCATTTTCTTGGTCTTCAACAGCTTTGATTGTGCTTTCAACTTTGGCAATTAGAGTTTCAGCACCTTCATTTTTCTTTTCCAAGATGTCTTTATGCGCTTGCAAGACTGGTGCGAGTCTACCGGTCGTTTCTAGCACGACTTCCACATCGCCTTCGGCTGAGAGAGTGTGCATTTCCTTGGTCAAGTTTTCGATATGTTCGTCGAGCTTGTCTTCCACAATCTTTTTTGTATCCTCGTTTAATTTATTGTTTTTGACCAGGATTTGGGTTTCTTCGAGGCGGCGTTCGACATTTTTGGACTGGACAACCATCTTGGCTTCAGCTCCGAAAGCGAGACCCTCCTCGATCTTTTCGTTGACGTTTACTTTGACATTGTAGAGTTTTTCACCAGGTAGGGAATTGGACGCAGCATAAGAAACGCCCGAACCGCCGGCAACAACAGCGATAATGAGAAGGAGAGCGGTCGCTTTGGCAAAGTGCCTGACTTCGAAAATTGAGAGATAGTTTTTCTCGCCCGGAGCTTGGATCTTGCCACGGATCGGATTGAATGAAATGAACTCGGAAATCTTCGAACGTAAAAGAGACTTCTCGTTCTCGGAGAGCCGTATCTCTTGGACTCGCTTTATGAAATTTTTGAAATCTTGTTTGTTCATCATTTTTTTATCTCGTAGTATTCTCGTAACACTTCTTTCATCTTTTCGACCGCGCGGTGGATTTTGACGGAAACGTTGTTGGCTGTCATGTCGAGCGTGTCAGCGATTTCTTTGATGCTCATTTCGTTGATGTATCTCATCGAAAGTATTTCTCTGTCATCGGGGTCAAGTTCTTCGAGTTTGCCGAGGACGAAGTCTTTGTCAGAGCTCTGCATCGCTTCCTCACTTTCGTCTTTCTCACCTCTGAATTCGACGCCGGTCTCGGTAATCGCATCCAGGGAATAGCTCTTTTTCTTGCGACGGTAGTCGATGATGAGGTTTTTCGCGACTTTGTATAAAAAGGCCCTCAAATTGTCTACTTCCTTGCCGTCCTTCAGGTATACCCAGGTTTTGGTGAAAGTGTCTTGTAAAAGGTCGGTCGCCACCTCTCGATTCGAGACTTGAAAATAGCAGTATCTGAAAAGCGCGTCCGAGTTCTCTTCGTAGCATTTCATGAATATTCCTTCTATTTTCTTGTGATCTTTCGACATATATGACGTATTTTGGGGGTCTTTATTACAACTACGATATTAGCATAAATAGGTCAAAATGGCTTGTAAAATAGAGTAAAAAGCTCAAAGACCTTAGACAACATGCTTAAGGTGTGAGGCCCCGGCTTGCCGGGGTTTCGTGCTGTCATCTTTTTATATTCTTCAATATAAGTGGAATCTTTTTGAAATCCTCGATGAGCGTCTCGCGCATACCGCCGTTGTAGAGCGCGGCGGCTGGGTGATAGAGAGGGAAGAAGTATTCGGTATCGAAGCCTTTTATTTTTCTGTGAAGAAGTTCTCCGTGAACGAGCGAAATCTTTTCGGTGGGGAAGAATCTATTGAGCGCGTGTCTCCCCAAGAAAATAATTATTTTTGGCTTGATGAAATTGAGTTCGGCGGTAAGCCACGGCCAACAAGCGGCGATTTCGTCCGGCTCGGGATCGCGATTGTCGGGCGGACGATACTTCACGGTGTTGGTGATGTAGATATCGGGGCGTTTCATCTTGATGGTCTCGAGCATTTCAGCCAGGAATTTCCCCGAGCGACCAACAAACGGCCGACCCTCTAAATCTTCGGCCTTGCCCGGGGCTTCGCCTATAAACACTATATCGGCCTCTGGATTACCATCACCAAAAACTGGCTGAGTCACCAAAGGCTTCAATTTGCAATTATTTTTCTTGTGCCATTTTTGGTGGATACCTAGTAGGGTTTGCATTTGCTAAGTTTATTATATTTCTGTTAATATCTCCAAATGGGAATCAAAGATTTTTTTATGAAGAAAATGCTCGGGAGCCAGCTCAAGAAATCTGGCTTGCCAGAAGCACAGCAGGAAAAAGTGATGAACGCTATGATCGCCAATCCGGCGCTCTTTCAGAAAATCGCCAAAGAAATCAAAGAACTTGAAAAAGGCGGCAAGAATCAGATGTTCGCCTCGATGGAAGTGATGAAGAAATATCAAAATGAACTAAGGAATTTGATGCAGTAATATGGGACTATCTATTGGCATTGTCGGGCTTCCGAACGTGGGCAAATCCACGCTTTTTAACGCTCTCACCAAAAAGGGTGTTTTGGCTGCGAATTATCCTTTCGCCACTATCGATCCGTCGGTTGGGATTGTGCCTGTGCCTGACGAGAGATTGGATTTACTTTCCAAATTTTCTGAGAGCAAGAAAACTATTCCGGCCGTCATAGAATTCGTCGACATCGCCGGACTTGTCGAAGGTGCGTCCAAAGGCGAAGGCCTGGGGAATAAATTCCTAACTCACATCCGAGACGTTGACGCTATCCTCCAAATGGTGCGAATTTTTCCTCTCGAAGAAAATGGCAACGGCATCATGCACGTCTATGGCAACATCGATCCTCTGCGCGACATGAAAGTCATAAACATGGAACTTATTCTCGCCGATCTCGAGTCTGTCGATAAAAGGATTGGCAATATTTCTCGTGATGCCAAGCGTGGCGAGAAAGCGGCTGTGGCCGAAGACGCTGTGCTCCAAAAAGTGAAAAAAGTTTTGGAAGAAGAAAAAATGGCGAACACTTTGGTTCTCCAAGAAGCCGAAGAAAAGATTTTGAAAGGCATGAATCTTCTGACTTCGAAGAAAATGATTTTTGGTTTAAATAAGAAATCTGGCGTTCAGAATCTCGACGCGACGGATCCGGCGAAATTTACCGAACTTACCAAAGACATTGAAGCGAATGGCTACGAATACGTCGTCATCGATGCCAAGACCGAAGACGAGCTTCGCGACATGTCAGCCGACGAGAAAAAAGAATTCCGCGAAGGCGACGCAGATGGCATCAACGAACTCATTTTGAAAAGTTATAAACTTCTCGGCCTAGAGACTTTCCTCACTACCGGGCCGGATGAGTCGCGTGCATGGACGATTAAAATCGGTTCGTCTGCACCTCAAGCTGGTGCCGCTATCCACACGGACTTCTTGACCAAATTTATCCGCGCGCAGGTTATCAATTGGCAAGATTTACTCGACTCTGGATCTCTCGCAAACGCTCGCGCAAAGGGACTGCTTCGCACCGAAGGCAAAGAATATATCGTAAAGGACGGAGATGTTATAGAATTCTTGGTTTAAAAAAGAAGAACCCCGCCGTAATCGGCGGGGTCCGGTCTCTTTGAAGCCAAGATGTTACGGCTTCGTGATCTTGCTAACCATGTGTTCCAAGTCGTGTCCCGTGTTCGCCTTCAGCGAGCCGTCGGTGTATTGGGAGAGCGTTTTGGATGGCATGATGAGCAGGAGGGCGACAATGCAGAGCGCCCAAAGGCCGTGTTGTGCAGCCTGGTGTAAGAACTTTTTCATGGTCGTGGGTGGGATTTGAGCTGAATTCTAACCTCGAGTTATATTTTTGTCAAACGAAAAGGCCCCGGGGTCCGGGGCCTTCAATTCCGTTCGAGCGTTCTTTCAGTCGAGAGTCGCCATGATCATGTTCTGCGGTCCTTGGTCGTGTCCTCCCGGCGAATTGAATTGCCCGGAATAGAATTCGATCTGCACACTCTCTGGAGCGACAATCGAAAGTTTCGGAAACGGCGCCGAGCTATTCGGCAACAGGCGGGACAGGACTTCATGCTTGGTGCCGCATACTTCCACGCCTTGATCGGCCGCATACTTCGCTTCGTTTCGTGCACGCAGATCTTCCGTTGTTACTGATGTTGTCAGATCTTCTCGTGTCGTACCTATCGGCAGAAGCGTCAGGGTGCCGCCTTCGTAGCTGTAATCCCAGCCGCCTGGCCAGGTGACGGCGAAAGTCGGAAAACCTTCTTTCTTGGCTTCGAGATAGAAATCGAATCCGTAAGCGTGGTAGTCGGGTGCGCCATCGCGAGTGACATCGACGAAGTACATCGTCCACAGATATCCAGCGAGATGCAGGTGTTTGCCGGATGTGTCGATAGGAGCCGCTTTGAGGCGATGTGTTGCTGGCAGGTCGGTTTGCGCATTCGTGTTGACGGCCAGGCACAAGGCGAGGCCGAAGAGCAGGGAAGTCTTCATTTAGTATGGGGTTTCTTGGTTCGTTATGACCATACATCATTTAGTATCTTTTGTCAATAAAAGAAGAACCCCGTCGCGCCATATGGCACAAACGGGGTTCGGGTCAGCCCAGAGCAGGCTTCTATTCCTCTTCTTTACGCGCGGGTGTTTCTTCTTGGACCTGGGGGCAGATCGTGAAGTAGTACACATATCCACCATAGTTGAAGGCCTGACAGTTGCCAACGGTTGTTGCTCCTGTCCCCGTGGCCTTCACCTGTTCATATTGGCTACGTGTGACCGTAGTATCCAACTTGCCATCCTTGTCGCTGTCCACGACGTAGATGAGCGGATCAGGAACGGATGTCTGTGCGTTCGCAGCTACCGTGATGATGAGACCGGCCAAGGTGATGATCGCGGCCAGAATCCATTTTGTGCGGCTGACTTTCTTGTTGGGGAACAGCTCAAGGTCTTCCATGGTCAGGAGTGTTTCGTTGATGTTGAATGTGTCTACCTCATACTATAGCATAATATCTTACTATTTGTCAAGGCCCTAAACCCCCGAAAATTTCTTTGCCCCCACACCTATTTTTTGATCGCGCCAAGGGTGCATTGAAAATAATCAAAAAATAGGTGTGGGGGCTTTGAAAAAAGCCGCTTTTTTGCTAAAATACGGCCCATGATTATCCAATATTTCGGCAAGCAGTTTTTCAAAATTTCCCAAGGCGATTTCACCGTGGCCGTGAATCCGATTTCCAAAGATTCTAAAGAATTCAACAAAGCCAAATTTGGCTCGAACGCCGTTTTGGTGACCACCAATCATTCTGATTTTAACGGTATTGATTCCGCAACCTTTGGCGAGAGCATGCCTTTTGTTGTCGATGGTCCTGGCGAATATGAGGTTGGCGATATGTACGTCCAAGGCTTCGAATCTAAAGCCGAAATCGAAAAAAAGGATTATATCAACACCATTTACCTCATCACTTACGATGATATGAAAATCGTTTTCATCGGCGCACTTGCCAGCAAAGACTCCATTCCGAAAGCTTTTGTCGAAGCCGTCGATGAACCAGACCTCTTCTTTGTGCCGATTGGTGGCAAATCCACGATCGATGCCGCGACCGCCCAAAAGCTCGCAAACTCTTTTAATGCTAAAATGGTAGTGCCGATGGATTACGATAAAGAGTCTCTGAAAGTCTTTTTGAAAGAAGCTGGCGCCGAAGGGGTCAAGCCTATCGACAAGCTCACAATCAAGAAAAAGGATTTTGTCGGCAAGACGGGTGAGGTTATAATTTTTGAATAATATGAAAGATATCTTACATAAGATGCGTTCGAAATCAGACGCGACCAAAAACAAACTGGCTATGGTTTTCGCCGCCGGGTTTACGTTTGTGATTGTCGGTATTTGGGTTTTGACGTTGCAAAATGGCAAGACTCCGGTCATCGTCCAAGAAAAGTCTGCGTCAGAAGATTTGCGACCGCTTCGGCTTATTTTCCAAAACGCCAAAGACGGATTTAATGATATAAAATCAAACGCCAAGAATTACAAGGCAAGTAGTGCCGACGCCGACGAAGATCCTGGCGTTCCGATTCCGCCGACAGAATAATTATGTCTAAACAAGAAAATCCAAAAGAAGAAATCATCACCGATAGAATCACGCCTTCAAACATTGTGACCGAAATGAAGACGTCGTATTTGGCCTACGCCATGTCGGTCATTACTTCACGCGCCTTGCCAGATGTACGCGATGGCTTGAAGCCGGTGCATCGCCGTATCCTTTATGCTATGCATAAAATGGGACTCACTTCGTCGGCCAAATTCACCAAGTCCGCTAGAATTGTCGGAGAAGTCCTCGGTAAATATCACCCGCACGGCGATTCTTCGGTCTATGATGCCATGGTTGGTAGCGCGCAGGAGTTTTCATACAGATATCCTTTGGTTTTGGGTCAGGGTAACTTCGGTTCGATTGACGGAGACTCGGCTGCGGCGATGCGTTATACCGAAGCCAAGATGTCAAAGATTTCTGGCGATCTTTTGCGCGACATTGAGAAAAACACTGTAGACTTCCGTCCGAACTACGACAACACCTTGAAAGAGCCGATTGTCTTGCCGGCGGCCGTGCCTGCGCTCCTCCTGAACGGCACACTCGGCATCGCTGTCGGTATGGCGACAAATATTCCACCGCATAATTTGCGCGAAGTCGTCGACGCCACGATTCACCTCATAGACAATCCGAAAGCGACGACCGAAGATTTGACTGAGTTTGTCCAGGCACCGGATTTCCCGACGGGTGGGCTTATCTACAACAAGAAAGACGTTTTGGCGGCGTACTCGACTGGCCGCGGAGGTGTGGTGACACGCGGTGAAGCCGAAATCACCGAGACTAAGCCGGGCGTGTCTCAAATCATCATCAAATCCATTCCTTATCGCGTCAACAAGGCGAACCTCATCATGTCAATTGCTGACCTCGTGCGCGACAAGAAAATTATCGGTCTCAAGGACCTTCGCGATGAATCAACCGACGAAATTCGTGTTGTTATCGAACTCAAAAACACTGCTCATCCGCAAAAGATTTTGAATTACTTGTACAAGCACACTCAGCTCGAACAGAATTTCAATTTCAACATGGTGGCTCTTGTCGACGGCGTGCCACAGACACTTTCACTCAAAGACTTTTTGTCCGAATTCATTTCCCATAGACAAATCGTGGTTAAACGCCGAGCTGAATTCGATCTCGACAAAGCGCTCGCGCGCGAACACATCTTGCTCGGTCTCAAGAAGGCGCTCGATCATATCGACGAAGTCATCAAGATCATCCGTGCTTCAAAAGATGTCACTGAGGCCAAACTAAATCTCATCAAGAAATTCAA
Organism: uncultured Candidatus Saccharibacteria bacterium; assembly: GCA_964615845.1. Lineage (GTDB taxonomy): Bacteria > Patescibacteriota > Minisyncoccia > Phycocordibacterales > CSBR16-119 > CAYRQF01. Next base: position 43,095 of record CAZTRC010000003.1, read on the forward strand.
ATTCTCCGATCTTCAGGCGACGGCGATTCTCGAAATGCGCCTCCAGAAACTTGCCGGACTCGAGCGAAAAGCGATCGAAGAAGAACTGAAAGAAAAACAGAAAATTATCGCGGATTTGCGCGATCTCTTGGCTAGCCCAAAAAAGATTTTGAAAGTTATTTCCGACGAACTCAAAGAAATTCGCGAAAAGCATGGCGATGACAGACGGACAAAATTCGTAAAGGGTGGCGTCCGGGAAATTTCTGAAGAAGATCTCATCCCAGAAGGCGATTCAGTCCTAGTCTTCACCGCCGGCGGCTATGTCAAACGCACTGACCCAAATGAATACAAGACTCAGAAAAGAGGCGGCGTCGGCGTTGTCGATCTCGAGACCAAAGAAGAAGACGTGGTCACGCATCTCCTCAAGACTTCGACTCACAGCGACCTTCTCTTCTTCACCAATCTCGGCAAAGCTTATCAGCTCAAGATGTACGAAATTCCTGAAGGCCGAAGGGCAACCAAAGGCAAATCCGTCATGAATTTCCTTCAGCTTTCAGCAGAAGAAAAAGTCACTTCTATTGTCGCTCTGTCCAAAGACGCCAAGGCCATGAGTCCGTACTTACTTCTTGTCACCAAAAAGGGTGTGACTAAGAAAATGGCCTCAGAGAGCTTCAAAGATGTTCGACGTTCAGGACTTATCGCGATACGACTTGATAGCGGTGACGAATTACACTCAGCAAATTTCCTAGATAAATCTGACGAAGTCATCATCGCGACGAAGATGGGTCAATCGATCCGTTTCAAAGAAGCTGATGTTCGTGAAATGGGACGTGGTGCCGGAGGTGTGCGTGGCATCAAGCTGGTCAAAGCCTCCGACAACATCGTCGGCGTCGGCATCATCAAAAAGTCTGACAAAGATATCAGTTTTATGGTCATTTCTGAAAATGGTTTGGGCAAGAGAAGTGAAATCGAAGAATACAAAACCCAAGGCCGTGGAGGATCAGGCGTCAAAACATTCAAAATCACTCCAAAGACCGGAAATGTCGTCGCCGCTGGAATCGTGACCGAAGAGCAGTCAGAACTAATCGCGATGTCTAAAAAGGGCCAAGTCATCCGCGTTGAAATCGATGCCGTGCCGGTCCAATCCCGCTCGACTCAAGGCGTCAAAATCATGCGACCGAGAGAAGGAGACTCTGTGGCATCTGTTACTTTCTTATAAGAGTGCTCCGCAAAACATGATTTTTTTGCTTCGCTTGGAAGTGATTGCGTTTTTCAACTTCCTGCTTACTGCTTTCTACTTTATACTTACTCAATATGATCGATGATCCAAAAAGAATTGTGCAAGATTTTGGAATAAGAGAGGGAAGCGTTGTGGCTGACCTCGGAGTTGGCTATGGACACTATGTCTATGCTTTGAGTGAGGCGGTCGGTGAGACCGGTAAGGTCTTTGCCATCGATGTGCAGAAGGTAATGATCGAACGCTTGAAGAAAGAAGTCGAAGAAAAAGGTGTCAAAAATATCGAAATCATTTGGGGTGACATCGAGACGCTCGGCGGGACAAAATTGCGCGAAGCGTCCGTTGATGCGGTCATTGTCTCCAATGTCTTGTTTCAGATTGATTCCAAAGCCGGATTTGTGCAGGAGTGCGGACGGATCTTGAAGACGGGCGGCCGTCTTCTCCTCATTGACTGGCAAGAATCCTTTGGCGGCTTAGGACCACAAGTGAACGCTGTTATTGATGAAGCGACAGCGGAGCGCATTTTCGAGACTGGACCGTTCGAATACAAAAAGCCGATTGACGCCGGCGAGCATCACTACGGCATGGTTTTTGAGAAAAAGAGTTTGTAGCATAAACAAATCTGGAGTCGTATTTTCTGAGTGTCTGGTTGAGCCGCAAAAGACGCAGTCTGGCGGCGACCCGAGGACCGAAGAAAATACGACTCCAGATTTGCTAACAGTTTTAAGTTCACAATCCACTTAGTCTTTCGGCCTTTTTGACATACAATATATAAGGTATGAAAGGATTTCAAATCGGCGTTCTTATTTTCTTTGGCGTTTTTGTCTTTTTAGGCGTTCTTATTTTTTCCGGCGCGATTAAATTACCATCGAAAGGGGGCGGTGATGCACAAATTACAACCGGGGTGATCAAGATTTGGGGAACTGTTTCGAAGAAAAACCTATCAGCCGCGATTTCCTTCCTAAATAATCAAAACCCAAATACTGTAATTATCTACGAAGAGAAGGACCCTCGTACATATAGCGACGACCTCCTAAATGCTTTTGCTTTTGGCGGTGTCCCCGATCTTTTTCTCTTGTCTCAAGATCTTATAATTACTTACGAAGATAAAATAATTTCGATCCCCTTCGACTCTTTCCCAGAGAGAACATTCAATGACACGTATATTCGCGCAGCAGATGTCTTCAAGCGTCAAACAGGATTTCTAGGCTTTCCAATATTTTCTGATCCGCTTGTCATGTACTACAATCAAGATCTTTTGGAATCCGAAAACTTTACCGTACCACCAAAATACTGGAAAGATTTACTCGAATACGTGCCTCGTTTAACTAAGAAAAATGACGCCTTGCAGATTTTGACTAGCGGTGTGGCTCTTGGTGAATTTTCAAATATTAAAAATGCCAAAGAAATATTTTTGGCTATGAATCTACAACTAAATAATCCTATCGTCGTTTTTGATTTAGAGAAAGGTTATATCCCCGTATTGAAAGAAGCTTCCGATGTTTCTGCTCGTCCAGCTATTCAATCTTTAAATTTTTTCAACGAATTTTCAAATCCCGTCAAAAGTGTCTATTCTTGGAACAAATCCAAACCGAACTCACAAAATGCTTTTATCGCTGGTGATCTCGCCATTTACTTTGGCTTGTCTAGCGAATTCCGAAACATAGAGCAGAAAAATCCAAATCTTAATTTTGACGTCGCCATGATTCCCCAAGTAGAAGAGCTTTCAAACAAAATTACTTACGCCGATGTCTATGCTTTGGCTATCCCTAAAAATACGACAAATGCTCAAATGGCCTTATCCGTTGCTGCCAACCTAGCTAATGGCGCGAACACTGCGGCGATTGTTGGTTCGAGCGGTTTTGCTCCAATGCGCCGTGACCTTGTCGGAAGTCCAGGGGGCAACACTTCAAATATTGTGTTCTACAACTCGGCTTTGAATTCCAGGTCTTGGTTTGATTTTAACGATGAAATGACAACGAATATATTTAGTCAAATGAATGAAAATGTCATTTCTGGTCTGGAAAGCCTGGACGATGCAGTTGATGCGGCTAATACTGAATTAAGAAAAACACGTTAATAAATGATGATAAAATACCTAAAATATTTTCTTGCACTCCTAGCGCTGTTGACGTTCTCTCCTTTTGCAAACGTCGAAGCGGCCATTCTTGACAACGGCTATCTTTTGACCGAAGCCACGACCACTTCTGCGGCTCCGAATAGTCCAACGGGCAGCGCTACGCTAAAAGGCATACTTTATCCGCTTGTTCCAGGAGATAATCCTTCTGCCGCTCAAGTATATTTTGAGAGCCAAAAAGTTGGGACGACTGGGGTTGTATTGCATCCATATTTTTCATCTCTTGCAAATGGAAATTTTGAACAAACCATCGCTTCGCTTGATTGTGGCGCGACTTATAAATTCTGGATGTTCGAATTTCCGGGAGATACCTTGATTCAAGTTGATACCGTCGGCGGATCGCTTCAGCCAGGATTTTCTTTGCCGGTTGTTTGCGCGAGTACTCCTCCGCCAGGATCTTCGAGCGACCAAATGGCGCCGGCGCTCGCTGGTGCTCAAGTGATTGCCGGAGTTAATTGGGGCAACGTTTCTGCAACCGATCACTCCATAAATATTAGTAACGCTCACATCATTCCGCTCGTATATGGCGGTTCTAAGACTTTCAAAGTTGAATACGGCACCGGCACTGCCAATGGCAACAACGAGCCTGCTGGAGGCGGCACCTTCCTTGGTTATAGCCAGAACATTACCAGGAATCCGCCATACAATTTCAGCCTCCAGATCGGTGCGCTGGCCCCAAACACCAGTTACTATTTTAATTTGTGGGAAATTAATGGCAACACCGAAGGCAATTTATTTGTCTATGGTTTCAAACAAACAAGTCAGCTCACTGGTAGTCAGGGCCTCCTATATACTTTCCCTGATGCCACCTCTGTGCATGTCTACGGCAATCTCTTGAACGACGACGGCCAGGCACTCGCCGGACTTCCGATTGATATTGAAATTCGCGCGACCGAAGATCCGAACTCAACGCTCGTAAACAATATTTCAGTCGTCGTGGGCGGTAGCAACATCATCAACGGTAACGGATTTTATGAATATACTTTTACCGGTCTTACGCCAAACACCATTTATTATCTTTTCTTGAGAAACTCTACGACCAACGCTCTCATTATGGGGCCGGTCGAGTTCACCATGCCCTCGAGCTACACTCCGCCAACACCAACACCGTCGCCCAATACAACTTTTAGCGGTGGCTTGGTCGCTTGCGATGGAATTACTAACCCTTGTGATTTCAATAGCCTCATCGACTCTATCAATCGCGTTATCAATTTCTTGATCGTATTCGTGGCCTTTCCGGTCGTGGCGCTAGTCATCGCTTGGGCTGGTATCAAGCTCATCACCAGCGGCGGAAGTGAAGAAGCCAAGACTGGCGCCAAGAGTATAATCAAGAAAGTGTTGATAGGTTTTATTGTGGCGCTCCTTTGTTGGTCTATAATTAAACTTATCCTAGTGACGCTTGGCTATGTGCCGACGGGCACGCTTTGGAGTGTATTTGGAACAAGTCCTAATTAAATTATATGAATGTTAAAGCTCAAAAAATTTATTTAAGCCTTCTCGCTCTCACCATCTTCGCGAGCGTTTCGATTTTTTCCGCGAGCGCTCAAACCGGCGGC
>CAZTRC010000003.1:48103-50525 GCA_964615845.1 uncultured Candidatus Saccharibacteria bacterium
CTCGGCCTCACTAATCCTTTGGCTGGCACCATCGACGACATTCCGCAATTGTTCCAAAAGATAATCTATATCGTGATCAAGATCGGCATACCGCTTGTGGCTATCGCCATCCTTTATTCTGGATTCCTCTTTGTCACCGCCCGTGGCCGCGACGAACAGCTCAAAACTGCCAAGAACGTCCTCCTCTTTGCCGTAATTGGCGGTTTGCTACTCCTTGCTTCCTGGCTAGTCGCCGAAGCCATACGAGACGCGCTTCTCAATATCAACAATCCATAAATATGAATAAAATACTTTTGAAATTAGCTCTGACCCTATCCCTCATCTTTTTCATCTTGCCGTTTTTCGCCTTCGCTCAAACAGGCGGTCCGGGCCCTCAGATCATTTGGAATGGAGCTATTACTGTCGATAGCGACGGCATTACCTCTGGTAATCTCACGATGTCGGGCATAACGAACCCTAGCCAATTGCTCCTCATCATCCTTATTGATTCCGATACAAGCTTCAATCCTCCCGTCGGCGATGCATATCTTGGAAGTCCGCTTAGTGGCAATGCGACATCCGGCACGGCGACATTTACCGCGAGTGGATATCCTGCTGGAACTTTTTTCAAACCGGTTATCATCGATATGGGTTCATATACGGGACAAGTCTTCACGCTCGATAGTTGTAATTTCATGTTTATAACTTGTGTAACTGGTCCGACGCTCGCTAGCACCGGAGACGTGAGCGATGGTAGTCCTCTCGACGACGGACCCGGCACCGGCGGCGGGCCTTTGGAAGACGGTGATCCCGGTCTTGCCGATTACAGTTTTACTTCAACCATCAAAAACCCCCTCTGTCCAACCACCAACGATCCCAATTGTGAATTCGACATTCTAGAGTTCTTGCAAAAGCTCTTTGCCAACCTAGTCAAGATTGCTATCCCGATTCTGGTCGTCTTCATGATTTTCTCTGGATTCTTGTTTGTCGAAGCGCAAGGTAACGAAGAAAAGCTCGCCAACGCTCGCAAGAACTTCCTTTACGTTATAATAGGCGGAGCCCTCATCTTCGGCGCGTGGACTATCGCGATGCTTTTGAAGGGCACCGTCGATCAATTTGAAGAACCGATCGCATTTTTGAAATTAATTATTAATTTAGTTTAAAACATGAAGAAAATAAATTTGTTTTTCGTGCCGCTCTTGTATCTCGTGCCGATAATTGCCAGCGCTCAAGGTAATGGAGTTTGTGATTATGAAATTACCAGTATTGCTTTGGTGTTTCACTTGTTTGGATGTATCTTATCATCGGCGGTAATTCCGCTTCTCATTACTCTCTCAGTCGTTATGTTCATTGTTGGCGTCCTCAAATATTTGACCAAAGCTGACGAAGTCAAAGAACGCGAGGAGGGTAGAAAGTTTATGATTTACGGTATCGTGGCCTTGTTCGTAATGGTCTCTATCTGGGGCTTGGTCGGGATTATCCAGGGTACGTTCGGTGTTGGCACCAATGTACTTATTCCACAACTACAGGGAATTTAGGCTTTGACGTCATATTTACGTGTTATAATATTCGCGTAAGAGTTATTAAAAATTTGGTCGCTTAGTATTTATTATTAATAATATTGTTTATGAATAGATTTTTGAAATTAGTAGCTGGAGTTATTCCGTTTGCTTTGCCAGCGGTTGCTTTGGCGCAAAACAGCATCGGCAACCTTCCAGGTGGACAGGACACTCTTGGAATTTTGGGTGTTGTCTCTAACATCTTCGGTATCGTGATTCCTATCCTTATAACCTTTGCGGTTATCTGGGTTATCATCGGCGTTATCAAATACGCTACCGCCGGAGACGAAGAAAAGCAAGGAGAGGCTCGCAAGATGATCATCCACGCGATTATCGCGTTGTTCGTCATCGTCTCTATCTGGGGCTTGGTGGCTATTCTCAACCAGACATTCGGAATCGGTCAAGGAGGACAAAACGTCGGAAACTGCCAGCCTATTTACGATCCTGACTCCAACACCTTCGTTGAACCTCCACAGTGCTAGTGATTTAATCTCACATGATTGAAATTCTCGCTCTGTTTACGCCAGTCGCATATGCGTCAGTCGATGTCTTTGTCAGGAAGGTCAATACATATTTGGTAAACCCATTTATAGTGTTCCTCATTACTCTTGCTGTTGTCTACTTCCTCTATGGAGTTTTCCAATACTTGAGTAATACTGACGAAGCTGACGCACGAGCGAAGGGCAGAGATCACATGATTTGGGGCAGTATCGGACTCTTTATCATGGTGTCGGTATTCCTCCTGATGAGGATAATCCTCGGAACTATCGGCATCGACGAAGATCAGATAAATCCGCAAACAGGGGAGATAAATATCACTGTGAATTAGTGTCGTAGGAAAAATTTAAGCGTAAAGGCCCCGGGTAAAACCGGGGCCTTCGCTT
>CAZTRC010000004.1:0-5178 GCA_964615845.1 uncultured Candidatus Saccharibacteria bacterium
CGCTTTTGGCGCGCCTTGAAATTCATATTGATTATTGTTATTATCGTTGGGGCTTATTACGCCATTTTGCCTGTTTTTAGAGACGTTTTGGATACTTACCACAACTTCTCCTCGGGTGTCAGCGATATTCAGAACTTTCAATTCCCTTGGCAAAAAGACGCTTCGGCCGAAGCGCAATAATACCAACGCTCAGGTAGCTCAGTTGGTAGAGCATTCCCCTGAAGAGGGAAGGGTCACCAGTTCGAACCTGGTCCTGAGCACAATAACAAAACAGCCTCGTCTGAGGCTGTTTTGTTTATCTCGACTTTACTCTAACCTTCGTCCTGCGTTTCTTGTCAATCTTTGGCAAACGTAATATGACGAGACCGTTTTTTTCTGTCGCGATAGCGGTTTCGGGATCGATTTCTTCCGGAAGCATAATGGTGCGGACAAATGATCCCCAATAAAGCTCGCGGTGGATATAGTCTCCTTGTTCGGCGAGCGCGCCTTCTTTCCGGGAGCCCGCGATGACGACCATGTCACGCGCGATATCGATATCAAGGTCTTCCGGACGGACACCCGCGGCAAAAGCTTTGACCACGACTTCATCCGGCGTTTGGTAAACGTCAACGGACAATTCGCTGGTCATCTCGTCTTCGGTGTCGCGCCACTCTGAGACTTCAGTCTCGACATCTTCCTCGGCCAAAGCCCTCGGTAGATCACCCTTGTCGTCAGAAACTTCGTCTTCGAGATCGCGAAGTGAAAGGCCTCCGGTTAATTTTTGAAAAAATGATCTTTTCTTAAACATGTTACATTTTTCTTAGTTGTTCAAAGAGGAGCAAAATGATAATTGTCACTCCCCATAAAAGGCTGAACACGCTGAACAATCCTTTATCGCTGTTAATTATAAGAAAATTAAACGTTGCATGCAAGGTAATTGCCCCCAGAATTCCAAATCCAAGGAAAACTTTTTTCAAGAACCAATGTTGATAGAAAGATAGGCCTAGTGCGATACCGATTATGCCAGAAGAAATGGCATGAAGAAGCATGGCGCCGAGGAATCGGAAGTTACCGGTGAGTAAGCTGACGGTAGCATCGCCGACAGCGACTGGATCGATGAGGAATAGCGCATTTTCCATGGCAGCAAAGCCGAGCGCACCGGTGATGAGGTATATGGCGAAATCTACAGGTTCGTCAGCGCTTGAACTTTTGAGGGCGACGAAGAGGACGGCGCTGTATTTCACAATTTCTTCGACGGCGGCCCAGACAATCGTGAGCAAGCGATCGTCAAAAATTATTTTGTCGAAAAAGTTTTCAATTGGCAAGACGACAAAAACGCTGACCATGCCGATGAGGAAGGTGAGGAGGAGAAGACCTTTTGGTTCAGGTTTCTCGGTGTCTTCGCGAAGCCAAAACCATAGCCATAGGAGCGCTGGCACAATCCCTCCCAAGAGAGAAATTGCCGCAATTTTGAAATTTAAATCGGCCACGACTCAATTATAAGCAATTTTTTCGGTTTGTTGTCGTGGATAAGTTGCCAGATCTCTTCGGTCACGAATGGCATGAACGGGTGAAGTATCTTTAGGGACCTATGAAGCATGGTGTGGAGTGCCCTTTTTCGAGATTCTGCGAGAGCTCCAGCCAAGACGCCCTTGCTGTCTTCAAGAATTTTGTCGGCGAGGGTATCCCAGATGTAATGGTAAATTTTTTCTCCAGCAAGATGCAGGCGCATATTCTCCATGTCGAGTGTGATGTCTTTTATTATGGCGCTTTGTTCGTCGAGGAGTTTCTGATCAGTTTCGGAAAGAGAGGCGTCCATGTTCGGCTGGTCTGCGTTTTGTAGAATAAATCGCGTGATGTTCCAAAGCTTGTTGGCGAAATTTTTATAGCCTTTGATTTTGTTTTCATCGATACGCATGTCTGTACCTGGAGCCGTGCCGACGATGAGCGCCATGCGGCCGGCATCTGCGCCGAATTTATTGGCGATGTCTATAGGATCAATGCCGTTACCTAGAGATTTTGAGAATTTTCGGCCTTGGGCGTCGCGGACGATACCGGTCAGGAAGACCGTGCGGAAGGGGATATCGTCAAGCACGTATCCAGTCATAAGCGTCATGCGGGCGATCCAGAAAAAGAGGATCTCATATGCTGGGACGATGACATTGGTCGGGTGGAATGTAGCGAGGTCTGGCGTTTTTTCTGGCCAGCCGAGAGTGGAGAATGTCCATAGTGCAGAAGAAAACCAAGTGTCGAGAGTGTCGGGATCTTGGGCCCAATCTTCTCCAGGAGAATTATCACCAACGAATACTTCATCGCCTTTGTAATAAACTGGGATTCTGTGGCCGTACCAGATCTGGCGACTGATGCACCAATCGCGGAGGTTCTCTATCCAGTGGAAATAAGTCTTGTCGAAAAATTCTGGAAGGATGGCGATACGACCGTCTTTGACCGGATCACGTGTCAAGTCTTTCAGGGTTTTTCCATCCTTGCCTGGAATATCTTTGTTCACGGCGACGAACCACTGGAGTTTCGGCAATGGTTCTATGATACCGCTCGTGCGTTCTGCGGTACCAACATTTTGTTTCGACGTTGTTTCGTTCTCGAGAAGTCCTTCTGACCGAAGCCATTCCACGATTATGTCGCGAGCCTCAGTCGTCTTTTTCCCAAGAATGCGTTCATCGCCGACAGACATTTTGGCGTATTCGTTTATAACTGGAATTACAGGCAAATCATTTTTCTGCGCCATTTCCCAGTCGATCATGCTGTGTGCCGGCGTGACGCCGAGTGCACCAGTGCCGAAATCTTTCTCGACATTAACGTCCGCGATAATTTTAATCGACAATTTTACACCGCAAAAATCATCTACCACATAGGTCTGTCCTATGTATTTTTGGTATCGAACGTCGTCGGGGTGAACCGCGACAGCCGTATCGCCGACTTTAGTCTCAGGACGAGTTGTCGAGATAGAAATAGGGAAGTCTTTTGAATATTTGAAAGTGTAAAGCTTGGCTTCGCGTTCTTCGTAAACTATTTCATCGTCGGAAATCGTCGTCTGACCTTTCGGATCCCAATTGACGATGCGATATCCGCGGTAAATGAGACCATCATCGTACATTTTTTTGAAAACGGTGTTGACGGCCAGGCTTCTTTTTTCATCGAGAGTGAAGGCTTCTCGCGACCAGTCGCACGAAGCCCCGAGCGTCTTTATCTGTGACACGATCGTGTCATGGCTTTCGGCGGCGAATTTCCTAACACGACTGAGGAGTTCTTCTCGTCCGAGATCGTGACGCGACAAACCTTCTTCTTTCTTTATGATTCCTTCGACTTTGGATTGAGTGGCGATAGCGGCGTGATCGGTCCCAGGAAGCCAAAGCGCGAGTTTGCCGCGCATCCTGTGGTAACGCACTAGAGTGTCTTGGATAGTCGTACCGAGGGCGTGGCCCATATGGAGAACCCCGGTCACGTTCGGTGGCGGCATCATGATGGTGAAAGGCTCTGTTCGCGCTCGAAGACCTTGAGTATCATCGAAGGGAGGCAAATTATCCGGATTGAAAAAGCCAGATGCTTCCCACATCTCGTAAATCCTTTTTTCTGTATTTTGGGGATTGTAGGCCGACAGGAAAGCTTCTGGGATGTCGGGGAATTTCTTTTCTTCTGACATCCCACGATTTTATCATAAAAATCGGTTTTGGGAGGGGCTTTGACTCGGGGTATTAATTATTGTAAAGTCTCTACAAACCGAACGACACAATTAAATCCGATACCATGAACACTTCACCTGGAGTACCCAAAGCCTTGAAATTCGGAGGAGGGGGCAACAACGGCTCACTCTTGCACCTTGTCCGCATGGCCAAGACGTTGCAGGCCCAAAAGGAAGAGAATCCTGCGGTGTACACCATCGCGACTTTCTCGGCCTTCAGGTTCGTAACAGCGTATTTGCGCCAAGTTTACGATGAAGGTTTGGCCGCAGTCAGTCCTGTATATAAGGATGTTGTGCGCAACAAGCTCCGTAAGGTTTTTCATGACCATCATCACATGCTTGATGGTTTGGTGCAGATCGAACGTTCTCATGGTTTGGTGTCCGAAGACGAGCTACCTTCTTTCAACGAGCGATTGGTGGTAGAGATCGACAAGGGTCATCAGGCCATAGGTCATCTTTCTGAACAGGCCGAGAGAGCCCTCGAACGTCTCTTCCAAGCGATCGAGAGGGGAGGTAGCGATCAGCGTCACTCGATCAAGGCCGAACTCGAATCGTTCGGCGAGCGTCTGGCGACAGAAGGCGTCGTCCTACCACTCCTTCGCAGCTTGCCTGGACTTCCGGTCTTGCATGTTCCCGCCTTCAAGTTCATGAGGGCCGGGGTGTGCCGCGACCAGAAATTCACAGCGCCCTCGATTTTGTGGGAGGAGAGCTATCACGAGATGCGAGGCCAACTCACGCATATCGCTGACAACAGCGGTTATCGCGGTAGTCCTATCCCTCAGGAGTCGATCATCCTCGTCACCGAAGGGTTCATCGCCCTCACTCCGGATGGCGCGGTCGTGACGATCGGGACGGACAACAGCGACCAGACCAATGGTCTCATCGCCAAGGCGAGCTTTGATTGGTACTTCGACAGATTGGAAATGCCTCCGCCTATCGGTCTCAAGCCGACAAGCATCCTTTTCAAGCAGCTCGATCCCTCACATCTCTCGCCGCCGCCTATGACTTTCGACGAGCTTCGGAAGAGGCAGAGGGTTTTGGGTTCGCGGCTTGTGAGCCCTGATGCTATCAACGATGCCGAGAATTACGGCATGTGTATCGACGTCTACGACATCGAAAAAGGCACGGTGATTCGATTCGAGAATCCGGTAGTCGAGACGGTCGCGAAGTAGCAGTTCTTTTACGCAGACATTCCAAAGCCCCCTACAATGGGGGCTTTGACGCTTTTAAAGACTCCAATTCGAGCTTGCTTTGATGTCGGTGATGAGCGGAATCGGTTTGCCACCCGTAATTCCAAAATATCCGGCCAGTGCGATCATGATTGAATTGTCGCCGGAGAGGTGTTGGTCGGGGAGAAGGATTTGGAGGTCCGGGAAATTTTCCGACACCATTTTTTTCATTTCTCTTTTGATGAAAGTGTTGGCCGAGACTCCGCCACCGATGATGAGAGTCTCAATACCGAATTCTTCGATGGCGTTTTTGGTTTTCTTCAAGAGGAC
>CAZTRC010000004.1:5278-45223 GCA_964615845.1 uncultured Candidatus Saccharibacteria bacterium
GTCGAGAGGATGTGACCTTCCATGTGATTCACGGGCATAACCGGAATATTCCAGAAGAAACTCAAAGCCTTGGCGAAATTTATCCCAACCCAAAGCGCTGGCTCGAGTCCCGGACCGCTGGTGACGACGATGTAATCGATATCTGGTTTTTCGATAGACTCAAAAATCTTCCCGACTTCTTCGGCCATTCCCGTTTCGTGCGATAACAGATTTTCTAATCTATTTCTCTCTTCCTGACCCATTGGCTTATTCGTACGAATGGGTAAATGTAGATTCGCAGACTTCAGATTCTCGATGAGAATCGGTGGCAAATTTTTCACATGTTCGCGCTTGGCGAGCGACGGGAAAACGCCGCCGAATTCTTGGTGGAGTTCGATCTGAGAGCGGACGACGTTGGACAATATCTGCACTTTAGTGCCCGTTTCCGTTGGCCAAAATTCCAAAATGCTGATGGCTGTCTCGTCGCAGGATGTTTCTATAGCTAGGATTTTCATAAGAATGTAGAGACTTTACAATTCTTTTGGTTTTCTGTAAAGTCAGGACAGATAAACCCCCGAACCATGACACCAATTTCACTCGGCTCGGAAGAGTCGCATCAAGAGACCCTTGGCAACCTGGCCCGAGGCTACGTCGTCTTGATCACCGGTCAAACTGCTGCCGGCAAGGATACGCTGGCGCTCAATATCCTAGAGGCTTGCCCTCCGGAGTGTCGCCCAGGCGGCTTCATTAACACGGGCGATATTTTCGAGACCCGTATTCCCGAGTTTTCACCAGACATACGGGAGCGGCTGCGTGTGATCAAGGATTCCGGACGATTGCAGCACCCGGGCATCGATTCCGCGCTTGTGACCGACGCGGTATTGTGTGGGTGGGAGAAGGACAGACTCCTTGTCATAGGAGGGTCGCCGTGCTCTGCTCGCGAAGCCAACTTTCTCCACTCGTTCATCGTGCGATTCCTCGACAAGAGGATCTTCCTGGTGCATCTCACGATCGATGAAGATCTGGCGATCGAACGCATCCTTCATCGCAACAAGCAAGAGGGGCTGGCTGGCGGGCCTCAGCGTACCGATACTCAGGACCTAGCCTCGATACGCAACAAGCTCGCGTATCACGAGAGCAAGGTCGTCCCCGCTGTCGATGAGATGGACAGAAAGGAGCGAGTGCAAATTGCCCGAATACATGTTGTAAGGGGCATGAGTCCGAAGGCCGTCTTCGGCAGGGTGATGGGTCTAGCGCCTATCTTCGAGAGGGCGCGCTGAACATTTCATACGGAAGAAGGAGGGCCGGCCATGCGCCGGCCTTTCTGTTTTCGGACGAATTTGAAATACTTCAAAACTCATATCAAGTGTTAAAATAAAACGATGAGAAAAAACAGGTCCCTTATTCAGAGATACAAAAACACTATCACGGTGCTCGTCATCATCCTTGTGCTTTTTGTGCTACTCAACAATCCAGCAACAGCTCTCTGGCTCCGGAGTCTTGGCAACTTCGGACTAGCTGGAGCATTTGTGGCTGGAATATTTTTCGTCTCTTCTTTCACTGTCGCGATAGCCGGAGTCGGCCTATTCTTCATGGCGGAAACTATGAATCCTGTGACGCTTTCTCTAGTTGCTGGTCTCGGAGCAGTTGTGGGGGATTATCTGATATTCAGATTCATCAAAGACCGAGTGTTCGAAGAATTGAAACCTTTGTTTTTGAAAATTGGTGGTACTAGACTGCACAGGATTTTGAAATCTCCCCATTTCCATTGGCTCGCGAGCATCTTGGGGGCAATCATCATCGCGTCGCCATTTCCGGATGAGATAGGTATCGGGCTTATGGGTTTGTCGAGGATCAAAAATTGGCAGTTTCTCTTGCTTACATTCATTTTGAATTCAGTAGGCATTTATCTCCTCATAAGAACGGCCGCGCTTTTGTAGAATTGAATTTTATTTTGTTAACCTTCCAGGCGTTGTTGTTTGTATGATATCATTCATCCATGTCATATATACTATTAATCAATGGACCTGTTTGTGCTGGAAAATCAAGTCTTGCAAGAAAGATACTAGAAAACCACACCAATGTTTTTGTTGCATCATTTGACTCAATAAAGAAAAACTTTTCTCAATACACAGATGAAAAATATGGAGATATTGTTTTGGAATTATTTTATGTGTCAGCAACAAAAGTTCTAGAAAAAGGAATGTCTATACTCGTGGAGCCCAAACAGGAAAAGATAAATGAATACAGAGAATTTTTTGGAAACCAAGCCAAAGAAAAAGGGTACACATTTCTTGAAATAAATATAGAAGCTTCTAAAGAAAAAATGCTCGAGAGATTGGAGCAGCGTGTCAAAGAGGGAAAATCTGTAAATGTGCACACACCCGAAGACCATCAAATAAGGTACGAGCTTTACATTAAGAACAAAAAACATGAAGCCCCCACCTACAACACAGACGATCTGTCTGAAATTCAATTATATGAAAAGGTTGTGCGAGATCTTAATTTAAAATAAAACTAAAATCACTTTTTTAGGAAGGTTGTTTTAGTACATCTCTCAAGCACTCGAACCAGGTCTCTTTTTGGTGAACCTTCCGGGGATAGAACCAAATGATTCATTGACCAGTAAGGTTATTTTTAATACTTTTACTTAAACAATTTGACCCTTCTCGTGAGATTGCATACTTTTTGTAATTTTGGCTATTGTATAATACAACTCAAGTTCTTCTTTTAAGTAATCTAAATTTATATATTTTGTAAAGAAAACTCCTAAAAAATCTAAAATATAAGCTTCCGACATATTTTTAATCTCTTCTTCAAAAAGATTATTTTTAAAAGGCTCAAAGGTGACGACAGCAGTTTTTAGACCATTATCTATAGCTCTATCTGTATAATATTTTCTAAGAGCAAAACATGATCCATGTAAGGATTTTTCGAATTCACTTTTTAAAAAAGCTTCTTTTTCGAATGATTTTTGTGCTAATTTTCTAGAATTCTCCTCAGAGAAATCTTTTTTGAAGGAATTTGTTTTATCTTGATACGTATCTGATTCTTCATTCCAGAAAGAATTAATTCTTTCTTCTTCTGCGTCAATCAAAGAAGCATACATCATTAAATTTCTATGTGTTACTGCTAATAATGTCCTAGCGGAACCAAAGTACCCACTATTACTTAACAATAAGGAAGCGTTAATGTCCTGAATTATCCTATTTAAAAAAAGACAAGAAATCTGATCAATAATTTTTTTCTCATTTAAAAATTTATTATCTTTAAACTTTAAGGCAATTATTTTTAATAGATTTTGGGTTATATTTAGTTTATCCATTTTTAGTATGCTTCTCGTGCTAGCTCTAATTTGTGACCTCACGGAGAATCGAACTCCGATTAACGGATTGAAAACCCGCTGTCCTAACCGTTAGACGATGAGGCCTTTCGACATGGCTCAAGGCGAGCCAAAATCGGGATTAGTATAACATTTTTACTTATTTTGGCAATAAAAGCGAGGGGGCCAGCATTCGTTGCTGGCCCCCAAACGGTATCTCACTGCAAGTGGGTTTCATCAAGGGCCTTCTCTATTAGGCTGGCTCTTATGATGTCATCCCGAGTAAATGGCACGACCCTGTCGTCTCCCTCTGGATCCTCTACACAAAGTCTAACATCCGGATTGCCGATGACCTTGGGTTCAATGATGGAATAAAGGACCTCGGCCAACTCTTCTTCGCCCATAAAGCAAATCACGAAGAAAGTTGCTTTTTCATCAAGGTGCAATACCTTGTCTAAATTCTGCAGGACCAGATCCGTGGTTGATTCTTCCAGATCCTCAGCATACAAGATGCGTCCAGATGCACAGCCATTCTCGCCATCATCATGAACCAGGGTCCGGTAGGGAACATAGAAGACCTCTTCAGTGCGGTCTTCTGTCGTCGCGAGAATGATCGAAATTTTCAACATGGTTCGCGAGTTTGGAGTTTCGGACGGAAGTGACACAATATTCTAAGCATAGTCTATTCTTAAATCCAGCTTGAATCAAGTCCTGTTTTGTTGTATCCTGTTTCTTATCGCGCGGTTAGCTCAGTTGGTAGAGCGACCCCTTGACGTGGGGTAGGCCACAGGTTCGAGTCCTGTATCGCGCACTTGAAGCGAAGCGCAAAGGGCGCGATAAGGAAGGCAAACTGCTTTGCCTTCCGTCAGGACGAGAAAGCCGGAGCCATGTCGATTTGCGACAGGCGAGGCGGGACCGCGACCTTTTGCGAAGCAAAAGAGTTGTGGTCGAGTCCTCAAATTCTATCGCGCAAAATTCCGCTAGGAATTTATGCGTGACCGAGTCCTGTATCGCGCACCTATTTCTTCCCCTTCCTTTCCTCTTTAAAATAAACCCTTCCTTTCAGTTTCTCCGGCATGAGATCTTCTTTGGTGTATTGTTCGTAGCCTTTGCCATATCCCAAATTCTTCATTAGTTTGGTCGGAGCGTTCCGGATCTTCATTGGGATCGGGAGATTGCCAAACTTCTTCACGTCTTCGAGAGATTCCATGTAAGCCTCGTACACCTTTTTCTCTTTCGGCGCTTTGGAGAGGTAGACGACACCGTGAGCGAGGTTGATACCGCACTCCGGCATGCCGATAGTCTCGACAGCGCGAAAGACTTCGTTCGCGACCACGAGCGCTGTCGGCTGAAGCATGCCAATGTCTTCGGAAGCGAAAATGACCATTCTTCTGGCGATGAATTTCGGATCTTCGCCGGCTTCGAGCATTCGCGAGAGATAGTAGAGAGCCGCGTCCGGTTGGCTTGCACGCATGCTTTTGATAAACGCGGAAATCGTATTGTAATGCTCCTCGCCTTTTTTGTCGTAACGCAAGAATTTAGATTGAAGAGTGTTTTTCAAATTCTCGAGAGTGATGTCTTTGTAAAGTCCCGCGGTGTTTTCAAGCATGGCGATAGTTTGGCGCGCGTCGCCGCCTGACATTTCGACTAGCCAATCGGTCGCGTCTTTTTTGAGTTTGAATCCCGATCGTTTGATGATCTTTTTCATATCGTCCTCTTTTAATTCTTCCATGACAAAGACTCGGCAGCGCGACAGGAGCGCCGGGATGACTTCGAAAGAGGGATTTTCGGTCGTGGCGCCGATGAGGGTCAAGACGCCGCGCTCGACGTAGGGAAGGAGGAAATCTTGCTGGGCTTTGTTGAAGCGGTGGATCTCGTCGAGGAAGAGGATGCGGGGTCCGAGAAGTGTGCCACGGCCCTCGAGGATTTTCCGGATGTCGTCCTTGCCGGCGGAGACCGCCGAGAGTTCGTGGTAGTCGGCATTCATTGCTTTAGCGTAGATTCTCGCGAGCGTCGTTTTACCAACGCCGGGCGGGCCCCAGAAGATGAAAGAGAAGAGATGCTTCGCCTCGATGGCGACCCGCAAGGGGCCGTTTGGTCCGACCAAATGGCTTTGACCGACGAATTCCTTTAAGTTTTTCGGCCGGATTTTTGAGGCGAGAGGTTCCATTTCCTGATTATACTCTTTTGGGCGTTTGGGGCGAGGGTGATATTGACGAAATTATAGATTTGTACTAGTCTGCAGTTAGAGCTGACCAAGGAGACTACCAAACCAATTTAAGGGGAGGAGAAAAAGCCGAGGCAGTACGAGTCATGATTCCCGCATCTGTTCGTTTCAATCTTCTAGGAAAACCGTCTGATATTGTTGCAGACGAGATCAGCAAGGCGGCTGGGCGCAAACCCGTCAGGCCGCTAGGAAGCAGTTCGTGGTCGGTGCGTTTCAGCGGGGTCGGCATCATCGGTATGCCGGAACATTTTATCCCAACTGATTTCTTCAGATGGATCGACCATCATCGTGAGCTCGTGGATAATGTGACGATGAAAATCTACAATCACACTTATCCGCTTACTAGTCGTTGCGGGTTGTACACCATTGGTGCGGTACGCATCAATCTGTCGACCCACAATACCCTGATCACGGGCCCGTCATTCGAAGGGTGCGCACAGGCGTATCGTCAGTTACAGAAATGCGAAAGACCTGACCGATACGATCTCGATGGCAAGGAGTTTGAGCTCGAGCAAGAACTTCGTCGTCTTCAAGCGAGGAACGCAGAACTCGAACGCGAGAATGCACAGTTACGCCTCAGTTCGACTCCCTATCTGTCAAAAGGAACGACCACACAAGGCTCTCACCAGATAGAAGATCGTCGAGATCTTTGGCCGGGTTGATCATTCTCGGTTGAACGCAAGAGCCCCGGCGGCGCCGGGGCTCTTTCTCTACCTCTAACTATTTTTATGCAACCACATGTAGATGTCTTCGAGCGCACGGACGGCGTCGCCGGCGGCGATGTTGTTTTGATGATAGAGGACCCGAAATCTTTTTGACATTTACTTTTATATGCCGACATGTAATATTAGGCAAAACCCGCGACACACCATGATCATCAACATTACTGGAATCGACGGGTGCGGTAAAACCACTCAGGTCGATCTGCTCTCTCAGGGCCTTCGGGCAATAGGCCGAGAAGTCTTCGTGAGCAAAGCCTTTGGATATAGCGAGAAGGCCGTTTACACTGAACTTCTGCCGCAATTCGATCCCGTAGCGCTCATGTTCCTGTTTCAGGCCCTCCACGTCCAACAGCGCGTAGCTGCGCTAAAGGCTGAAAAAGATGGGCGCATCGTTATCTCCGACAGGTGGGACGATTCCTATCTGGCCTATCACAGGAAATTCGGTCTGCTGTCGGAAAAAGAATCCTTGCGAACCGAACTCAACAAGCTGGCTTTTGGCTCCAGGAAGGCGGACTTAACTTTTCTGCTGGACTTGCCCCCCGAACAGGCAGGGGAGAGGATGGGCAGGCGAGGCAAAAGCTTCCTGGACAGCCATCCGATAAGCCATTTCGAGATAATCCGGAACTCTTTCCTAGAGCTTGCTCAGGAGGAAAATTGGGTAGTCCTGAACGGCGCCGAAGGGTCGTCCGGCATCTCCAGCCAGATCTTTAGCAGGGTGAAAGCCTTGCTTCCATGAGTTTGAAAGGTCCCGTCTTACCGGCGGGATCTTTTAATTTTGGAGAAATTTCGGAATGATGGCATCAAGGTATTCCTGGTAGTCTTTTTTGCTTGCTATATTTCTTTCCTTGAAATACTCAATTAGCGCCATATCTTCTTCAGACCAGAACCCCTGAGTATTTTTAGCCGACTGAATCACAAACCATAGATCTTTTTGTTCTTCGATGCTTAGATCTTTGTCAAAAAAAAGATAGACCGGCATTTTATTTAGAGAGCAAGCGTAGCCCGCTTCCAATATCGTTCCGAAAGATTTTAGATTTATGACTCCGGCAAATATGTCGCTACCTTCTATTTTCTTTTTGACCATTTGCCAGATTAGGTAGGGAGGAAGGTTTTTAGGCAAATTATTCTCTTGCGAGTTTGGGGGACGCAGGATCCAGTGACCGTTTTTAATGTGGTCCGCTCTCTTGATCGTTTTCGAGGTGTATATTGCGTAGACATCATCAAATGTCATGTCTTTGCTTATTTCCAAAACGTCTTCTTTGTCTGGATTTGGAGATAGTCTCCCGGCAAAATAGATCTTTTTCATTTATTGGTGCGATTAATCTAAAAATTCTTTCGCCTCTTTGGGGTAAACGGCGATATTCTCTTCTTTGATATTTTTTATTTCAAACCACTCGGCATATTTTTCATTTTCGCTGTCGAGCACTTTTATCTTGGAGGTATTTTTTATCGAATCTTCAATGATTTCCGCCGAGTATAGGAAAGTTATTTCATGCCCTGGAATGCCGTTAAATTCAAATACGTTTTCAACCACAGACAGGAGATTTTGGTTTTTTAGGGAGACGCCGAGCTCTTCTTTGAACTCTCTGTTTAAAGCAGCCAGAGAGGTTTCTCCAAACTCTATGCCGCCGCCAAGAAGACGGAGAAATACTTCGCCTTTTGCCCCATCCTCTCCCTTTAATGCCAAAATCCTACCGCTATCTTTTATAATCGCTAATGCGTTTGTACGTATATCTTGCATGTTTTAGATCCTCCTTAATTTTTATGCAACCACATGTAGATATCTTCGAGCGCTCGTACGGCATCGCCGGCGTCAATGTTGTTTTGGTGATAGAGGACGTCGGCGCAATCACCGGCCGCCCAGATACCTGGAACATTTGTCATCTGTGTACGCGGGTCGGTTTTTACTTGTTTGTATTGATTCATCTCGACGAGACCTTCAGCGAATCCGGTATTCGGGATCTGACCGATCTCGACGAAGATGCCTTTGACTGGAAGTTCAGTTTCAACGCCATCGACTTTGTATTTTAATCCTGAGACGAATTTATCACCAATTATTTCAGTAATTTCAGCGTTCATTACGGCTTTGGCTTTCGGATTGGCCAGCACTTTCTCGACAGTGATTTCATCGGCGCGGAATTCGGCTGAGCGCTGGATAATTGTTACAGATGAACAGTAGGCGAGAAGCTGGGCAGCGGTCTCGAGAGCAGCATTGCCACCACCGAGGACGGCCACGTCTTGACCAGAGAAAATAGGTCCGTCGCATGATGCGCAATAAGTTAGACCCTTGTGTTCGAGAGCGTCAGCGCCAGGGATTTTCGAATCAAGTTTTCGGCGGCCGGAGCCGGAAGCGATGAGGACAGCGCGAGTGTCATAAGAATTGCCCGAGCTAGTCATAACCTTAAAGAAATTACCGCTTTTTTCTAATTTTTCTACGCGTTCTCCCGCAGAAGTCTGCAAGAATTCACCTACATAATAATCAACATGAGATTTCAAGCTTTTGGCTAAGTCGCTTCCAGAGATTTCTGGCGTACCGATCCAGTTATAGATCTTTTCTGACACGACAGATTGCCCGCCGAATTCTTCGGCAATGAGCATGGTTTTAAGTTGTTTCCTGGCGGCGTAAACAGCCGCAGAAGTTCCGGCGGGCCCGCCGCCGATAATGATTAAATCGTAAGTCATGGATGGAATTATAGCATAAACAAAAAACACCCCGCAGGGTGTCTCTTGTCTTACTTTTTACGTCGTAGGAAACTCGGCACCGCGCTCCAATCATCGTCATCTTTGGAATCATCGGAGAACGCGTCGTCGATGATTTCTATGGAGTCTTTGGATGCTGGGATGAAATCATCTTCGCTTTCGGACGGCATCGGTTCGGCCTTTTTCATTTTTTTGTCGCCCTTGTCCGGAAGCTCGGCAGCTTTCTTCACATCCATCTCCACTCCAGCTTGGAAAAGAGATTTGCGCGGAGTATCGGTTGGGAAACCTGTCGCGATGACTGTGATGCGGATTTCGCCTTTCTTGAGCTTCTCATCGCGTGTGGTACCGAAGATAACCTTGGCATCGGGATCGATAGACTCGGTAATGATCTTGGCCGCGGTCTGGACTTCCTGGATGCCGAGATCTTCGCCGCCAGCGATGGAGAAGAGGACACCTTTGGCGCCATTGATAGAGATTTCGAGAAGCGGGGAATTGATAGCTCGGAGCGCTGCTTCTTCGGCGCGGTTTTCACCAGCAGCTTTACCGATGCCCATGAGCGCAGAGCCAGCGTCAGACATGATGGCCTTGATATCGGCGAAGTCGACGTTGATGATGCCCGGAGTCGTGATGAGGTCGGTGATGCCTTCGACAGCTTGGCGTAGGACTTCATCGCACATAGCGAAAGCGTCTTTGAAAGTCGTCTCTTTGTCTGAGATGGCGAGAAGTCGGTCGTTCGGGATGATGACGATAGCGTCAACTTCTTTCTCAAGTTCTTTGATGCCTATCTCCGCAAGTCTCGCGCGATGCGCGCCTTCGAATGCAAACGGACGAGTGACGACAGCGACTGTGAGGATGCCTTGCTCTTTGGAAGCGCGAGCGACTATAGGCGCCGCGCCTGTACCTGTGCCTCCGCCCATTCCGCAAGCGATGAAGACTAAGTCGGAGCCTTTGATGACATCTTGGATCTCAGCTTTGGTCTCTTCGGCGGCGCGTTTGCCGACTTCCGGATTCATGCCGGCGCCGAGACCTTTGGTCAAATTTTTTCCGAGATTTATTTTCTTGTCCGCGTAAGACTTGTGGAGATCCTGGACATCGGTGTTCATGACGATGAACTCAACGCCGTTCACTTTGGAATCAATCATGTGATTGACCGCGTTTTTACCCGATCCGCCAACGCCAATAACCTTGATTCGCGCAAAAGTTTCGATATCCGGGTTTAATTTAGCCATATAAAAATTAGTTAAAAATTTAGTAACCTGTAAGACAGTATATTACCAGAATCTAGGGAATGTCAAAGGAGCGGGAAAGATTGACAAAAAACAACAAAATGTTGTTTTCAAACCTAAAAGTAGAGAACCTTACGGCATCAATTGTTTACCGATGCCCGAGCCGAGTTTTTTGAGATGGTGCCAGATAGCTGAGAGGAAGTTTGGATAATTATTGTCGCGTTGGATATCTTCTTTGCCGGACATACAAAGACCGTAAGCTGTAAACCAAGTCGGATCGACATTGTTCTTGTTTTTGAGGCCGGTCATTTTGGACGGCAGGTTCAAAATCTTTTTGGCCACGTCTTCGATGCCTTTGATGTTGGCCGCGCCGCCGATGATGATGGCTCCAGCCGGGAGCCGTTCATCGCGATTTATCTTTTTCAAAAATTTAGAAATGACATCAAATATCTCGTTGACGCGCGCGCCGACGATTTCGTCGATTTTCCTCTGCGGAATGTCTGAAGTAACTTTACCGAGCTTGATGCCTTCGGCATCGTCGAGCGAAACTTTGAGTCCGAGTGCGAGATCATTGGTGATATTGTTGGAGCCGATGGGGAAGACTTTCAAGGAAATGATGTTGCCTTCTTCGAAAACAATGACGGATGTCGTCTCGTCGCCGATGTCGATGAGGATACACCCGGCGCCTTTTTGTCTCTCGTCGATCGCCGTGACTGACGCGGCGATAGGTGCGGCGATAACATCAACGACATCTATTCCTGAAGCATTGATGATGCCGACCAGGTCTTCGAGATGCTGATTACTACAATTTATAAAAAGTGTCGTGACTTCGAGACGGACGCCGCGGAGGCCCTCAACTTTGCCATAGACTTCACGAGAGTCCAGTTTGTAAATGACGGGCAAAGTCTCGATGATGTGCTTGTTCATGATTTTGAGGCTCTGCTCGGAGTCTTTGATCGCTTTCTGCACATCGAAGTTTGTGACTTCATTGTCAGCGCGGGAAATTATAGATGAGCCGCGCGAGACTTTGGATTCGAGGGTGATGCCGGCGATAGCGATGGTTGCTTGTCTTATCTTTATTCCCGAGCTTATCTCAGCGTCATGGACGGCGGTCTCGATAGTCTTGATAAGTTCCTTCTGGTCGAAAACGAAACCCTTCTTCAGGCCTCGTGTGGGAGCTATGCCGGTGCCAATAATACGCGACGTTTTCTTGTCGCGTTCTTTGGCGTGTTCCACGACCATAACTTTGGTCGTCGAGCATCCGACGTCTATTCCGACTGTAACATTTCTACTCATGGGTTTTGGAGAAGAAAAACCCTTGATCTTCAAGAAGACAGATTTTGAGCAAATCTAAAAGACGAACTTTTTCATCAAGCGTTTTTCCTCGGTTTCCATTTTACTACCGTGGACGTATCCAGCCAAATGAAGCATACCGTGGATAACTAAATATTTTATGTGTTGCCTGCAACCGCGACCGAACAGGAGACACTCTTTCTTGGCCGTCTCAGGACAAACGACGATTTCGCCGGAAGCCCCGCTCAACGGAAAACTCAAGACGTTTACATGCTCGGAGTTTCCTTTGTGAGCGCGGCTCAGTTTCTTCATCTCGGCGAGTGAGACGAAAGAAAGCGAGAGTTCATAGCCTCCGCCCAAAATCTCTTTGTACATTTTGGCAAAAAGCACTCTCGGGAGAGCGCTTTTTGAAATGTTGTTGATGTCGAGGTTGTCCGCCATAGCCGAGAGCTAAGCGATTTTACCGAGTTTCTTGAGACGAGCGTATTCGGTGCGGCGTTCGAGTTTTTTCAAAGCGTTTTTCTTGTTGACGAAAGTAGAAGGCGCGCGCTTGGCGTAGCGATTGTCTTTGACGTGTCGGACGATACCACTCTCACGGACGCGGCGAGAAAAGCGGCGCATGACGCTTGCGCTTGATTCCGTTCCTGATTTCTTGATTTCGATTACTGTTTTGCCCATAAGTTCTGAGACTTTAACATATCATATAAAAATGCGCAATATCTGGGTAGGGAAAGACGGTGGGTCTTGACCCTATCCAGTTTTTTAGAACAAATTCTCCGGATTCAGGCGGATTTGCCAGTCGGGTCCGAGGGATGAGAGGAAATTCGAGAGTTCTTTGTCTTGACGCTCTTCATTCCAATCTTCTTTCGGAATCTTGAGGAGAACGCTCGTCTCGAATATCTTGCCTCGGCGAAATCTCCTGATGTTCGGTTTCCAGCGAGAGAGATTTTCGTCGATGAAGTTTTTGATTTCCGCGCCGGTATCTTTCATGTCTTTGCGCGAGAGCTTGATGACAGCGCTAAACGGCGGATAGCCGAAAGTTTTTCTTTTCTCCAAATCTTTCTCAAAAAACATTTTCAAATCATTTTCTTCCAGCGCTTTCACAACGAAATTTTCCGCCTCGCGGGTTTGGACGAGCATTTTTTCTTTGGTTACATTTTTGATCGTGAAAGCGAGATGAAGCATCCTCTCAGAAATTTTGTAACTCGGGATGTGCCCTAGGGAGTCCATTGAGACGATGGCCGAATTGTCGACGAAATTTGTGAGGTGTGGTATGGCCATTTCGGTGCCGACGAGGACAGCATTTTCTTGTTTATAGAATTTCCCGATTTCTTCCTTGGCCTTTTTGTCCGAGGATGTCGCGTCTTTGTCAATTTGGAAAATTTTCCTTTTTGGGAAGTATTTTTTGATCTCTTCTACGACCGTGTCGGTACCGATACCGAGTGAATCAAAATTCCAACTGCCGCAATTCGCACATCGGACTTTTGTATCGAGGGTTTTTTGTGTGTAAGCATTTTTCAAAATCCTTTCTTCGCCTTTTTGATGGAGCGTGAGAGGAGCATCGCCATCCTTCAAGACTTGCCGGCAATCATGACAAACGACTTGAGTAGCGAGGCCTTTTCTGAGGGCGAAGAGGAAAGTGCGCCCCTCTTTTTTCAGCATTTCATTCAAATCATTCGAGAGAATGAAACTTTTTTTGTAGAGATTTTCTTTGTTCGACATATCTCTAACACTCAAGGTCGAACCTTGAGTGTTAGAAAATTTGGGAATGATTCTTGATTCAAAAAAAGTTTCCACCGACAAAAGTCCTGGGCCATATGAAAGATTGGCGCCGAGATTTTTGGCCAAGTATTTAGAGAAGACTCGCAGATCAAAATATGGTCGCTTGATCGTATGCCAGTGGCCGGAAATTTCATTTTCAATCATGATCTCTCCTACATCGTGACGAGGAATAAAAAGAAACGACGGCGTCATGACGACCGTTACGGATTCTTTCGCGTCCAGAATTTCTCGGTAACGCTCGAGCAAAACCTTTTTGCGAAGACTTCCGTGGATCAAAAATAAATTATTGAGGTCGGACCTCAATAATTTGGAAAAGAGTTTTTCGGCTTCGTTTATGGTGGGTGCAACACGAAAGATTGAAGAGCCCGAGATGCGTTTTTTCGGTTTCGGTAGGTTCTCGTATCCGAGGAGGAAATCCGATGGCAAAAAGTAGTCAATGATTTGCCCGAGATTGCCGACAAAATACCGTCCGGCATCTTGGCAACTTTGGAAAAACTCCGGATAAAATGGCGAGGCGCCCTTGACGCCTTGAATTTTCTTGAAACCGAAGCTCGCTTTCTTGAGATCGGCTTTGAGATCGCGAGCTTCATCGACGCCGACGACCAAAGCATCATACTTTTTGCTTCGGACTTCGACCGAGACAATGTCGCCCGGCGAGACTTTTTTCGATGAGAAATAGGTTAGAGAGTCCTTGGCGACTTTGGATGATATGGGGGAGACTAGGACGATTTTCATATCCTTATCTTAGCAAATTTTCGCGGGAAGACGCCGTGCGGTATAATTCGTGGATGAAGCTTCCAGGCATTGAGGACAAGACGATGTTGCGCCCCGGAGGCGACAAGCACCATATTCCAAATCCAGAGTACGGTGAATTTTGGCAAGCCTTTTATGAATTTTTGTTGAAGAATTTCACCCTTTCTTGCCCTCTTACTGGCGACATTTCAGGTCGCATCAATCCATATTTTGGTAATTTTGGTTTTCGTTTCCAGGCTACAACCAAAACTGCGCGCTATTTCCATCTCGGTCTCGACATAAACGCCAAATCGAAAACACCGGTCCAACCTATCGCATCTGGCGTCCTCGAGTATTCTGGTTTCGGCCACATCAACGGCAATTATGTCTTTCTCTCGCATCCAATGATTAAAACAGAAGATGGTTTTGTCTTGCATAGTTTGTATTTACATTTGCGAAGTCTCGATGTCGGCTTCAATTCGTACCAAAAAATGCTCCGGAAAATTAGTTTCAATAAACATCCGAACATTTTGATCCCCGTCGGTCAGAAAATCGGCGAAGTCGGTTCGACTGGAAATATTGCCGGGATTCATTCGCATTTGCATCTGCAGGTTGAATTTCGAAACGAAAGCGGTAAGATAGTAGTTATTGATCCTGCCAGGATCTTTAATCTCGCTCCGCAAGAGAATTTGACGGCTACGGTTGAGAACGAAGCTGAGTTTAAAGAAATATTTTCACGGAAGTCTTTAGAACTGAAGAAAATGGGAATCGATAAATATTGGAAATTATGATTGATGCAATAAAAATAAAAGGCGGTAAAAAACTAAAAGGTTCTATAAAACCACAGGGCTCGAAAAACGAGGCTTTTGAAGTTATTGCTGCGGCGCTTTTGACTGACGAAGATGTTCTTATAGAAAATGTCCCTGAGATTTTGGATATTTTAAATCTTTTTGAAATTCTAAAAATTCTGGGTGCGTCGGTGACGAAAGAAGCTTCCGGCGCGTACAGATTGAATGCCGCCAAGATCGACATAGAAAAAATAAAAACAAAAGAATTTTCAAACCTTTTTTCGAAACTCAGAGGCTCTCTTTTGGTGGCGGGCGCATTGCTTGGACGTTTCGGAAAAAGTGTTATCCAGCAACCAGGCGGTGACAAGATCGGTATCAGGCCGATTGTGGCCCACATACACGCTTTTATTGATATTGGTGCCGAGGTAGAGACAAAAGAAGATTTCCAGGAGCTTGTTTTGAAAAAAATCACATCCAAGAGAATCACTCTACGCGAGGCTTCGGTTACAGGGACGGCGAATGTCATCTTGGCGAGCGTCTTGGAAAAAGACGGTCCCCATGTCTTGGAGATTTACAATGCCGGATGTGAGACTTATATCCAGCAACTTTGCAAGATGCTCAATAGTATGGGTGCCGAAATATCTGGCGCTGGTACGAACCTCATTATAATAAAATCAGTCAAGGAGCTGAAAGGCACAACCCATCGAATTTTGCCCGACATGCTAGAAATCGTAAGCCTCATTACTCTCGGAGTAGTTTGCGGAGACGGACTTCTGATAAAAGGCGCAAAGATAGAACATATCGGGGAGATTACGAATATAATCTTGAAGAAAATCGGCGTCTGTATAGAAGAAAGAGCCGATGGAATTTTTGTTCCCGAACACAAAGAATATATTATTCAGAAACCAACGACGCCCGGTAAAAATATAAGGATAATTTATGATGACAAGTGGCCAGGACTTTCGCCAGACCATATCAGTAGTCTCATTGTGCTGTGCGTTTATGCCAAGGGCATTGTGACTATCCGTCAAAGAATGTTTGATCGCAGATTGCTCTTCTGTGATGTTTTGAACACGATGGGGGCAGACATCGTCATGTCTCACCACCAAGAGGTTACAGTCGTCGGAAATAACAGAAGCAGGACATTGGTTGGCGTAGAAATGGCTTCCCCGGATATTCGCGCCGGGATGGCTCTTCTCATTGCCGCTCTTTCGGCCAAAGGCGAAAGTGTGATTCAGAATGCCCATCAGATTCATCGCGGCTACGAAAATGTTACCGAACGATTATCGGCCATTGGCGCGGATATAGGATTTTTAGAATCATGAAAATAGAGCACAATGTTTCGATCAAAGATTTCACCACCCTCAAAGTTGGCGGTGTTGCCAAATTTTTTGTTCGGCTAAATAAAAAGGAAGACGTCGTCGAAATTTTGTCTTTCGCCGACAAAGAAAATGTCCCGATCGTTATCTTGGGAGGCGGCTCCAACGTCGTTGTCTCGGACACACTTGCTCCGTCTCTTTTTATCAAAAATGAAATCCTCGGCAAAGAAATAATCAAAGAGTCTGACACAGAAGTTTTGATTGCGGTCGGTGCGGGAGAAAATTGGGATGAGTTTGTGGGGTTTTGTGTAGAACGCGGATTTGCCGGTGTCGAGGCCTTGTCGGCAATCCCTGGGACAGTCGGTGGCGCGCCGATTCAAAACATCGGAGCGTATGGCGCGGAAGTCTCCAGTGTCATCGACAGCGCCCTAGTCTACGACATCGAGAGAAAAGATTTCCAAGTGCTCTCGCCTTCGGAATGCGAATTTGAATATCGAAATAGTTTGTTCAAGAAAAACCCGGGACGTTACATCGTCCTCAAAGTGATTTTTGATTTGAAAAAAAACACACCGGTCCGAGTTCCGAATTATCCCGGCGTCAAAGAAGAGCTCGTAAGTGTTAATCCGACGCTTGAAGATGTTCGCAAAGCGATTGTAAAAATCAGAAGTAGAAAATTACCTAATCCTGGAATTATTCCGAACGTCGGCTCGTTTTTCAAAAATCCGATTGTTTCTAGAGAAATTTTTGAAAAAACAAAAAATGATTTTCCGAATGTAAAAAGTTTTCCAGCTGAAAATGAAATGTGCAAGATTCCTGCCGGATGGCTCATTGAAAATGCAGGATTGAAAGGTGCTGATTTTGGCCAGGTCGGTACTTACCAAAACAACGCTTTGGTCTTGGTGAACAAGGGTAATGCAAATTCTCTGGATTTCGCTCAGGCTGAAAAGACGATCAAGCTCACGGTAAAAGAGAAATTTGGTATAGAATTGGAGCGAGAACCGATAATAATTTCCTAAGATGAATTTAAAAGACCTGATCAAAAATATCGAAGTGGTAAAGATTGTCGGTCCGGAAAATACCGAGATCCAAAAGCTTTGTCTTGATTCACGAGAGATTGCTCCTGGCGCGATGTTTTTCGCGGTTTCAGGGACAAAGACCGACGGATATAATTTTATCGATGGAGCCATTGAAAAAGGTGCGACAGTAATCATTTCTGAGAGACCGCCTACGAATATACGAGAAGGAATCACTTACGTCGAAGTCAAAAATACCAATGCTGTCGTCGGACCTATAGCTCGCGATTTTTTTGGCAATGACTATTCTAAAATAAAAGTTGTCGGTGTGACTGGTACGAACGGCAAGACGACGATCGCTACTATGCTTTACCAGTTGTTTACTTCTCTTGGTTACAAATGCGGATTGCTTTCGACTGTTGAAAATATTATCGGCGAAACTATTATTCCAGCAACACACACCACTGGTGACGCAATTCAGATTCAAGAAAATATTTCAAAAATGGTAGATTATGGCTGTGAGTACTGCTTCATGGAAGTGAGTTCACATGCAATTGACCAAAAAAGAATTTCCGGAATTGGTTTTGTCGGCGGGATTTTCACCAACTTGACCCAGGACCATCTTGATTATCACGGGACGATGGAAGACTACGCCGAGGCAAAAAAAGCATTTTTCGATAATCTACCTCAAACGGCTTTTGCCCTGACCAACTTGGATGATCCTCATGGTGAATTCATGATCAAAGATTCGCCAGCGGCGCCGAGGACTTACGCCGAGGGCAGGGGAGATTTTGATTTCGTCATAAAAGAATCAACATCCGCCGGACTAAAAATTTCTATAAAAGATACGGAAATCACTTCTTCGCTTGTCGGGAAATTCAACGCTTATAATTTGACGGCAGTATTTGCAGCCGCAACTCTTCTTGATGAGCCCAAAGAAAAAGTGGTAGAAATCCTCCATAGTCTCACTGGTGTGCGCGGACGCATGGATAAGATTATCGGCAAGAAAAATATTATCGCTCTAGTTGATTATTCGCATACGCCAGACGCGCTCGAAAATGCGCTAGAGACGGTGAGAGGTTTCAAGGGCGAAGGTAAAGTCATTACGGTCTTCGGCGCTGGTGGCGATAGGGACAAAACCAAAAGACCAATCATGGGTGAAGTTGCTTTTCGACTTTCAGATTTTATTATTGTCACATCTGACAATCCGCGAAGCGAAAATCCAGAAAGTATAATCGCAGATATTTTGGCTGGAATTCCTGATACGCAAGGTCGAACCTTGAGTATCATTGATCGAAAAGAAGCAATAAAAAAAGCGGTCGAACTTGCAAAACCAGGCGATATAATTCTCGTCGCTGGCAAAGGCCACGAAGATTATCAAGAGGTCAGAGGCGTCAAAACGCATTTTTCTGACAGGGAAGTTTTGGAAGAACTATTATGACAAATAATTTTCGAGAATTTTTAAAAGACAAACGTGTGACCGTCATGGGTCTCGGGCTTCTCGGTCGTGGCCTGAACGATGTGAAGTTTTTGTCCAAATATTGTGCCGAAGTTTTGGTCACAGACTTGAAATCAGATGAAGAATTAAAAACCTCGCTCGAAGAAATTAAAGATTTAAAAAATATCACTTTAGTCCTTGGTGAACATCGTTTGACCGATTTTGAAAACCGAGACTTTATTCTCAAGGCTGCTGGCGTTCCACTCGACTCTCTATATATAGAACACGCCAATAAAAGTAATGTGCCAGTCTACATGGATGAGGCACTTTTTGTGATACTCTCGCCAGAAATTACGACCATTGGCGTAACTGGTACGCGTGGCAAGACCACAACCACGATGATGATCGAAGCAGTTTTGCAAAATTCAGGGAAGCGATATTTACTCGGTGGAAATATCCGCGGTACGGCCACACTTCCACTTTTGGAAACGGTTCGTGCCGGTGACATCGTGCTTATGGAATTGTCTTCTTGGCAACTTCAAGGATTTGGCGACTTGGGAATCAGTCCAAACATTGCCGTGTTTACAAATTTCTACGATGATCATCTCAACTATTACAATAACGATCGGAATGCCTATTTTGCCGACAAGGCTTTCATTTACAAAAATCAAACAAGGGAAGACTTTCTTGTATTTGGTTCGGAAATTCCTGAAAACTTTAAATCAGAAATAAATGTGGCTCTATCGGAGAAGTTTGAAATTTCTAAATCGGATTTACCATCGGACTGGAACTTGAAAATCCCAGGCGAACATAATCGGTCCAATGCCGCGCTCGCCGTAAAGACCGCACAATTACTTGGAATTGAAAATAGAGAAATGAAAAATTCTCTAGAAAATTTCTCTGGTGTTTCCGGTAGGCTTGAACTCGTGCGAGTTTATAATGATGTTTCTATTTACAATGATACGACCGCGACAACACCTGTTGCGACAATCAATGCCATTAACGCTCTTTATGTTCCGGGTAAAAATCTAATTTTGATTATGGGTGGCGCGGACAAAAAATTAGCGATGGACGAGCTCTTTCCTGTTCTCAAGGAAAAGGTTTCAAAGATTGTGCTCTTGCCTGGCACGGGAACGGATTTGGTGAAAAATTTAGTTGGCGAGCGTGTGCTTGTTTCTGATATGAAAGAGGCCGTCGCGGAAGCTATTAAAAACGCTATCCCAAGTGATACTATAGTTATGTCGCCGGCATTTGCCTCATTCGGACTATTTAAAAATGAATTTGACCGAGGTGATCAGTTCGATGCGATAGTAAAGTCTCTATGATAGAAAATTTCGATAATTTTAAACACGTGCATTTTATCGGCGTTGGCGGAATTGGTATTTCGGCTGTCGCCAGAATGCTGTTGGGCGAGAGTAAAATTGTTTCTGGTTCTGACGAGAGTGTTTCAGCGGTTACCAAAAGTCTGGAAGCGTTAGGCGTTAGAATTTATGAAAAGCATGGAGCGCAGAACATTGATGAAGATGTAGATTTGATTATTTACACCATTGCGATTTCGGATGATAATGCCGAACTCGCACAAGCGAAAAGCCTAGGTGTCCCCGTCATCACTTATCCGCAATCACTCGAAATAATTTCCAAAAATAAGAAAACTATCGTCATTTCCGGTACGCACGGTAAAACTACGACGACTTCGATGATTGCGACCGCGATGATTGAAAATGATTTTGATCCGACTGTTATCGTCGGTAGTATCTTGAAAGAATGGAACAGTAATTTCTTGCCGGGCAAAAGCGATTATTTCGTCGTCGAAGGCTGCGAATACAAAAGATCGTTTTTGAATTTACATCCGTATGGTCTTGTGATTACGAACATTGAAGCTGATCATCTCGATTACTACAAAGACTTGGCCGACATTAAGAGCGCTTTTCGAGAATTGGCTGAGCGCGTGCCGGTAGATGGTTTTATTGTTACAAATTTTGAAAATAATTCGGTGGCGGAAGTTGTCACAGGGCTCGCTTGTAAAATAATTGATTATAAAAAGGCGAACATCTCGGATGTGTCTTTGAAAATTCCCGGTGCACACAATGTTGAAAATGCTCAAGCGACTTACTCTGTACTCGAAGCTCTGGGTGCGAGGTCGGAAAACATTAAAAAAAGCTTAGAGAATTTTTCTGGAGTTTGGCGAAGGTTTGAGTACATTGGGGAAACCTCGAAAGGTACCGTGGTGTATGACGATTACGCCCATCATCCGACCGAAATCAAAGCTTTCCTCAAAGCTGCTAGGGAAACATTTTCGGACAAGAAAATCTTGGCGGTATTTCAGCCGCATTTGTTTTCTCGCACGAAAGATTTTTTAGAGGAATTCGCGCAATCGTTCGGTAACGCCGACGAAATTGTGATTTTACCAATTTACAAAGCGCGTGAAGTCGACACTGGTGAAATTTCTTCGCAAGATTTGGTGGATAAGATCACAGCACTCGGCCAAAATGCGCGATTGATCGAAGATTTCGCCAAAGCCAAAGATTACATTTTGAATAACAAAGACGAAAATTGGGTTGTAACGACAATTGGCGCAGGCGAGGCTAATCTCTTGGCCGAGCAGCTTGTACATATATGATACTCACAGAACTCTTTGCAATTTTTAGCGAGAAAAACCTTTCAATCTCGACGGATAGTCGAACGCTTAAACCCGGAGATATTTTTTGGGCACTCAAAGGAGATAATTTTGACGGCAATGAATTCGTCACGCAGGCACTTGATGACGGGGCTAGTTTTGTTGTGTCCGAGAATTCTGATATGCCGATGGACAAAGGTGTCTTTGCGCCGGATGCTTTGGCGGCTCTCCAAGAATTTGCGAAAATGCATCGTGATAATTTGCAAATTCCTATCATCGCTATCACCGGCTCTAACGGTAAGACGACGACCAAAGAACTCGCGAGGACTGTCCTTGCGAAGAAGTTTAAAGTCTTGGCGAGTCCATCCTCGTTCAACAATCATGTCGGTGTGCCACTCACCATGCTCTCCATAAAACAGGAGCATGAGATTGCTGTCATCGAAATGGGGGACAATCACGAAGGCGAAATCAAAATGCTTTGTGAAATCGCTCGGCCAACGCATGGACTTATCACCAACATCGGTCGTGATCACATAGGTGAAGCTGGCGGTATGGAAGCGAATGTCCGCGCCAAGCTCGAACTTTATGAATATTTCAAAAATTCTGGTGGCGTAAATTTTCTAAACAGAAACGATGAGCAACTATTCTCTAATTCGCGCGAATTGGAGAATAGCGAATACGTTCCAGGAGAGATTGTAAACTCAGAGGATTTGCTTGTTTTGAAGATTGATAATAAAGAAATAAAAACTAAATTCGTGGGAGAATACAATCTTTCGAATTTTCAAGCAGCGTTTACTGTTGGTAAATATTTTGAAGTTCCGGCAGAAGATATTGTTTCAGCGCTCGAAAATTACGAACCGACAAATAATCGCTCGCAGAAAATTGCGACAGAGAAAAACATTATCATCATGGACGCTTACAACGCTAATCCCGATAGCATGAAGCTCGCTCTCGAAAATTTCGCCAAGATGAAATCAGATAAAAATAAAATTGTCATCTTGGGTGATATGTTTGAAATGGGGGCGTTTGCAGGAGAAGTTCACAAAGAAATCATGGCTCTGGCAAAAAGTCTAAACTTCGACCAAACATATTTTGCTGGTGCAGAATTCCACTCCATAGGCAAGGCCTATGGAGTAACTACTTTTGAAACGACAGATGATCTTATCGAACACTTACGACAAAATAAAATAGAGGACTCGCTCGTCCTCATCAAAGGTTCGCGCGGGATGGCACTCGAAAAAATATTGAAGGAGAATATTTTGTAAAGAAATCACAAACTCAATGATTTTTGTCAATATTTGTCAAGGTATTTCGCAACTATCCAAAAATGCTATACTCCGATTACTCGCATGAATTTTTTCTCTAAAAAAATCGGAGTGGATTTGGGCACGGCCAATATTTTGGTCTTTTTGCCGGGCAAGGGCGTGGTCCTAAACGAGCCGTCCGTCGTGGCCGTCTCAGAGCAGGACAACAAGATTCTAGCCATTGGTCAGGAAGCGAAGAACATGATTGGCCGCACACCCGACAACATCATCGCTTATCGCCCGATGAAAGACGGCGTCATCGCAGACTACAGAGTGACAGAAGCGATGCTCAAGTACTTCATCCGTAAAGCCCTCGGCCCATTCTCCATCTGGAAGCCAGATGTCATGGTCTCGGTGCCAGCAGGCGTCACTTCGACCGAACGTCGTGCGGTGGTGGAAGCGACGATGAAAGCGGGCGCCAGGAATGCCTACATCGTCAAAGAGCCAATTTTGGCCGCCATCGGCGCCGGGATTCCGATTTACGAAAGCCAGGGACACATGATTGTCGACATCGGCGGCGGGACGACAGACGCGGCGGTGATTTCGCTTGGTGGCATCGTGGCATCGAACTCTGTCAAAGTCGCGGGTGACAAAATCGATGCGGCTATCGCAGACTACATCAAGAAAACTTTCAACCTCGCTATCGGTGACAGGACTGCTGAACAAGTGAAAATTAAAATCGGTAGCGCTATCCCGATGGAAGAGCCGCTCGTCGCGACGATCAAGGGGCGTGATTTTGTCCAAGGCCTGCCTCGCACGGCCCAAGTCTCGACGAATGAGATCGTCAAGGCCATCGACAAAGAACTCCGCGCTATCATCAAAGCCATCAAAGATGTCTTACAAGAAACTCCGCCAGAACTCGCATCTGATATAATTGATCAAGGCATCATCCTGACCGGAGGCTCGTCGCTCCTCCGCAATCTCCCCGAACTCGTGTATCAAAAGACCGGCGTCAAGGCGCGCGTCGCCGATGAACCCCTCTACTGCGTTGTCCGCGGCACAGGAGTTGCCCTCGACCACCTCGACACTTATAAACGCTCAATTATTTCGAAACGTTAAAATAACAAAATGCTCGAGTCTCTCAAAAACGGTTTAACTCATCACGCATATCTTTTGGAGGGTGATATCGAGCCGTCTTACGAAGAGCTTTTGAAATCTCTCGCGATCCTCGAAGTCGGCG
Source organism: uncultured Candidatus Saccharibacteria bacterium (assembly GCA_964615845.1). Lineage (GTDB taxonomy): Bacteria > Patescibacteriota > Minisyncoccia > Phycocordibacterales > CSBR16-119 > CAYRQF01. The sequence goes on from CAZTRC010000004.1 coordinate 28,921, forward strand.
TCCTAGGGAATCCCGATCTCTTCATCAAGGATTATGAAAATCTCCTTATAGATGATGTGCGCGAGATCAAAGATTTCGAATCTGAAAGTCGAGCGAACAAAAATGGTCACAAAATAATTATTTTGAAAACGCGGATGTTTTCGTATCCCGCGCAGAACGCTTTGCTCAAAGTTTTCGAAGAGCCGCGACCAGGTGTCGTCTTCTTCCTCATCATGCCTGACGCGACGAAACTTTTCCCGACGCTTCGCTCCAGACTTATGTCTGTCACGGGGAGATTTGCGGCTGATGATGAGCTCAAGCGCCAAGCTATCGACTTCATCAAGTTTTCCAAAAAAGAGCGTCTCGACTTTATCAAGAAATTCACCGACATGGAATCGAAAGTCTTGCTCAAAGAAAAGACGATTAAATTTTTAAACTTTTTGGAAAAAGATTTGTCGGTTGGGGACTTCCCGGACAAAAAGAAAGTCGAAGACATTTACCTCGCCAAGAAATACATCGGCGACCAAGGCTCCTCGCCGAAAATCCTCCTCGAGCACCTAGCGGTGACAATTTAGAAACCATAGGACAGACCTGTGTACATAGGTCTGTCCTATGTGGACCTAGCCGTGATGATTTAGAGTTTATTAACACAATATTTTAGAGGCCTTGACAAGGCTTGAGTGGTGGTTATAATACTTTTCGAAGCGTCCGTTGTGGCAACTTTGTTGCAACGAAAAAACGCGAGATATCATGAAAATGACCTTGGTGGCTTTGGCCATCGCAGCGGCGACCGCTACAACCGCGAGTCCGCCGGTCTCGAACCACGAAGTATTGCAGAACTACGTGAACACCATCGCCAGTGCGCCCGCAGCAACCGCAGAGGCCTGGGTGCTCCAGAAGAAGCACATCGCCGCAGGCGACATGCTCATGGACGTCGACAGCTATGGCTACCTCCTGATGGTCGCGGATGATCATCCGGTGAGCTACGTGAGCTTCGACCCTTTGTGCATTTGCTACGTGAACAACGATTTCGACAAGGAGCATCCTGTGGTGACCGCGAGCAGCGGCCTGTATCATCAAAGCCCATATCGTGAGAGCACAAAGGCCGCCTTCGGCATCAGCATCTCCGGCAAGTTGATGATCGGCCCCGCCGACCGCACCTGCGTACCCTGCGTGCCGCACCTGGCGCACCAAGCATTACCCTGGCGCACCGGCTTCGCGTGAAGGACGTGAGCGGCCTGGAAAGCTTAAAACGCGAACAAGGAGCTTATCCTTGCTGCCACATGGAACCCCTGGCTTCGGCCAGGGGTTCTTCTTTTTTAAAATCATTTTTTCTGCTAGAATTACTTTTATGACTTACAACTTTTCCGCTTTCAAAGAAGCAATCAAGAAATCCGAAGACTGGCTTGCCAAAGAATATTCTTCACTCCACACCGGCCAAGCCAATCCCGGCGTCTTAGATGGCATCATGGTGGATTCGTACGGCACCAAGCAGCCAATCAAAAACGTCGGCTCGATTTCCATCGAAGACCCGAAGACTCTCCGCGTCATTCCTTGGGACAGGGAATTGGTCAGGGAAGTCGAGAAAGAAATTCTGAAATCAGACCTCGGGCTCTCAGTTGCTGTCGACCAGAGCGGTATGCGTGTCATCTTCCCGATGCTTACGACTGAAAACAGGGAGAAACTGGTCAAAGTTATCAAGAGCAAACTCGAAGACGCTCGCATTAGCGTCAAAAAAGAACGCGAGAACGTTATCCGCGAAATTGATCGGATGGCCCGCGAAGGCGAAATGTCCGAAGACGAGAAAGAAAGAAGCAAGGCGGATTTGCAAAAGCTCGTCGACGAAGCCAACCAAAAACTCGAAGGAATTTTCGACAACAAAGAATCAATCGTAATGGGCAAATAAAAAAGTGTCGGTCATTATTTTTATAATTATCCTGGCTCTCCTCATTATCGTGCACGAGTACGGGCATTTTATCGTGGCCAAAAAGGGCGGTATCAGAGTTGATGAATTCGGCCTCGGTTATCCGCCAAAAGCCAAAACGCTTTTTCGTCACAATGGCACAAATTTCACTTTGAATTGGCTACCATTTGGCGGCTTCGTGAAGATCTTTGGTGAGAATCCTGATGATGAATCTTTGAAAGGCGCTGACAAGGATAGGGCTTTCATCTCGAAGCCTCGCTGGCTCCAGGCCCTCGTCCTCTTCGCCGGACCGTTCATGAATTTTCTTTTTGCTTGGATCATCATTCTCGTGAGCCTCTGGGTAGGACTTCCGACCGGAATCGATGAGAAAATGGATACCCGATTTGTAAGCGAACAAACGACAATCATTACCCAAGTCCTGCCGAACTCGCCGGCTGAAATCATGGGCCTAGAATCAGGTGATATTATCTCTGGACTTATTGTTGGTTCAGAGTCTTTCGACAACATTGATAGTGAAAAATTACGAGACTTGGTGATTTCAAATCCGGATGAAACATTTTATCTAAAATACAAACGTGGCAGTGAGGAATCGAGCGCCACACTTATTCCGGCTGATTTTAGTGGGGAAGGGAAATTCTTGGGACTCGGCATCAGTAATTTCGGTATCTACAAACCAAACCTTTGGCGCGGTTTCGTCGATAGTTTCAAATTTACCGGCGCGATGATTGCGGGCATCAGTGTCGCGCTCTTTGACCTCATCAAAGGCATCTTCACCGGCGGGGCGGACATCTCGGGGCTTACGGGTCCGATTGGTATTGTCGGGCTTGTCGGCGATGCCAGTCGCCAAGGCCTCATCTACATCCTCTCTTTCGCCGCGATCATCTCAATCAACCTCGGCGTCATCAATCTCATACCTTTTCCGGCTCTAGATGGCGGTCGGCTGCTCTTTCTCCTCATCGAAAAATTGAAGGGGGGAAGGGTAAATTACAAAGTTTTGAATTGGGTAAACTTCATCGGCTTTGGCCTCCTCATCCTCCTCATGCTTTTCGTCAGTTACAAGGATATTTTGAAATTAACATAGCCCTTGACCCCCACACCTACTTTTTGATTGCGCCAATGGGCGCATTTGAAAAATTATCAAAAAGTAGGTGTGGGGGTTGACAAACCATTTGACATTAATTTGCTTTGATGATAGAATCTCCGCACAAAGTAGTAAACAGGCTTTTAGCCCAAAATTTATCAAAATAACAAAGATCCATGGCAATCATTTCCTTTAGACCAAAACAGGTGAGCAAAAAGCTCCTATCTGTCCTCAAAGACAGATCTTTTGACGTCATTGCGAACCGTTATGGTTTGACTGACGACAGCGAGAGAAAGACTCTTGAGGCTATCGGCCAGAAATACGGCATCACTCGCGAGCGTGTTCGTCAGATTGAGAATGCGGCTCTTGGCGCAATCCGAAAATCTCCCTCGATGGAAGAAAACCAACCGGTTTTTGATGAGCTTAAAGATGTCATTGAAAAGCTAGGTTTTGTCGTTGAAGAAGAAGAACTCCTAAATCACATAGCCAAAGACAAGGCGACACAAAATCATATTCACCTGTATCTGGTTTTAGGCGATGCTTTTAGCAAGCACAAAGAAGATGACCATTTCAAAACTCGTTGGGCCGTGGAGCATCAAACTGTGGACAAGATTCATGATGCGCTCGGCAAGCTTTACGAATCTCTCGGCGACGACGAGATTATTCCGGAAACCAAGGTTATCGAAAAGTTTTTGGGGCACATCAAAGATCTCGCGGAAGAACATCGCGACGACGAAGTTGTAAAGAGATGGCTTCGAATTTCGAAGAAAGTTGGCAAGAATCCTCTCAACGAATGGGGAAGAGCCGAATCAAAAAATGTGAAGACTCGAGGCGTCAAAGATTATACGTATCTCGTTATGCGTAAACACGGCGAACCGATGCACTTCCGCGAAGTCGCCGAGGCCATCACCAAGACTTTCAACAGAAAGACTCTCGCTGCCACAACTCACAATGAACTCATCAAAGATGCTCGTTTCGTTCTTGTCGGTCGCGGTCGCTATGCTTTGAAAGAATGGGGTTACAAACCTGGAATCGTCCGCGAAGTCATCGCTTCGATCCTCAAAGAACATGGCCCGATGAACAAAGATGAAGTTGTCGATGCGGTCCTGAAAGAAAGATTCCTCAAGCGCAACACCATCCTCGTCAATCTCCATAACACCAAGCATTTCAAGAAACTCAAAGACGGACGATACGACAACGCATAATACAAAAATAATTAAAGCAAAATCCCCGAAAGGGGATTTTGCTTTAATTACATCAATTGTCTCATGTTATAATCAAATCTATGTTTCCGAATCCTTTGGAATATTTTAACGAGACATATTTGACCATTCTCTCGCGAGTCTTTAAGTATCTCGCTTATGCGATGCCTTTTATCTTGGTTGGGCTTGGCTGGAAGATGTGGGTCCGGCATCGTAATGCCGATTGGCTTTCGACACTTACTTGGGTCATGCTTGAAATCAAGATTCCGCGAGACGTCTATAAAACGCCGCTGGCTATGGAGATGGCTCTTGGGAATGCCTTGTCTCAAGCGGGAGGTGTCGGCACGAATCTCAAAAAGTATTGGCAGGGACGAGTCATAGTCTGGTTTTCTCTCGAAATAGTCTCGACCGAAGGTGAAATTCATTTTTATATCCGTACTCCGATTCAATTCCGAAATATAATCGAGTCTCAGCTATACGCCCAATATCCGCAAGCAGAAATTTTCACCGTAGATGATTATGTGCTGAAGGCTATCGCTTCGATGCATGAAGAAGAATGGGACTTGTGGGGCTGTGAACAGCATTTGAAAAAGCCTGATCCATATCCAATCAAAACGTATGTTGATTATGGTCTCGACAAAGCCACGACCAAGATCGAAGAAGAAGCCGGGCTAATTGATCCGATTACTGGCGTTCTCGAATGGATGGGTTCGATGAAAAAAGATGAGCACGTCTGGGTGCAGATAATGGTGCGTTCGAGCAAGAATAGTCACGACAAACCAGGGGCTTTTTTCGGTCAGAAAGAAGATTGGAAAGACAAAGCCAAAAGAGAAATCGATGGTATCAAGGCCAAATACGAAGGTGGGGCAGATGCGCTTGAAGCCTTGGGCAAAAAGATGAAAATGACTAAACTCGAACAAGAAACCATCACCGCCATCGAACGCAGTCTCGATAAGCCGGCTTTCGACACAGGTATCAGGACTATATATCTAGCCAAAAAGAACGCCTATCGTGGAGAAAACGTCAATGGGATTGTCGGCCTATTCCGACCGTATTCGTCGAATAATCTAAATGGTTTCAAGATTGCTCACGAAACTGATTTTGATAATCCTTGGCAAGACTTCAGTGGCAACAAAAAAGTCGCCCTGAAAAAACATATGCTCGAAGAGTATCTTGAGCGTGCATATTTCTATCCACCTGATTCGCATCATTTCTTTACTTTGACAGCGGAAGAAATAGCAACCATTTACCACTTCCCTGGACGCGTTTCGACGACGCCAACATTCAAGCGCATCGAATCGAAGAAATCCGAGCCGCCGGTCAATTTGCCGATGTAAATTTTATCTATGTACGAATTTCACAGGGAAAATAATTTTGAAGCACTGCCAACGAGTAATCGGTGGAAGAAGGTCCTCATTTGGAGCATCATCCTCGGACTTTTTTTGTTTTTGGCTAGTCTTATGACCGCGCCAAAAGATTTTCCGAGTGGTGAAATTATCACCATCGAAGATGGATATAGCTTGAATAAGATTGCCCAAGAATTTCAAGCGAAGAATCTAGTGAAATCGGCTGGATTGTTCGAGAGCCTGGTTGTATTGCTTGAGGGTGATCGTGGTATTGCGGCAGGAGATTATGTTTTTGATACACCGATAAATTCCGTCGAGATTGCGAGGCGCGTTACTGGATCGCATTTCGGTATTGAGAAAATTGCTGTAACTTTGCCGGAAGGCTTTAACAAAAAAGAAATGAGTGTGGCGCTCGGGACAAAGCTTTCGGAATTTAATGAAGAAGAATTTTTATTTTTGACCAAAGATCTGGAAGGCTATCTTTTTCCTGACACGTACTTTTTCTTTGCGACCGATGGCGCATCCGAGGCCGTAGAGATGCTCCAAGACACTTTTCAGAAAAAAGTTTTGGATAATTTTGAAAGTGAAATTGCCTCATCGAGTCGAAGCCTGTCCGATATCATTATCATGGCTTCGATTATTGAAAAAGAAGCTTTTGATGGCCCTGATGAGAAGGAGATAGTCTCAGGAATCCTTTGGAAAAGACTTGATCGTGGTATGAGGCTCCAAGTGGATGCGACGCTCAAATACGAAATTGGCAAGGAGTCTAAAGACTTGACCCTTGATGATTTAGCCGATGATCATCCTTACAATACTTACACTCGCGCAGGTTTACCGCCGACGCCGATCGGTAATTCTGGCACGGCTTCGATTAAAGCGGCCTTGAAACCGAAAGAATCCGAATATTTCTTTTACCTTCATGACTCTGATGGTAAGATACACTACGCCAAGACGTTCGAAGGGCACAAGAAAAATATCGCGACCTATCTCAAATAAATATGAAAAATAATGATCTGATTTTTGTCGACATTGAAACTACCGGATTTAGTCCGGAAAAACACGAAATCATCGAACTCGCTTATATTTTGGTGCGGCAAAAAGGTGGTGAAGGTAAAGAATTTGAAATCATAGAGGAAAGGGAATTCAAAATAAAGCCGGAGCATATCGAGACAGCGGAACCCCAAGCTCTCAAGGTAAACGGTTACGACGAAGGCCAGTGGATTTTTGCCAATAGTCTCGCTGAGGTCATGAAAGTCTTTGCCGAGAAATCCAAGAACGCGATATTCACAGCGCACAACGTGACATTTGATTATTCTTTCGTCGAACGCGCTTTCACCAAAACTGGTATCAAGAACGAAATGTTTTATGCCAAAATCGACACCATTTCTATCGCTTACGCCAAACTCCACGCCAATCCACTAGCCGAGAGATTTGCTCTTCAAAAACTTTGCGAATTCTTCGGTGTCCAAAACGAGCGTGCCCACTCTGCTCTCTCTGACACTCGCGCGCTTTTCGAAGTTTACAAAAAATTGATGCTCCTATAAACTGCGAAGGTGGAAGAAAAGAAGTCCAAAACCGTATTTGTCGGTGTATCCGGCGGAGTCGACAGCTCCGTTTCTTTGGCTTTGCTTAAACAGGAAGGCTATAACGTCGTCGGTTGCTTCATCAAGACCTGGCAGCCGGATTTCGTTATATGTACTTGGAAAGAAGAACGTCGTGACGCTATGCGTGTTTGCGCACATCTCAATGTGCCGTTCATCACTATTGACGCCGAAAATGAATACAAAGACTTAGTCGGTGAATATTTCATCAATGAATACAAGGCTGGACGCACGCCCAATCCCGATGTCATGTGCAACAAGGAAATAAAGTTTGGCGTCTTTTTACGCTACGCATTGGCACATGGCGCGGACTTTGTCGCGACTGGTCACTACGCACAAATTGAAAATGGCAAACTTCTCGCTGGCAATGACCCTCTGAAGGATCAATCATATTTTCTCTGGACACTCACTTCCGAGCAGCTCCCGCGCATCCTTTTCCCTGTCGGGCATTTGGAGAAAAAGGAAGTCAGGCGTTTAGCTGAGAAATTTGGCTTACCGACGGCTGAGAAGAAAGATTCCCAAGGCGTTTGTTTCTTGGGGCCGATTGATATGAAAGAATTTTTGTCGCACTACATTCCAAAACAGCCGGGGGACGTTTTGAATACAGAGGGCAAAAAAATCGGCCATCACGACGGCGCATTGTTTTTTACCTTAGGCGAGCGTCACGGGTTTACAATTACCGATAAAGGCAGTGATGACGAACGCCTGTATGTTGTCGATCGCGATCTTTCGAACAACACCATCGTTGTTTCCACTAACCCTCAAGGTTCGACCTTGGGGGTTGGCGGCAGGGAAGTGAGACTTCAAAATGTGAATTGGCGAGAAACGCCGATGGCGGACAAAAAATATGGCGCGCGAGTCCGGTATCAGCAACCGCTTCAGTCCTGTACTGTGACTAGGGAAAGCGTCATTTTTGACCAGGAGCAGATTGCCGCGTCAGGCCAGTCTGTTGTCGTCTATGATGGAGAAACATGTCTCGGCGGCGGAATTATTGTATAATCTCATTTATGACAAGTAGCGAAATCAGGCAGAAATTTTTAAACTTTTTTAAATCAAAAGGCCATGCCATTTTGCCTTCAGCCTCACTAATCCCACAGGGTGATTCGTCAGTACTCTTTACGACGGCCGGCATGCAGCCTCTGGTGCCGTATTTGCTCGGCGAACCTCATCCATCTGGGACACGCCTTGCGAGTGTACAGAAATGTCTGCGCACGGGAGATATCGATGACATCGGTGACAATCGCCACCTGACTTTTTTTGAAATGCTTGGAAACTGGTCACTCGGAGATTATTTCAAAGACGAATCAATCGCTTGGAGTTACGAATTTCTAACTGATAAGAATGTCGGACTCGGACTTGATCCAACGCGACTTTATATAACGTGCTTCGAAGGTGATGATAATGCTCCTCGTGATACCGAATCTGCAGAAATCTGGAAGAAGGCCGGCATTCCGGAATCACGAATATATTTCTTGGGTAAAGACGATAACTGGTGGGGACCGGGAGACAATGGTCCATGCGGTCCAGACACAGAAATTTTCTACGACGTCACAGGTAAGTGCGGCGAACTTTCTCATGAAGAATTTTTACAGGCTCAAAAAGATGAGAGAGTCATCGAGATTTGGAATAACGTTTTCATGGAATACAAGTCCGAGAATGGCAAAGTCGTCGGCAAGCTCGCGCAGAAAAATGTCGATACGGGAATGGGGCTTGAGCGTATTACGGCAGTCGTGAATGGGCTCGATAATGTATATGAGACAGATCTTTTCTTCGGAGAGAAACCAAAAGAGGATCGTGTCGTGACTGATCACGTCAAAGCAGCGCTTTTTTTGATATCTGACGGGGTATTGCCATCGAATACTGGGCAGGGCTATATCTTGCGCCGACTCATTCGTCGGGCTGCTAGATTCTCCAAAGAACCGCTTGCGAACATGATTGGAAAAATAAAAGAAAAATATTCTGGTATTTATGAGCTGGAAGATAAAGGAGAAATTACTAAAGAAGAACAAAAGTTCCGTGAGACATTAGAAAAAGGTTTGAAAGAATTTGAAAAAGGAACTGGTCCGTTCACACTTTTTACAACATACGGTTTTCCTATTGAACTTACACTCGAACTTGCCAAAGAACAAAATAGGGAAATAGATGTGGAAGATTTCAATAAGAAGATGTCCGAACATCAAAAACTTTCCCAAACTTCTTCGGCCGGCATGTTCAAAGGTGGGCTTGCGAATCATAATGAACAGACAATCAAACTTCATACCGCGCATCACTTACTTTTGGCTGCACTTCAGCAAGTTCTTGGGCCGGAAGTAAAACAGCGGGGAAGCAATATCACCGAAGAGCGCCTACGGATCGATTTTGCTTTTGACCGGAAGATGACTGACGAGGAAAAGAAAAAAGTCGAAGACTTGGTAAACGAAGCAATCCAAAAAGATTTCAAGGTTGTGAAAAGAGAAATGTCTAAAGCTGACGCTGAGGCTCTGGGTGCGCAAATGGAATTTGGCGCCAAATACGGCGACACCGTTTCGGTATATTTTATCGAAGACGAAAATGGAAATACATTCTCAAAAGAATTCTGTGGTGGTCCGCACGTAGAACACACGGGCTCTCTCGGCCATTTCAAAATCCAAAAAGAAGAAGCGTCATCGCAAGGCGTGCGTCGCATCAAAGGAGTTCTGGAATAAAATCTCCGTGGTATAATAAATTCCACGATGTCGCTACTGTCTTTTTCAAAAACCCAAGAACTTAATTTGGTTTTCGATATTTCATCCGGCTCTATTGGTGGAGCTTTGGTTTTGAAACAAAGAGGCCACGCGCCCCTAATTTTGCGATCGATCCGAAAAAATTTTTCGCTCACGCCGGACTTTGAGAGTGCCAAAATCGAAAGAGAGATGCTTTTAGCTCTACACAATATCTGCCAAGAGCTTCAGAAAGGGACATTACACCGACCAGAGAAGATATATTGCGTCTTGGCGACACCCTGGTCTCATGGGGAGGTCCGTTCGATCAAATACGAGGCAAAAACAGATTTCAAATTCACCGAAAAGCTCTCGCAAAAGTTAATTTCATCTGAAGTCGAGAATTTTAAAAAAGAATGGGCGAACTTGGGACAAGTCATCGATAGGCGTGTGACCAAGGTCGCTTTGAACGGTTACATGGTCGATAATCCGAATGGTCAAAAGGCTCGGAGCGCCAGGATCGATGTTTTCTTGAGTCTTGCGCCAGAGAAACTCATCCAGGATATCGAAGAAATGATTTCCAAGACTTTCAAAGCTCGCACCGCCTTCACCTCGCAAATGTTTTCAGACTTCGTCCTTGTTCGTGATGTTTTTGATCTTCAGAACGATTTCCTTATCATTAATTTCGGCGAAGAAGTTTCCGAAGTCATGATCATGAAAGATGATCATCTGGTTGGCACAGCCTTTTTCCCATATGGTAAAATCAGTGTAGTTCGACTGATTGCCAAGAATTTGGGCAAGAGTGTCCACGAGACCAAATCACTCCTCCATCTGCACCATGGTGATATGCTCGACCGGGAAGCCAACAGAGGGCTTTTTGAGGCGGTTCGTCTAGCCGGCGAGGCCTGGGTCAAAGAGCTCAAAAATGTCTTGGTTGATATGGTCCCAAGTCGGCATCTGCCTCACCATGCCTTTTTGTCTACGGATGAGCATACGGGCGCCTGGCTCAAATCCCATCTTGGCCCTGCCTTTTTCCCGGAATTCACAACCGCACATGACGGCTTTAGTGTTATAATAGGTGACAATAGGGTCTTACATAGTTTTGCCGAATTTGCGCCGATGGTCGAAAGGGATTCACGGCTTACTATGAAGGCGGTTTTTATAAATCATCTTTAAAATGTTAAACCGAAATTACATCCACGATATCAAACCAACGCCTCGGACCCAAAAGCGCCGCGATGCTTTTCATCGTGCTCATGAAAAAAGACTTCATGAGATTGAAGAAAGCTTTGTGCCGAACGCCAAAGAATATTCGCCCAAGCGTGGAAGCGGACGTGGCGTCTGGTATGTGGCCGTCATTGCGATTGTCATCCTGGTTTTCGCCCTCACTTTCGTTTTCGCTGGAGCCAAAGTTTATGTCACTCCGAGAACGGGTACTGTCGAACTTTCCGGACCGATTGTAGCTGAAAAAGAATCTCGTTCGGGGCTATCTTTTGAAATGCTCGTTCTTGATGACGAAGCAAGTGCAACGGTTGTGGCTGGTGAAAAGAAACATGTTGAGAAAAAGGCCACTGGGACAGTAAAACTTTTTAACAACAACGCTACTCCGCAAAAGCTTCTCATTGACACGCGTCTCGAAAGTCCGGATGGATATATTTACAAAACCAAAACAGCGACGGTGATTCCGGGCCAAAAGACCGAAGGGGGCAAGAAAGTGCCTGGATCTATCGATGTCGAAATCTATGCTGATGAAGCCGGCGAAGTTTACAATCTCGATCAGTCTGACTTCAAGGTCGTAGGTTTTCGTGGTTCACCAAAATACGAAAGCGTTTACGCGCGTTCCACAACTCAAATCAAAGGAGGTTTTAGTGGCGAGACATACGATATATCTCCCGCCGATTTCGAATCCAATAAAAAGTCTTTGCAAGAAGAACTTCGGACAACGCTTTTGAGCAAGGCGAAAGCCGAGCTCCCAGCCGATTTCATTATGTATGAAAATGTTGCTGTTATAAACTTTGACGAACCAGTTGTCGAGGCGAGCGGAGAGGCCGGCAACGCTTCTATCAAACAAAAAGGCAAAATCAGCGCCCTGATTTTCAAAGAAGAGGAACTCACTAAGGCTCTTGTCGAGAAAGTCGTCGCCAACACCGAAGAAAACAAAGTTTATATTCCAAATATTCGCGAGCTCAACATTGAACTCGACAAAGGCTCGATAGTCTCAGATCCGGAAAACATCAGCGACGTCAAGATTGTCATCAATGATAAAGTAAGTGTCGTTTGGGAAATCAACGACCTCGAACTCAAAGAGGCTTTGGTTGGTGTTCGTAAGCGCTCATTTGAGAGCAAGATGCTCCAGTTTAAAAACATCGATAAGGCCGAACTCAACCTTAAGCCTTTTTGGAAAACAAGCCTACCGACCAAGCCTGGGGCAATCAAGATTATCAACACCCTCGACAATCCAGCTAGCTAATTTGACCGAAGGCATTTTTTTTGCTATTATTTCCTCCATACTAATGAATGATAATAACCAGCCTAGAACAGTCGTTGGCACGATAACTGAGTCTCTCCCGAATACAACTTTCCGCGTGGAGGTACCCGAAAAAGAGACTCCAATTTTGGCGTATCTCTCCGGGAAAATGAGGAAGTTTCGAATCAAAATCGTCATCGGTGACAAAGTAGAAGTTGTGACCGATGGCCAGATGGAAAAAGGCCGGATATCGCGAAGACTGTAAAAAAGGGCTCAGTCCTTGCCCAGAAACCAAAGCTTTTGGTGTGAGGGCTTGCATTATTTTGCTATCTGGGTTAGTATCAAATTTCGCAAACAAGAGTTTATTAACAGCTTTTAGACATTTTACAAGAGGATGAAGATCAAGGCGTCCATAAAAAGAAACAGTTTGGCTCAAGGTGACCAGCTGGTTAAAAGAAGGGGCAAAATTTTCAGAATCAACAAGAAAAATCCTCGTCGAAAAGCGAGACAAGGATAGTTTATTTCATTATGCGAATCGCAGGTATAACAATTCCGGACAACAAGCGTGTAGAAATGGGCCTAACCGCCCTCTTTGGCATTGGCCGTTCACGCGCTCACAAGATCCTAGACGAAGCTAAAGTAGAGTACGGCAAGAAATCCAAAGACCTCTCGACTGACGAAGAAAACGCCATCCGAAAAGTCGTCGAGCAATTCAATATCGAAGGAAATTTGAAGCGCGAAGTTTCAGGAAACATCAAGCGTTTGAAGGACATCGGTTCGTACCGCGGTAGTCGTCACACGAAGAATTTGCCGACAAAAGGCCAGAGGACAAAGACAAATTCCCGTACCGTTCGAGGTAATGTTCGTAAGACGATGGGTAGTGGACGCGTAACCGCAACTAAGACATAACATTATGGGAAAGAAAAGAATTGTAAAAACAGGAGGGGCGGCTAAAGATTCGAAAGCGAAGGCTTCTTCGAAGGGCCCTAAGAAGAAAGTTGCTGAAGGCAGTCTATATGTCGAAGCCACTTTCAATAACACAAAAGTCGCTTTGACTGACAAGAAAGGTAACGTCCTCTTCTGGTCTTCATCCGGATCACTCGGATTCCGTGGAGCTAAGAAAGGCACACCTTTCGCTGCCGCGAAAGTCGGAGACCTGGTCGCCGAGAAAGCCGAAGGCTTTGGTGTCAAAGAAGTTGACGTCGTGGTCAAAGGCGTCGGCACAGGCCGTGAATCCGCCATCCGATCATTTATGTCACGCGGAATCGAACTTACTTCTATCAAAGATCGGACCCCGGTGCCGTTCAATGGACCGAAGGCTCCCAAACCTCGAAGAGTTTAAAAATAAGTTAATGATTGAGTTATGAAAATAGGACCAAGATACAAAATTGCAAGGAGACTCGGAAGCGCTGTGTTTGATAAGACTCAAACGCAGAAATTTGCGTTGTCTGAAGCCAAAAGGACCAAGGCCGTCAAAGGTAGGCGCAAACAGGTTTCAGAATACGCTCAGCAACTTTTGGAAAAACAGAAAATCCGCTACACCTACGGCGTGACTGAAAAGCAGTTTGAAAATTACGTCAAAGAAGCTATCGCCACCAAAGGAGTTTCTTCTGCCGATGCTTTGCAAGAATACCTCGAAGTTCGCCTAGACAATGTCGTTTACCGTATCGGTCTTGCGCCCACAAGGCAGGCAAGCCGCCAGATGGTATCTCACGGGCATTGTTTGGTAAATGGTAAGCGTGTCACTGTCCCGTCATATAGATTGAAAATAGGTGACAAGATTACTATCCGAGAGGGATCAAAGAACAGCGTTTTGTTCGCAGAGATGGCGAAGAAACTTGAAAAAGCTTTTATGCCGGTTTGGCTTTCGTTTGATGCCGGCAAGATGGAGGGGATAGTCAAGCAGAAACCGACCAAAGAAGGCGCCCTACTCGATTTCGGACGTGTCCTCGAATTCTATAGTCGCTAAAATTTAAAATTATTTATTTTTAATAAAAATTCTATGGTTGAATCAAATATTATTTTGCCGTCAAAACCGAGACTTGTTTCCGAAGATGGAAATAAGGGTGTTTATGAAATCGACAATCTATATCCAGGCTATGGCCACACTCTGGGGAACTCTTTGCGCCGAATCATCCTCTCGAGTCTTCCGGGCGCGGCTATCACCAGCCTCAAGATCGACGGCGTCGATCATGAATTTGCCATCATGGATGGAGTCAAAGAAGACGTTTTGAATATAATCTTGAACTTGAAGCGCGTCCGTTTCAAACTTTTGACTGACGAACCTCAAGCTGTAAACCTCAAATGGAAAGGTGTTGGACTCGTCAAGGCTGGCGATATTGAGCTTGCTGGTCAAGTTGAAGTCCTTACTCCGGATCAATACATTTGCGAAGTAACTGACAAGAAGACCGAACTCAATATCGAAATGTATGTCCAAAAGGGCCTTGGCTATGTTTCCAAAGAAGAACTTCAGAAAGACAAAATGTCTATTGGTCATATTGCTATAGACTCCATCTTCACTCCGATTCGAAGAGTTTCTTACGAGGTTGAAAATATGCGCGTCGGGGACTCGACCAACTACAACCGCCTACGCATTTCCGTCGAAACCGACGGGACATATTCTCCGCGCGAGGCTGTTGAGCGCTCAATTGAAATCATGATTTTGCAACTTCAGTCGATTCACGATTTCAAAGGTCTCGATGAGAAGCCTGAAGAAATCATCGAAGCTGTAGAGAAAGAAATTAGTGATGTTCACCAAGAAAAAGAGGTCGCCGAAGGTGAGGATGAAAAGGAAATCATGAAAATGCGCATTGAAGACCTAAACCTTTCGACTCGTACACTAAACGCTCTCGCTAATGCCAAAATTCGTACCGTTGGCGGTATGGCTCGGAAGTCTGCGGAGGATCTCCTCGCTGTCGAAGGCATGGGAGACAAGGGTGTACAGGAAATCAAGCGCACCTTGAGTAATTTTGGAATTCTGTTAAAGTAGGGAAACTGTAAATTTAGGCATTTATGAGACACGGAAACAACATTAGAAAATTTGGCCGGACGAAAAACGTAAGAGGCGCCCTCATCAAGAGTCTCGCCCTTTCGCTTGTAAAGCATGGCCGGATCAAGACGACTGAAGCCAAGGCCAAAGAACTCCGTCCTTTTATCGAGAAATTGGTGACCAGGGCTAAAAAGGGCGATCTTGCTTCCCGAAGAGTTGTGATTTCTCGTCTTATAAACAGAGCCCCAGAAACCAAAATTCTTTTTGAAGAAATTGCGCCGAAGTTCAAAGATACGAACGGTGGGTATACTCGAATTATGAAACTGCCTCCACGCATCTCTGACGGTGCAAAAATGGCTCTTATCGAATTTGTAAAATAGTTATGGAATACAAGATTGATGCAAAAGGAAAAAAACTAGGGAGAGTCGCGCAAGAAGCGGCGAGCATTTTGATGGGCAAAAATGATGCTTCTTTCGAACGTCAGAATCTCTCGACCAACACTGTCGTCATTGAAAACGCGGCACAAGCTGACATTCCTGTAGAAAAACTTGAAACGAAAGAATACGAAAAGTATTCAGGTTATCCGGGCGGACTCGTCTATGAAAAGATGAAAAGAATCGTCGAGAAGAAAGGCTATGCCGAAGTTTTCCGCTACGCTGTCCTTGGGATGCTTCCAGCCAATCGTCTCGCGCCGAAGATGATGAAGAATTTAACCGTCAAAGAATAACATGACCACAGCTACCACTAAAGACAAATACATCGAAGCCGTCGGTCGTAGGAAGACCGCCACTGCGCGCGTCCGCTTAACTGCCGGCACCAAGACTTCTTTTATCGTAAACGACAAACTTTTGGAAGATTATTTCGGTGTTGCTGATTATCGCGCTGTCGCCAAAGAAGCATTTGATAAAAATCCTATCGACAAGAAATTTTCCGTTATCGCTCAGGTTTCTGGTGGCGGTATCAGTGCTCAAGCCGAAGCTATCCGTCACGGTATTACTCGCGCTTTGGTCAAATATGACGCTGAGCTCCGAAGCCC
>CAZTRC010000005.1:0-7295 GCA_964615845.1 uncultured Candidatus Saccharibacteria bacterium
AGTTCAGTTTAATCCGCGTTTCTCCTTATGAGTCTTCAGGACCTATAAGAAAAGACGTGAGATATTGCTGGACTATAAATTATGGCCAAAAAATCAGTCTTAGCGCGAAACAACAAGCGCATTAAAATGGTTGCGAAATATGCTGCTAAAAGAGCGGCTCTTAAGGCTGCGGGCGACGTTGCCGGCCTTCAGAAATTGCCAAAGAATTCTAGCCCAACACGTGTGAAGAATCGCTGTGGTATCACCGGCCGAGGCCGAGGATACTTGCGTGCATTTGGACTTTCTCGCATCAAGTTCCGCGAATTGGCTTCAATCGGCGAAGTTCCGGGCGTTCGTAAATCTTCTTGGTAACGCGACTTACGACTTACTACTTCCGACTTACTTAAAAAACAAATGGACAAAATCGCAAACATGCTAATAATGATCAAGAATGCTGGTAACGCAGGCAAGGACAGTGTCGCTATTCCATATTCCAATTTGAAACACGCCATCGCTGACTGTTTGGTCAAAGGCCGATTCATCGCGAATGTTTCGAAGAAAACAGCTGAAGGTGGCAAACCAGAGCTCGTCGTCACTCTTTTGAAAGAAGGCAAGAAGCCTCGCATCACTCAGGTGGAAAGAATCTCCAAGCCTTCCAAGCGCGTTTATATCAAAGCCAAAGACATCAAGCCTGTCCGCCAAGGATTCGGCCTCATGGTCTTGTCGACACCAAAGGGCGTGTTGACTGCGCCGGATGCGCGTAAAGAATTGGTCGGCGGGGAAGCGTTATTCAGGATTTGGTAATTTAAATTTATGTCAAGAATCGGAAAACAAATCCTAAAAATCCCGGCTAAAACTGAAATCTCACTTTCAGGCCTGACTCTCACGGTAAAAGGTCCAAAGGGCGAACTCAAGCGTGAATTCAAGACGAACTTGGTGTCGGTAAACATCAATGGCGACGAAGTAACTTTCACACCAAAGAACGAAGAGATCGCAACCAAAGCTCTCTGGGGCACATACTCATCCCACGTCCAGAACATGATTGCTGGCGTCAACGACGGCTACCAGAAGAAACTCATCCTCGAAGGAGTCGGATTCAAATCTGAAGTCACCGGCCAGAACATCAAATTCGCACTCGGCTTCTCTCACCCAGTTCTCGTCGAAATTCCAGCCGGACTCACTGTCACTGCTGAGAAAAACATCATCACTATTTCTGGAATCGACAAAGACGCTGTCGGACAATTTGCCGCCAAGATCCGTGACCTCAAGAAACCTGAACCGTACAAAGGCAAAGGTATGCGTTACGAAGGTGAATACATTAGAAGGAAGCAAGGCAAGAAAGCCGCATAACGCACTTACTCTATATGCAATTTAGACAAGCAAAATCAAATAGACGAGAAAGACTAAAGCGCAAGATCCGCGCCAAGATTTTCGGCACGGCCGAGCGACCAAGACTATCGGTTTACCGATCGAACTCCAACATCTATGCTCAGCTCATCAACGATGAGAAAGGTGCAACGCTCGTGTCCGCAAGCGACATGAAAGTAAAGAAAGGCAAGAAAGTTGAGCGTGCGGCCGAAGTCGGGAAGACTCTCGCCGAACTCGCCAAGGCCGCCAAGATCAAGGCCGTCGTCTTTGACCGAAACGGTTTCAATTACACCGGCCGGATTAAGATTTTAGCAGATAGCGCGCGCGCCGGCGGTCTCGAATTTTAAATAAATTTATGGAAGATACAAAAGCAAAACCAAATACGTCGGGAGCTAAATCACAAAGCTCTTTCGTGCCGCGAAATACTGGCGCGACCCAATCTCGCGGTGGAGCGGGTGGCGGCAAGCCTTTTGATCGCGGGGGACAGCGCCGTAAGTTTGGCGGTCCGCGTGAAAAGCCTGAATTCGATCAGAAGATCTTGAGCATCCGCCGCGTGACCAGAGTTATGGCTGGAGGACGCAGGTTCACTTTCTCTGTGGCAATTCTCATCGGTGATAAGAAAGGCTCGGTTGGACTCGGCCTCGGCAAATCTGGCGACACGACTCTCGCCATCAACAAAGCTGTTTCCTCAGCCAAGAAAAACATGGTCAAGATTCCAGTCAACAAAGACATGGGCATCAGTCACCAAATCGAAGCTAAATTCAAAGCTTCCCGCATCATGCTCATGCCAAACCGAGGCAAGGGACTCGTGGCCGGCGGCGCACTTCGCGACATGCTTCTTTTGGCGGGAGTTAAAAATGTTACTGCAAAAATCCTTTCACCATCCAAGAATCACCTAAACAACGCCAAAGCAGCTATGATGGCGCTCCGAGTTCTCAAGATAAGACCGGTCAAAGCTGTAACCGAAGAAAAAGCAGCCTAAAACAAAAATATGCAAACAAACAATCTCGTTAGAAAAACTAAAAACTCGAAAAGGAAGCTCATCGGCCGAGGTGGCAAGCGTGGCAAGACTTCTGGACGCGGTACCAAGGGTCAGTGGGCTCACGGTAGTCACGGCGTTCGTCCTGAAATGCGCGATGTCATCAAGAAATTCCCAAAGCTTCGCGGTCACGGCAAGAACCGATCTCGCACCGTTAACTCTGGCGTCGTGGATGCTTTGGTCGTGAACCTCGCGGCTCTCGAAGCCTCTTTCAAAGACGGCGAAGCGGTCAATCCAAAATCTCTCATGGCCAAAGGTCTCGTCAAGAAAGTGTCTGGGCAGAACCCAAAGGTCAAGATCTTGGCCGCGGGCAATCTCACCAAGAAACTCAATCTTGTTGGTGTCACTTTCTCAAAAGAGGTGAAAACTAAAGTGGAAAAGGCTGGCGGTACGGTAAAATAGAATTATGACTTTCTGGCAAAAATTAAAAACTGTGTTCGGGGACAAATTTATCAGAAGGAAAATCTTCTTCGTCCTCTTCATCTTAATAATTTTTCGCCTGCTCGCGACTGTGCCGATTCCGGGCGTTGATATCTTCCGCCTTCAGGGATTCCTCGAAGACAATCAATTCCTAAACCTTTTGAATATCTTTTCCGGTGGCGGTTTGTCGGCCCTATCTCTCGTAATGATGGGAGTTGGTCCGTACATTACGGCAAGTATCATCATGCAGCTTGCGACCCTCATGTCGCCTCGGCTCAAGTCTCTCTATCACGAAGAAGGCGCAGCTGGACGCTTGAAATTCTCGCAATACTCTCGAGTCTTGACTGTGCCTCTCGCCATCATCCAAGGTTATGCGCTCATCAGTATCTTGACTCAGCAGGGAGTGATGCAAGCTTTGTCCGCATATGAAATGGCCGTCGCGCTCATCGTGGTTGCCGCGGGCTCAATGTTCCTCACGTGGCTCGGTGATCTCATCTCCGAACGTGGCATCGGTAACGGCGTTTCCGTCATCATCTTTGCCGGTATCGTCGCAGGTTTCCCAGCTCAGATCAATCAACTTATCTTCGCTTACGACCCGACACAGCTTCTCACTTACATCGGTGCAGCACTGGTGTCTGTCGCGCTCATCGCCGGCATCATCGTTGTGACTGAAGCCGAGAGATTGCTTCCGATAACTTACGCCAAGCAGGCGCGAGCCGGGGGAGTCATGTCGGCCTCGAGTTCATACTTGCCGCTTCGCATCAACCAAGCTGGTGTCATGCCCGTCATCTTTGCTCTCTCTATCCTTCTCTTCCCACAGCTTCTTGCGAATTTCTTCGCTGCGGCGGAAAGCGGTACTCTCCAGTCAATCGCCGCAAGCATCAACTGGTTCCTCCAGACCGTCTGGCTATACTCAGTCGTTTACTTCCTCTTGGTCTTCCTCTTCACATATTTCTACACGGCAATTACTTTTGATCCTGAAGCCGTAGCGACGAATCTGCAGAAGAACGGGGCATTCGTCCCAGGAATTCGCCCAGGAGTTTCGACGACAGAATACATCGGTAAAATCGTTTCTCGCATTACCTTCATGGGTGCGATTTTCCTCGGCGTCATTGCGGTCCTGCCAGTCGTCATGCAGCAAGCGACAGGCATTTCGACGCTCGCAATCGGCGGTACAGCGCTTCTCATTATCGTCTCGGTCATCATCGATATCTTGAAGAAATTGGACGGACAGGTTTCGATGAGGCAATACTAAACTAATCACGAAAAAGGGTGGCGGGCCAAAAGGCCCGCCACCCTTTTTCTCTTTGACAATTGGCCATTTTAGGAGTAAATTTGTCCAGGATTACAGCACTTGGTTCATTCAGAGCCAACGTGAAAAAACAGAAAACGAAACCAACCCCTCTCATGTCAAACAGAATGGACGTCCTCCTCGGTGCTCAATGGGGCGACGAGGGGAAAGGCAAAGTCGTAGACGTGGTCGCGCCATCGTACCAGGTGATCGCACGTTTCCAAGGTGGCCCAAATGCGGGCCACACATTGTGGATCGACGGTAAGAAGCATGTGTTGCACACTATTCCTAGTGGAGTGTTCCATGAAGGAGCGATGAACCTTGTCGGCAATGGCGTGGTCATCGATCCAGTGACCTTCGTTGAAGAACTGGATGACCTCGCAGGAGCTGGTGTCGACCTCAAAGATCGACTACGCATCTCGCGTCGTGCGCATCTCATTCTTCCGACACACCGCGCGCTCGATGCTGCGAGCGAAGCTAGCAAAGGCGCCGACCGAATTGGCAGCACCTTGAAAGGCATCGGTCCAGCCTACATGGACAAGACCGGGCGTAACGGCTTGCGCATAGGGGATCTCGAGCGGCCGGACTTTATCGAGCGGTATCGCACCCTCGTTAAGAAACACGAACGTTTGCTAGCCTTGTATGGAGATCACACGCTCGACCAGGAAAGCGAACAACGCTGGCTGGAAGCCCTGGAACGCATGCGCTCCATTCCTCTTGTGGACAGCGAGCACTATCTCGACGAAGCGTTTAGGGCTGGAAAGTCGGTATTGGCAGAAGGTGCTCAAGGCACTTTGCTCGACATCGATTTTGGCACCTATCCCTACGTCACCTCCTCCAACACCATTTGTGCGGGAGCATTCACCGGTCTTGGTGTACCGCCTTCGCGCGTCGGTAAGGTAATCGGCATCTTCAAGGCTTATTGCACCCGTGTGGGTAGCGGCCCTTTTCCGACTGAGCTTCTGGACGAGACAGGCGAGCGCCTGCGTGATGTTGGCAATGAGTTCGGTAGTACTACCGGTCGGCCGCGCCGTTGCGGCTGGCTCGATCTACCTGCATTACGCTATGCCGTCATGATCAACGGCATTACTGAACTTGCGATGACCAAGGCTGACGTGATGAATGGTTTCGATCAGGTGAACGTGTGTACGCACTATCGGGTGAACGGACATGTCACGGGTCGGATGCCACACGACATCACCAGTGGTGTAGAGCCCATGTACCAGGCCATGCCCGGTTGGAGTAGGCTGACGGTCGGCCATGATTTGTCAGGTCCGCTAAGGAACTATGTGCGCATGGTCGAGGATCAGGTTGGTGTGCCTGTCAGCATGATTTCAACCGGACCTGGTCGTGACGAGTTGCTGGTTCAGCGATCCGTTTCCGTTGTAACTGTGTCTGATGCCAACGCTTCTTCACCCGGCACCCTACTGGCAACAGGGTTAGAGGGCAGGATACCAATCGGTCACCCCTAAGCACATTCCATGACTTACAAAGTCGAAAGCCCCGGTTCTGCCGGGGCTTCCGTCTATCCACTTTTGGGGTTGCTGAAAGCGGTTTATTGTGGTATAAAAGAATTCAACCAAAGTTCTTCAATGGCGACAGAGAAAAACACAGATCGTGCAAGGACAAAGGTATTGCCTCCAGCAGGCTACCCCGAAAGCGTAAGAAGCGACACCCCGTATTCAGGGGGAATCCCGGTGGACCTGAGGTTCACAAACGTTCGTGATGAGCGGAATTGCTACACTGATCCCGATGGGAACATATTCCATGTCCACATAGAGACCAGTGGACACGTTCACGTAACGTTTGCGCACTGACAAGTCATCCTCCTTAGCACGAAAGGCCGGGCGAATGCCCGGCCTTTCGCTTCCCAACTTTTTTATTGATCAAAACTATCCTTATACCTTTCTACATATTCTCCCGTCACAGTATTTACCACAATCTTATCTCCCGCGCTGACGAAGAGGGGGACGTCCACTGTCGCGTTGTTTTCGAGCGTGACAATTTTATTACCACCTGTCGCGGTGTCGCCTCGGGTAGATGGCGGCGCGTCTTTGACCTCGAATGCCATTTTGATTGGGAGTTCAAGGGCGATGATTTGCTGTTCGTCATCATCGTTGGTGAAAATGCTCGCGGTCACTTCGACATTGTCCTTCAGGAATTTCAATTGGTCGCCGAGGAGATCTCCTGAGAGAAACATGCGGTCGGCTGGGTTCTTCGGGTCAGTAAAACAAAGCTCGTCTTTTTTCTGGAAGAGGAATTTTAGCGTCCTTTTGTTCATGTCGGCTTCTTCGACTTTGTCGGAGACGTGAAAAGTTGTTTCAACCATTCGGCCGGTGACGAGGTTTTTTAGCTTTGTAGCGTTGACCGGCTTTCGTTGCTGCTTTCGGAAGACATGCGCGCCGACGACAAGCCACGGCTCGCCTTCGTACATAATTACTTTGTTTTGGCGTATTTCGCTGTAAGTTAACATGTCCCGTATTCTACCCGATTTTTGGAAAAAGCCAAGTCTCTGGTAGATTGTATTAACTCATGGAAAAAGTTTTAAAACTCTATAAAAATCTCGGCGAGACCCCACTCGAATGTCTCGAGCGATTTCGCGCTACCAATCTAGAATATGCTAGTGAAAAGATGACATACGCCGGACGACTGGATCCGATGGCCGAGGGATTGCTGATTGCTCTCGTGGGGGAGGAGTGCAAGAAAAAAGACGAGTATTTAAATTTGGACAAAGAATACATTTTCGAAGTTCTATTCGGCATTCAATCCGACACATACGACATTCTCGGAATCCCACAAGAAAATCATTCCGACATTCGTACGAATGTGCGAATAGATTTAGAAAGATTTATTGGGAAAAGGATTCAGGAGTATCCGGCGTATTCCTCGCGGACTTTTCAGATGGCGCGTGATGGAGTTGATTTCGAGCCGATGACAAAGGAAGTTGAAATTTACAATCTTGAAATCCTTGAAGAGCGAGAAATCTCCGCGAGGAAATTCCTAGCGGAGATTATCGAGAAGATAGATTTAGTCCAAGGCGATTTTCGCCAAGAAGAAATAAAAAATGCTTGGCAAGAATTCATTGCGAGGCAAGACCTCGCAATAGGGCTCCAGATTGTAAAATTCAAAATCAATTGTTCGTCTGGTACTTACGTTCGAAGTATCGCCAACGAAATGGGCGGGCTCGCGTATTCGATC
>CAZTRC010000005.1:7395-26605 GCA_964615845.1 uncultured Candidatus Saccharibacteria bacterium
TTTTACATCCACGCGCCAATGATGAGCGCAAAGACGATGAAGAGGACGAGGTTGTATCCTGCGGAAATAAGGAAAATTGTCCACGCGTCTTTGCGGGGCCGAGCGCTCCACATACTGGCTCCAGCGACTGTCGGCAAGACAAACCCAAGCCAGATCCAAAGCGCGTTTGAGACAGGAGTCATGACATCGGCGGCACCGACAATATAGTGGAAGAGCACATACGCTTGGAGAAGGACGAGGACAAATTGCGTGATGTAAAGCGACCACATCTTTTTCTGAATCTCTTTCATTTTCTCTGGAGACATGTTCATGTCAGCGCCGAGGGCTTTCATGTACATGTGGCCAAAGAGCGCTTGGCTGTGCCAAATCATCCCGATGACCATGGCGGCCACACCGCAAACGATTATCGTTAACCAATTTACTTCAATCATAAAAAAGTATTAACTTTATAATGCTTAAATTGTACTACTTTCGCTAAGTTTGTAGAAATATCCGTCGCGAGCGCCGAAGTAGAGATTACCGTCCCAGAGAGCCGGGGTCGATTCGATGCATGATTTTGTTGGGATGGAAAATTCGGACACGAATTCCGGTTTCTCGGGGTTCGCGAGGGAATAGGTGCGCAATCTTCCATCGCACGTCGTGACGAGCAACTCCTTTTCGGAAATTATTGGTGAAGACCAGGCATGAGCGCCGATATTGTCGCGGAAAATTACTTCTCCTGTAGTCTTATTTATCCCGAGGAGCTCGCCTGGGTTTGTGGCAACGTAAATGAAATTCTCATGCAGTGCCGGTGTGGCCCAAATGCCGCCCATGACATACTGGGCCTTCGATGGAACTTTGACGCTCCAAACGAGCGGATCTGCTTTTGTCGGATCAAGCTTTATGAGCTGACCAATTTCTTTGGATCGAGCATTGAGCCTCTCTTCTTCCGCCG
The DNA here is from genome assembly GCA_964615845.1 of uncultured Candidatus Saccharibacteria bacterium. GTDB lineage: Bacteria > Patescibacteriota > Minisyncoccia > Phycocordibacterales > CSBR16-119 > CAYRQF01. The sequence continues at coordinate 8,330 of CAZTRC010000005.1, forward strand.
CCACATATAGATTGCCGTCTTCGTCGATGACGATGGAGGCATCAACGTCGTCGCCAACCCAGTAATCAAAGACGACTGGCGCAACGCCGTCTTCGACATGCTTGATATCAAGGCCCATGATTCGTCCGCCGGAATTCGCAAAGTAAACGGTATCTTCGAACATCGCGACCGAGTTTTCGATACTGACGTTGTTGCCGACTTTCGCGAGAAGCGCGTCGTCATATCCGGGTGTGGTGAAAAGAATTTCCGGCGCGACGCTGACATCGCCGTTCACATCTTTGCCGCGATTGAGTTTGATAGCAAAAAACCAACCATTCTCGCCACCGGTGAAAAGGATGTCGTCCATAATGAGAGGATTCGAGTCCCAATCGTCATTCCAAATGCCGGGCAAGTCTTTGGAATCCAAACTCCAAAGTTCTAAGGCCCCGCCATTTTCGAGCGACACGATACGGAGTTTGTTGTCGCGTGAGCCGAAGTAGAGAAGTGGCAAGCCGTCTGGGTCGAGCGTGACCGAGCCTTTGATGATGTCGCCTGTTACGAACGGCGCGCGCGTGTCTTTGCCGGTTTCAGCATTTACGAAATGCACATTTTTATCATATGCGCCGAAAATTATTTCTGTCATGCCGTCGTGATCGTAGACCACAGGCTGGCCGGTCCAGCCATTTCCGCACCATACACGCGTCTCGCCTTTATCGCTACTTTCCGAACACATCGGCTTGTCTGGATAGCGCCATTCGATTGTTGGATTCTTCGGAATGGCGCCGGTGCCGTACCAGCTACGAGTTGGATTTCCACGAAACATCGAAAGACTCTGTCCGTACATTTTGCTGACGATATTTTTCTCATTCGAATTGCCCGCACCGAGGGCGATGTTGCTTGGGAGTTCGTTTATGAATTTCACACCGCTCTTTTCAAGGTTCGAGGCGATGGCTTTTTTTGAGAGGGCGTCACTGGTAATTTCACCGAAGACCAGGGCAAATTTTCCTTTCAGAAATTCTCCGGCGAATCGGCCTTCGGTCTTCAAAAAACTAAAAAGCCCGAAGGCGAGGAGGCCTATAAAGATGAGGGATAAGGCCCAGCGAACAAAGCCCTTTGTTTTACTGTTTTCTTCTCGGTAAAATTCGCGAGTCATGATTAGATTCAGATTATCAGGTTTGGACGAAATTACAAAACAAAAATAGCTAATCGAGATAGTCCTTCGACTTCGCTCAGGACACCAAAAAAGACCATTCTTTTGGAATGGTCTTTTTTGGTGGAGGCGACGGTATTGAAACCGCGTCCAATAAATTTTTCACATAATATCTACATGTGTAGTATGTTTTTTGTTTTAGGCAATCATCCTATAGAACAAACAAAACAGATGAAAACCGATCTCTAAGTTTTCGTCTCTCGGGCGAGAAATTCGAGAGCTTATCCCGATTTATGATGCCGCGGAAACTTATCGGAAGTCAGAATCCGCGACACCAGCTTAGGCTAAAGCGAAAGCTGGAGCGAAGACCTTTCCGGAGAAAGGAGACTTCACTAGTCCTTTAGATTTTGCATCTAAGGGTTCGAAGCAGGTTTACGAGTTACTTCAGCTCGACATGCATTACATGAAAGACACCTATTGTCGAAACAAGCGCCCCCTCTTTGGAGACTTCGCCGTGGCGAACCCTGCAAAAAGGGAAGTCCTAATTCTTCAATTTTCTGCCTAAGTCTTTTTCAATGTCCCGTTTCTTTATACTAAGACGCTTGTCGATCTTTTTCTTACCTTTGACTAGGACGAGCGTCACCTTGATTTTGTGGCCTTTATTATACACTGAAAATGGCACTAATGTCAAGGCTTTTTGTTTGGTTTCACTTTCAAGTTCACGGATTTCTTTCTTGTTGAGGAGAAGCTCTCGTGGGCGGTGCGGATCATAAGAGGTCGGGGTGTTCTTCGGCTGGTAGGGCGGGATAAAGGCGTTTAGTAAAAGCGCCTTACCACCTTTGACCGAGACGTAGCTATCGCTAATCGAGCCAAGACCTCCCTTCAAAGACTTGACCTCATGGCCCAAAAGGGAAATACCAGCCTCTATCTTCTCTAGAAGCTCATAGTCGCGGCCCACTTTCTTGTTTTTGACGAGTATTTGAAAGCCTTTCTCCATATAAGATTCTATTGTATAATGGCCGGACGTTTTAACAAAGAATCACTATGCCACCAGAAAAACAGAGTAAAGACAAGAAGAAAAAAGGAAAAAAGGATGGCGGCTTTTTGAATAAGCTTTGGAGCGTGTTTTTCATCTTTCTGGCGCTCATCGCTCTCTATTCTATCATCGCTGACAAGTCGGAGAAGCCCGAAGACATTTCGCTTTCGGCACTTTCGGCGCGAATCCAGGCCGGCGAAGTCAAAAGCATTTTAGTTGAAGGCGACAAGCTCGAAGTCACCTTGAGCGATGAAGCGGGGACAATCCTCCGTTCGAAAAAGGAGCGCGAAGCATCGCTGACTGAAACGCTTTCAAACTATGGCGTGACTGTTGAGTCTCTAGCGCAGGCAAATATCGAAATCAAAAACGAAACCGGATTTTTCTTCTGGCTCGGCAATCTCTTGCCATTCCTCATCCCGGTCTTGTTCATCGTCGTATTTTTCTGGTTCATCTCAAAACAAATGAAAGGGCAGGGCGTTCAAGCTTTCACTTTCGGCCAATCAAAAGCAAAAATCACCGATCCAGATGATACGAATAGGGTAACTTTCAAAGATGTGGCTGGAGTCAAAGAAGCCAAAGAAGAATTGGAAGAGATTGTTGACTTCCTTCGAAATCCGAAAAAGTTCATCGACATCGGCGCGCAGATTCCAAAAGGCGTTTTGCTCGAAGGCGCACCAGGTACGGGTAAGACTTTGCTCGCGCGTGCTGTTGCTGGCGAGGCCAACGTCCCATTCTTCCACTTGTCCGGTTCTGACTTCGTCGAGATGTTCGTCGGTGTCGGTGCGTCACGTGTAAGAGACCTCTTCAAGATGGCCAAGAAAGCTGCGCCATCTATAGTCTTCATCGACGAGATTGATGCTGTCGGACGAAAAAGGGGATCGGGCTTTGGTGGCGGAAATGACGAGCGTGAACAGACCTTGAACCAGATCTTGACCGAAATGGACGGCTTCGAACAAAACCAAAAAGTCATTGTCATGGCGGCGACTAACCGATCGGATGTGCTCGATCCGGCGCTTCTCCGCCCGGGAAGATTTGACCGACGCGTCGTCGTTGACCTGCCTGACCGCAAAGACCGCGAAGCCATCCTCCTCATTCACGCCAGAAAGAAACCTCTTGAGAAAGATGTGGATTTGAAAGTTGTCGCTGAACGCACGCCAGGATTTTCTGGAGCGGATCTTTACGCTCTCATGAACGAAGCAGCCATTCGCGCAGCCAGGATGAATAGGAAGAAAGTTTTGCAAGAAGACGCCATCTCTTCAATCGAAAAAGTTTTGATAGGTCCAGAAAGGAAGAGTCACTTACTGACTCCGAAAGAAAAAAGAATTACTGCGTATCACGAAGCGGGGCATGCGCTCGTGGCCTCAGTTCTCCCTGATGCAGACCCTGTTCACAAGGTCACCATCGTTTCGCGCGGCCGCGCTGGTGGTTTCACTATGAAGCTTCCGCTCGAAGAGCGTAAGCTTCAAACTCGCAAAGAATTCCTCGATGACATCGCCATGTCACTTGGCGGATACGTGGCCGAGAAAATGGTTTTCGGTGATGTCACAACTGGTCCGTCATCCGACCTTCAAGTCGTTTCGCGTCTCGCCAGGGCCATGGTCACCAAATGGGGTATGTCTGACATCATCGGACCGATTGCGCTCGAAGGACATGACAGCGAAGTCGTGTTTGGCCGAGGATTTGGCGAGAAGGAACATTCTGATCACATGAGCTCGATCGTCGACAGCGAAGTCAAAAAGATAATTGATGATAGTTTGAAGGTGGCAGAAAGCGTGTTGACCGAAAAGCGAAACGTCCTGGATGCCATTGCTGAGGCTCTCATCGAGAAAGAGTCTCTCGAACAAAAAGAATACAACGAACTTATCGCCAAGTTTGGCATCATGCCGAAGAAGCTTCCGGAACATGCGAAAGTAGTCGGCGACCCGAAGCCAGAAATCACCGATGTACCGAAGGAAGATTTGAAGAAGTAATCCACAACCAGACAATCGAACCTGTGAGGTATAATTATATTGTTATACTTCGTAGGTTCACAAATGAAACAAAAAATAAAAGAATTAGCTCTAGAAATGCGAAGGAAGGGGATGAGCTACTCCCAAATAAAAGAAAAAACTAATGTAAGCAAAAGCACTCTTTCGAATTGGTTGAATGATTTACCTTTATCAAAAGAAAGAATAAACGAGCTTCGTGGAAAGAGCCCGATAAGAATTGAAAAATATAGGAATACAATGCGAGCCAAGAAAGACGCTCGTCTTGACGGTGTTTTTAAAACACTAGCGAAAGATCTCAAAAGCTTATCTGGTAGGGAATTATTTATCGCAGGCTTATTTCTTTATTGGGGCGAAGGTGGTAAAACAAAAGAGGCTGAAATTTCAATATCAAATACTGATCCGGCAGTCTTGAAATTTTTCTTGAAGTGGATTGAAACTCTTGGTTCTGATAAAAGCAAGATAAAAGCCAGAATTCAAATCTATAAAAATATGAATTCTGAAGAAGAGATTAAATTTTGGTCTAAAGAGCTTGGAATCAAAAAAGATCAATTCCGGAAAACTCACATCAAAAGCACAAACAGACTTTCTAACTATAAACATCAATTTTCTCATGGGACATGCAATATTCATCTAGGTGGTAGAGATATTTGTGACCGAGTTTACATGGGCTTGAAATATATAAGGGAAATAGTGCATAATGGGGCGATTAACCGCCCTTAGCTCAGTTGGTTAGAGCACAAAGCTTATACCTTTGGGGTCCCACGTTCGAGTCGTGGAGGGCGGACAAATATGTTTAATTTTAAAAAGAAAAATAAAGCATCAGATAGTCAGTTGTGGGTTAAGTTTAAAGATAGGAAAAACACCACAGATGTTTTAGTTGAAAAAGGAAAAATACTAGCACCTTTTGCCATAGATTTGATGGGTAATAACACCAACTTACTTTTTCAACAAATTAAAAAAGATCAGAGAAGCAGAAATACTGAGGGAAAATCAGGAGAGGTATTTTTTGAAATAGTATTGTTTTATACACACTTTATTGATAGACAGGCGTTTCAATTTTTAAATCAGGAGCAAAGGTATATTTTTATGTATGCCTTCATCGAAGAAAGCAGAAGTTTATTAAATCAAACTTTTTATAAAGATACCGAAGAAGAGGAATTTCAAAATTACTATAACAGCTTATGGGAGCAACGCCAGATAGAATACGGACAATATAAATCTATAATGGCAGAAAATGATCAAGGATTTGCTGGTACTTTATTTTGGGAATTCGGTAAAAAGATTGCCAAAATTCTCGACTCAGAAAACGATATCGTTATTATTATGTATGTTCAAACTATTTTGGGCGCCGTAACGATATTACAAATACCAGAATTATTAAAAGAATAATTACTCAAAATGAATTTTTTTCTCTCTTCGTAAGAATTCTGATCGCAGAAGAGGGAATTTTGGCAAGAGATTTTTGGTGATTATTTCTCGTGCTTCATTACGGGCTGCTTCGACCATTTTCATATTTTTAATCGCTTCCATCCCGAGGTCCGATACACCCCATTGCTTCATGCCGGCGAGGTCGCCGGATCCACGGAGCTTGAGGTCGAGCTCGGAAAGTTCAAAACCATTTTTGGCCGTCTTCAAGGCCTGGAGACGCTTCACACTTTTCTCACTTTCAGTGTTTGGCATGACAAAACAATACGCTTGATGATTTGAGCGAATGACGCGTCCGCGAAGTTGGTGAAGCTGAGCTAGGCCGAATCTCTCGGCGCCTTCGATGATTATGATTGTTGCATTTGGGACGTTGACGCCGACCTCCACGACAGATGTGGCGACGAGAATATCGATTTTCCCATTTGAGAAATCTTCCATCACATCTTCTTTTTCCGTTTTTGTCATCTTGCTGTGGAGGATATCGATGGTTTTATCTTTGAAAACATTTTTCTTCAGGCGCTCGGCTTCGGCTTTCACAGACTTGGCCTGGAGCGAAAGCTCGTTGTCCGGATCCGGTTCGTCGATTCGGGGGCAGATGACATAAAGCTGTCGGCCATTCTTCATCTCGCTTTTGATAAATTCATACGTGGTGTCGCGTTTGTCTGGCGTAATGATTTCGGTAATGATCGGTTTTCTGCCTTTTGGCATTTCGTCCAGGAGCGTGAGATCGAGGTCGCCGTAGATTGTGAGCGCGAGCGTGCGGGGGATAGGCGTCGCCGTCATGGAGAGGAAATGCGGAGCGAAATCTTCTTTCTTCGCCAATTTGCCGCGTTGCTTGGTGCCGAAGCGATGCTGCTCGTCGACGATGGCGAGCGCGAGATGTTTGAATTTTACTGATTTGTAAATGAGGGCGTGCGTACCGATGAGAATTGGGATTTCGCCATTTGCGACCCATTTGAGGAGCTGAGCCTTTGAAATATTTGTCCATTCATTCGGATTAGTCTTGGAAGGAAACTTTTTGCACGACGCGCCGGTGATGAGTCCGACCTGGATGCCGGTGTGGGTGAAGTATTGGATGAAGCTTTCGAAATGCTGATTCGCCAGGATTTCCGTCGGCGCCATGTAGGCCGTCTGGAGGTTCCCAAAGTTTTTTCCATCAGGTCGATTCATCATCGTCGCATAAGCGGCAGTTGCAGCAACGGCAGTTTTCCCAGAGCCGACATCGCCTTCCAGAAGCCGTGACATCGGATACTCGCGCCCAAAGTCAGCGAAGACGTCATCGATAGCTCGCGATTGTCCGGCCGTCATTTCGAAAGGGAATCTTTTTGTGAAATCATTTATGTCTTTTGGATCTACAGAAATCTTGAAAGATTTTTTCTCACGATTTTCTTCTCGCTCACGCGCCTTCTCGAGCTGGATCATGAAAACTTCTTCAAAGGCGAAGCGCTTCCTGGCTGATTCCGAATCTTTTTTATTCTTCGGCATGTGGATCCACACCAGCGCGGTCGATAGTTTCGGTAGGTGGTACTTGTTTAAAATTTCTTCAGGGATATATTCGATTAGCTTCGAAACAATCCCGCTACTGACAATTTTATTTATAGCGTGGTATATCCACTTCGACGTGATCCCGCGAGTCTCGCGATAAACAGGGAAGGAGAAGTCTTTGTTATTCTGCCCGTTATAAAAAAGCGAATCATGTGTGTCTATCGGCATTGATTTACCTTTTTCGTATTCGGGATTCGCCATCGACAGGCCGTATTTGCCGTCGGAAACTTTGCCAGTCAGGGTGACTTTCTGGCCGTCATGAAGCATTTTGCCGATGAAGGCTTGGTTGAACCAAGTGACTTTCAGTTTCCCGGTGCCGTCATCGAGGACGCCTTCGGCCATTGGCACTTTCGTCCGGAAAGACTTTTTGATTTTTAGCTTGGAAATCTCACCATAGACGGTCGCCGTCTCACCGCCTTCGAGGTCGCGGACGAGTTTCAAGATGCTTTGGCCGCTGTAGCGCTCGGGGAAGTAGAATAAGAGGTCGCCGATGGTATGGAGCCCGAGGCGAGCCAGGGCTTTCTTTTGGTCCAGATGGAGGCGAAAAGCGGTTTCGAGTTTGTCGGTTAATTGCACCATTCTATTATACAAGGAAAGAGAAAACCCCCGATTTGGGGGTTTCTCCTTGCCCTTAAGCTATTTTATTCACTTTCTCTACCAATTCTTCGAGAGTAAAGTTCGATTTGATGAGATATTCTTCGGCACCGAGATCCATGGCCTTCTTGATGTCTTTATCATCGGAGAGGTTTGAAAAGACGATAACTGGAGTTTTGCGGCTGGATTCGTGCAAATTCTTCAAGATATCAAATCCGGAAATGTCGGGGAGCATAAGATCGAGCAAGACGACGTCATATTTTCCAGTCGCGAGCTCGGTCATCGCTTCTTCGCCATTGCTTGCGGTTTTCGTATCAAATTCATTCTTCTCGAGTTTGTTGGCCATCAGGCCCTGGAGGAAACTATCGTCCTCTACGATCAATACTTTTTTCATAAGCCTTATTCTACTATTTTTATGCATCAGCGCAAACTTTTAAGATAATGCTTAGTCTTAAATGAGATTCATCCTGTGTGTTTAGTTGGTCTTGACAGGATGACAACTTAGTCTATAATCGTTACTAGAAATGGGGCATTTTGCTTCCATAGGTAAATCCATGAACCATGGACAACCAGAAGAAACCACCCTTTGCGGTGGTGGATAAAGACTTCGTCAAGTCGTCTTTCTCCAAGAACAACCCGAAGACCTGCGTAGCGGTCGCGGTGAAGAAGGAAGGGGTCGCACTGCGCGACACCAAAGAGGACAGCCTCAACCGGAGCACTCTGTTCTTCACGCAGGACGAATGGCGCGCCTTCTTACAGGGCGTCAAAGCTGGCGAATTCGACGCGTAGTTTCACGACTACTCGCTAGCAAAGGCAGGCACGCTTCGGCGGGCCTGTTTTTTTGTGACATATTATCTATTACTAATTAAGTATTATGAAAAAAGTCTTATATATAATTCCTGGGTGGAGAGAAACGTGCCGCCGTAAGCCGTACAAGGAAATAGCCCGTATTGCTGAGGAAAAGGGTTATGAGGTTGTGTGCAAAAATGTAGACTGGGACAAGACTCTTTCGTCACAGTTATTCTCGATAGAAAAAGATGACATCATTTTCGGTTTTTCGCTTGGCGCAATTTTAGCCTGGATGGTGGCACAAGAATATCAATGTCGCCATCTCATCTTATCTTCCATGACACCGCACCGAAGTTTCAAAGATCCAAAAGATAAGAAGGCGTTGATTGATCTGATTAATTCCAAATTTGTTAATGATGTTATCCATAATCTGGGCAGGAAGCATAAAGCCAAGAAGCAGACCATTATTTACGGAGATAAAGAAGAAGAGCCGGGAGATATTTTAGTACTGAATACGGGACATGAATTGAGCAATAATTATATTTCGGTAATATCAGGATTAATATAATTCTGGCCACAGATAGTCGGTTTCGTCATAATCCTTTTGGGCCTGTGTATTTTATCGGTGAAGCGTACTGAAATCGGCCTGATTATGAAATTGAATGTTTCAGGCTGCCATATGATAAACTTTTTAGTATGTCTAGAAAAATAGGGAAGCGAATATTGCATTTTACTGCTGGGGTTGTGGGTTTCCAGGGGGTGAGTTATGCATTTGATTACATCGCTTACCCAATAATCATTTACACTTTTGGCGCAATAAAAGGAACGCTCATGCTTTTTGTTGCGGCGCTTATTTTAAACTATCTCTGCATTATAATTTATAACAAAATAAAACTTGATCTCTTTGGCTTTGAGAAATTGAAAGAGATAAAAACCCATGGCGAAAGCGCAGGGAAGCAATCGTTTATGCACCGCGTGCTGCATTGGGGAGATATTCCGGCATTCATCGCGCTGTCTTGGTACGATCCGATTTTTGCCGTGATTTACAAACGCAAAAGCGCGCGATTCGAAGGTTTTAAGCGTCATGATTATTGGCTGCTCATCATAAGTACGTTTATTGGATGCGTCTTGTGGTCGTTGATTTGGGGACCCGCCGCCTATCTTGTTAAGAGTCTCATCGGTCGCTTTTAATCGCTGTTTCGGTATACTAGATGTATGGGAAAAGCCAAAAGCGGCGTTTTTGTAAAATTTCTTGTCGATTTTTTTGTTCTCAGCTTCTTTTTTGCAATTGGCGTAAGTTTTTATCGATACTATCACCAAAAAGATTACGATTATCTGGTTGAGGCATCATGCGATCCAATAGCAGAGAATTGCTTTTCCCGTGATTGTGAAAATTCGGCAGATTGTCCACCAAACCAACTTTCCGCGTACAAGGAATATTATGTGAAAGCATACGATTTTCCTCGTTGCGAGGATAATTCATGTGCAATTGCTTGTGGGATGAACAGTATTAAATGCGAAGCAGTTTTGTGTGATACGGAAGCGGGTGACACGTGTCTCGGTCCCACATCCGAATAACTATATGAAGGGAATCGACATAGAAAAACTCGCAAGAGACCGAGAAGCATTTAATACTTTTGTCTACACGCCTCTAGAAGAGGCGATGAGAGAACTTTCTGATAGGGAATGTGATGGGGATCTAATAGAGCACCTTCGCTCCCTGGAAACTCATCCTGCGCCAGACGTCTTGAAAGGCGGATCGCGAGCCGTAATGTTCCGGCAGCTCGCGACACCGAATTATGAAGCAATAAAGTTTTTAAACATTCTGAGTAGTAATAATTATCTCCAGCCAGTTTTTTGGGAATACTTTAGCGACAAGTTTACTTCCAACAACGAATACAAGCGTGCGCTTGGAAAAGTTTCATTTCATGCCGGTACCGGCAAAAAGGGCGGAGCAAAAATAAATCAGTACACGATTATCGATTTTAATGGATCTAACGGAAAGAAGATTTCTGAGGTTAAAACTTTGTGGGGAGAAAGTCTGATTGATTTCCACCATAGCTTGTTTTCTTTGGTTTATCCGAATAAGGCCGTGTTTTTCGACGCCTCGGGCTGGTTTCGCGAATCGGGCGGCAGTGCAAAAAACTACTATGAATCATTCATGCGGCTTTTTGTAAAAGATGCGATTTTGTTTGAAGATTTTTTGCTTGACGACGAAGAAGAGCGCGAATTCACTGAAAAAGTTTTTCTTCCAGCTTTTGTGAAAGTTTTTGAAGAAACCGGCCGCAAGCCTATCATAGTTCCTCTGGTTTGGTCTGGAAAAGAAAAATGGTCTGAAAACGAAAAAAATCCCGCATGGACACATTACCCGCAGAAGGCCGAACAATGTGTGAAAAAAAGTTTGCTCAAGGTATAATATTTATACATGGACATCAATACTTGTCTCGCGACAACAAGCTCATATCATAAGATTGCATATTATTCCCATATCATTCCCATTGCCATTATTTTGATTCTGGGTATCTTTACTTTCGTACGCTCTCGCCGTTCGCTGCTTTCAAGTATTTTTCTTTTGTTCACTATATCGTTCGGGCTTTGGCTCCTCGGCGACGTTATCACCTGGACAGCGCAGGATTATAATCTCGTATCGTTTGTATGGGCCCCGCTCGATTACATTAACATTGTCTTTTTCCTCTTGGGCGCGTACTTTTTTGCGGTCCTGGTGACAGAAAAGGATATTCTTAATTGGCAAAAGGTCGGATTGTTCATCCTGACTCTGCCGGCGCTTTATGTGACTATTGCCGGCAAGAGCATCACCGTCTTCAATCAGCCTTGGTGTGAGGCATTCAATAACCTATTTTTGACGCAATACAAACTCATAATATGCGCGGCAACGCTCTTGTTCATCATCATCGTTGGCATCAAGGCATACAGAAGAGGTGATAGAGCGAAACGCCGACAGATCGCAATTGTCGGAAGCGCTCTCGTGTTATTCTTCTCCGTTTTTTCTGTCACGGAGTACATCGCAAGCCAGACGGGAATATATGAGATTAATTTATACAGTCTGTTTATCCTTCCTCTTTTCCTCGCGCTTATCATTTACGCCATCACCAATCTTGAGATTTTCCGCGTCCGGTTTCTCGCGACTCAAATACTCATATATATAATGCTCATCTTAATCGGTTCTCAGTTTTTCTTCTTGCAAAACTCAACCGATCAGATATTGACAGTCGTCACCTTCGTCCTCTCCTGTATCTTCGCCGTCCTGCTTATCCGGAGCGTTCAACAAGAAATACGCAACCACCGTCAAATTGAAGACCTTGCCACCAAACTTAAAGGCGCAAACGATCGTCTAACCGCTCTCGACGCTACCAAAAACGAATTTCTTTCTTTCGCGACGCATCAATTGCGAAGCCCTCTTACTTCCGTGAAGTGGGGCTTGAGTTCTCTGAAAGAAAAATATTCAGTCGAGACGACCAACCACTTGCTCGCGACGACGGATGATCTCATCGGCACGGTGAACGACTTGCTCGACATTTCCAAAATCGAACAAGGCGGCCTTGTGATGAAAATGGAAGAATTTGATCTGCATGATTTCGTCGGCCGGATTGTTGAAGAATTCCGTATGACAGCCGAGAAAAAAGGTTTGCGTCTCGCTTTTACCGGTGACATCGTGCCATGTTTCGTCCTCGCTGACGAAAACAAACTTCGCCAAGTCTTTGTGAATCTCATCGACAACGCCATCAAGTACACGAAGACAGGGGACATCAAAGTCGTCTTCCGTCGCGTCGGAAAGACCGCCGAAGTCGGCGTGTGGGACACCGGCCCCGGTATTGCTCCGGAAGAGCTCGCGAATCTCTTTGATAAATTCCTTCGCGGTGCCGCGGGCAAGGCTTCGCAGGGCGGATCAGGACTCGGGCTCTATCTCGCCAAGAAAATCGTCGAAAATCATAATGGCCAAATGTCAGCCAAATCAGATGGTCTTGGAAAGGGTAGCGTTTTTACCGTCACTTTGCCGCTCAAGTCTTAGAGAGCTCCCGCCCCCACACCTATATTTTGATAGTTCGGGGAACGCGCCTTTGGCGCAATCAAAATATAGGTGTGGGGGTCCCGTGCTAGAATTAGCCCATGAAACTTCGGTATTTTTTAATCACCGTCTTCCTTTTTGCCCCGCTTCTTTCTTTGGCGGAAAGTCCGTCGGACGCGCGTCTTGATCCACGGACCAAATACCAAAATGGCGAAATCGTCGAGATCCTCATTGTGCCAGGCCACGACGACAAGCACTCCGGCGCGGTTTTTCGCGGGCAGCGTGAAGCAGACATGAACCTAATGCTCGCGAAGAAAATCGCGGCTGAGCTCGCGAACGACCCAAATATTTTCGTCACTGTCACGCGGGACGACGCGGGTTATTATCCGCCGCTCCAAGAATATTTTGATGAAAATGAAAAAGAGATAAACAAATTTATCAAAGACAACAAAGCTAAGACCAGGAGATTGATGGAGGCGGAAGATTGGACTATTGATCCTGGTGTTACGCACAATGACGCGCTTCCGGAAGTTGCTTACGCGCTTTACGGCATCAACAAATGGATTGCCGAAGAGAGTTTTGATCTCGTCATCCACATCCATTTCAACGACGACACATCACACTGGGGCAACAACATGGGCGAATATGGAGGCTACACTATCTACGTCCCGGATGAGAATTTACCAAATGCCAAAGGCTCAAAGCCGCTCGCCGAAAGTATCGGTCGCGAGATGCAAAAGACTTTCAACATGAGCAACTTACCGCTCGAAGCTGACAGGTCGGACGAATTCGGCTTGGTGCCGGATTTCAAACTGATCGCGCTCGGCTCGAACAGAACGCTCGCGACGCCTTCGATATTGGTGGAGTACTCTTACATCTACGAACCTCACGTCGCAGCGGAGTTCTTGGACCTCTCGACGAAAGTCATGTCTCGGGCCACAGCGCTCGGCGTCTACAACCTGCTCGGTGGCGTGTCCGAATGGCGCAATCTCACACACTCGTGGACTAAGCTGATGAAACTGTCGACGAAAAAAGATGTGGATGTCTTGGCTCTCCAGTATGGTCTCAAGGAGCTCGGGTACTATCCGCCGAAAAATCACCACAGAGATAATTGTCCTTTTAGTGGACTCTATGGTCCATGTACGCAGAAAGCGGTAAAGGCATTCCAAAAAGCGAATGCACTAAAAGACGACGGCGTCGCCGGTCCGAAAACTCTCGGCGCAATGAATTCTATTTTCGGGTTTTAAATGCGGAGGATGTGAGATTCGAACTCACGGGCAGTTTTACCCGCCGGCGGTTTAGTAAACCGCTGATTTAAACCACTCATCCAATCCTCCAATCGAAGATTTTATTATACGAACTTTTGTGTTAATCTCAAGCTTACGGAACCGTGTCAGAGTGGTCGAATGTGCCTCCTTGCTAAGGAGGTAGGTGTAACAGCCTCGAGGGTTCGAATCCCTCCGGTTCCGCAGTATTGTAAAAATCCATAAAAAGCGCAGAATTAGAGAAAAGAGATGTCATGCGCCTACTGAGATGGATGAAACCAAAAGTGGTGAAGAAAAAGCGGGCGTACGTCGTTTTGGAAAAAGTGACGCTCGATGACAAGGACGGTTTGTTCTGCCGTTTCTGTGGCCAAGAGTACAAGTTCCATCCGATCGATTTGCCATTTTATACAGCAAGAACGATTTGTGATGGCAGACACATCAGGCTTTGAGCCGGCGGTATATCCGCCGGCTTTCAGTTTTTAAAGGATTGTAAAACCCAAAATTTAAGGCAGAATTTGTTTATGGTAAAAGCAGAAGTCAAAAAAAATAGTAAAATTGCGATTTGTAAAAATTGGAAGGATAAGAGATAATTCACATATGTTTTTAGCTATTTTTCTCACCATCGCGGGATTTATCATCGGCCTTGGCGCGGTCACCGTCATCGACTTGCACGGATTTTTCGGCCGCACATCTTCGTATTGGAGCGAAGCGACGATCCGCACACACAAAATCACCAAGCCTCTCATCTGGCTCGGGACACTCCTCGTACTCATCGGGCACATACTTCTCGCAAAACAAGGATTTTTATTTGAAGGGGAGCTCACAAGCCGGCTCGTGATTATCGCCGTACTCGTTCTAAACGGATGTTTTCTGTCATTTTATGTGAGCCCCGCGCTTATCCGGAGAGAGAAGGACGGCAAATCTCGCGAGCTCCTACCAGCCAGCCTCCAGTATAAAATCACCGTAAGCTTCGCTACCTCATTCCTCGGCTGGTGGGGACTGGTGGTTCTGTTTTGTGAGGCGGTGATATAATCTTTTTATGTCAAAAAAGGCGAAGATAATCATCGGAGCGTTGATTGCGATTTTGGCCTTTTTCTTTTTCTATTATTTCCTCCATCTTCGTTTCTTGCATGTCACATACGTGAGCCCTGATGATTGGGCAGTAGAAAACGATGAAGTCATGGCCGAAGAATATTTTGTGCCAGAGTGTAATGTCGCGGGTATCAATTTGCACGGCGAAATCTTGACGTATGTTCCGTCCATAGATTCTGAAGGTGATTTCGCTTCAGCCGAAGACATCCTATATCAGTTAGAAGAAGCTGAACGTACAGAACATATCAAGGCCGTTATTCTCGAAATCGATTCTTACGGGGGGCTGCCGGTCGCATCCGAGGAAATTGCCAACAAAATAAAGTCCATGCAAAAGCCGGTCATCGCCATGATTAGAAGTGGAGCGGCCTCGGGAGGCTACTGGGTCGCCTCGGCCGCCGACCGCATATTCGCCTCGAAACTTTCAGACATCGGTAGCATTGGTGTGACGATGTCGTATCTCGATGAGTCAAAATTAAACGACAAAGACGGTTACACTTGGAACAGTCTGTCCACAGGCAAGTTCAAAGATTCCGGAAGCGATCAGAAGCCCCTCACCGCCGAAGAACGCGCACTCTTTGAACGAGATATACAGATTACTTTTGAACAATTCATTGCAGAAATATCTGCAAACAGAAAATTATCGATAGAAAAAGTCAGAGCCCTCGCTGACGGCTCCACCATGATGGGGGCGATGGCGCTCGAGCAGGGACTTATCGATGAAATTGGGTCATTGGACGAAATCAAAGAATATATCGCCAAAATATACGCCGTAGAACCGGAAGTTTGTTGGTAGGAAAGCAATTTTATTAGCTTAATAGCACGAACAGTTCCAGGAAGTCACTATAAATAGACGAATAACGAATCAATGAAGGGAAAGGTGGTTATTGGTGTGTTAAAATAAAGCCAAGTTTTATAAGTTATATTTATTTTCTATGTCAGAAACAATGCTTGTGTGGGCCATTTCTATTTTGCAAATTTTGATTGCGTTTGGTCTCGTCAATGTATGGCTTGTCCGGTCAGGACGCAAGACTAAATATCGTGGAGCTGGCGCGCAAAATATGAAACAGGAATTTGCCGTCTACGGTCTGCCGTCATGGTTTATGTATATTATCGGGTTTTTCAAAATGGTCATCGCTCTCGTGATGATTATCGGACTCTTCGTGCCACAGATCATGTATCCAATTGGTTTTCCGGCTTTGATAGTGCTTTCTGTTCTTATGCTCGGCGCTCTATCAATGCATATAAAAGTTCGTGATCCATTCATAAAAATGTTGCCAGCACTCCTCATGCTCGCTATGGCGGTGCTAACCATCTGCTTCATATATCTATTTTAATTTTAATATGGACATACTTGCGCACACATTATGGGCGAATGCCGGGGCGAGAGGATTGAATAAGATCCAAGAGAAAAAGGGCAAGCCGAAAATTATTCATGCCGGCTGGACTGGGTTTTGGGGCGTTTTCCCGGATTTGTTTGCATTTACGATTCCGTTTATTGTCGCGTTATATAAAATAATTACTGGTGAACTAACTTCCTCATCTTTTGGAAGTCATCATGCGCCCGTAGGAACTTTTGATCTCGCAAGCTATTTATATCAATACAGTCATTCTCTTGTGATTTGGGTCGCCGTCTTCCTGATCGTTTGGGCTATCAGCCGGCGCCCGCGCTACGAACTTCTCGGTTGGGCACTACACATCCTGATCGATATCCCATCTCACGCCATCGGTTTCTATCCGACACCGTTTCTCTTCCCAATATCCGAATACCGTTTTCCATACGGCGTTGCTTGGAGCAATATGTGGTACATGATCATCAATTACTCTGGTCTCATCCTAGTCTGGACGGGTATCATGGTGAGCCGATTGCGCCAAAGGCGAAAGGCGTCGTAGACGGCAGTTTTGACTTTTCCTTGCATTTCTCCTGGGGAGATAGTGTATAATGAGGGGTATTAAAAGAATAAGTAATTTGAAGCAAAAATATGCCAGCAAAAAAAGCAGCAAAGAAGACAGTAAAGAAAGCAGGTGGGGCGAAGAAAGTTAATTCTGCATTTATGAAGCCGATGAAGGTAAGCGATGAGCTTGCCAAGGTTGTCGGCAAGGGACCAATGCCTCGCTCTGAGGTTGTGAAGGCTCTCTGGGTTTACATCAAGAAGAACGATCTCCAGGATCCAAAGAACAAGCGAAACATCAATGCGGATGAGAACTTGAAAGCAGTTTTCGCCGGCAAGAAAGTCGTCAACATGTTTGAAATGACAAAACTCGTTTCCAAACACCTCTCATAATTATTCCAAAAGAGAAAGTCCTGGGCCGTGAGGTCCGGGGCTTTCTTTTTATGAAAGGTGTATACTCAGTGAAAGCCCCTCTTATTAGCAGACTAACAAATCTGAAATGACACAATTGCAAAAGTATCAATACGCGACATGGATTTTGATTATCGTGGTTTTAATTTTAGCGGTCATGTTAGTAAATACCAAGAAGAAAGTTGCTTCGACTGGTATCGAAGATGCGACTGCAGCTATCACGAAGTGTAACGAGGACTTGGCGGCTTGGAGATTGAAGAGCCCGACATCTGCCAGTGCTACAGCGGCGCAGCAAGAAGAACTCTTGCGAATCTTGAAGAGCTGTTCGGGTGATGTCGGAGAAGAAGAAACTCCTGACGCGTTGCCAGAGTAGTTCCAGAAGTTTAGAAACAAAAGCGGCGCGTCCCGAGGTATTCGAGGGGCGCGCCGCTTTTGTCAGTGCGCGACCGTAAACGCCAATACTTTCTTCGCGCCCGCCTTCTTCAAAACCTTGCGTGCCTCGAGGAGTGTCGCGTGCGTTGTGGTGATGTCATCGATGATGATGAAATTCTTGCCAGCAATCCGCGGAGCGTTCTTCGCCGTGAACGCGCCGACAATATTTTGGAATCGCGCACGCCTGTTTTTGATCGAATTCTGCGGCGCGCCGTCATTTATCTTTTGCAAAATATTTTCTTCGACGTGTAAGCTTCCATTACTCCTCTTCGCAAGTTCACGGGCGAGTATCGCCGATTGATTGTAGCCGCGCTTCCGTAGACGCGCCCGGCCGAGAGGAATGGGGACCAGTGTTCCAGCTTCAAAATTTTCAAATAGCCCTCTTTCGGTAAGTTCGTCTAGAAGATGGTCGTAGAGAGCAGGTCCAAGATCTCGCGCGACGTCGAATTTTCTCTTGAATTTGAGGAGCCACAAGAGTCGCTTGAGTCCACGATCTTTATAACTCCAGACCGAGATGATCCAATCAGCGTCCGGCTTGTGCGCTGAGGGTAAGCGTTTAACGCATGGGGGACAAATCCAAAAGTTTTCTTCCCGGCACGTGACGCAACGGACAGGGAAGAGGAAAGCGAATAATTTTCGCAAGAAACTGTTCAT
>CAZTRC010000005.1:26705-42394 GCA_964615845.1 uncultured Candidatus Saccharibacteria bacterium
GGCGTTCTAAAAGGAATCTTAGGAAAACTAGGTGGGGCTCTTAAAGCGTCCGCAGGCGGGAGTGTTATCGGTATTGATATCGGCGCCTCAGCCATCAAAGTTGTCCAAGTAAAAAAAGAAGCTGGTCGGGCGATCCTCGAGACCTATGGCTCCTTGTCTGTCGCACCATACGCCGAAGGCGTTATCGGCCAAGTCATGCCGATATCCGAAGAAGGCTTGGTTCGGGCTTTGAACGATCTCTTCAAGGAGGCAAATGTTACGACCAAAAATTCCGCCATGTCGATTCCAGCATCCTCATCTCTCGTTTTCCTGGTCGAACTTCCGGGCAATGTTACCGAGAAAGAATTACCTCAGATCATACACAACGAAGCTCGTCGTTACATTCCTGTGCCGATCACCGAAGTTGCTATCGATTGGTGGCTGGTGCCGAAGCGACCACTTGATGATATGACAGACGACTCAGCCAAACCGACCGAACAAGCGCTCAAAGAAGAAAAGACTAAAGTTTTGGTTGCGGCTATTCACAATGAAGCATTAGACAAATACAAGGGCTTAGTAAATGACGCCAAACTCTCGACGGACTTTTTCGAAATCGAAATGTTTGGCTCGGTGCGTTCGACTATAGGTCAAGATCTCGGTACTATTATGCTCCTTGATATGGGCGCATCGAAAACAAAAATTTCTATCGTCGACCGCGGCGTCATCCAAGATTTCCACATCATCAACCGTGGTTCGCACGACCTCACTACGAGTTTAGTCTCCGGACTTTCGATTCCGTTTGCCGAAGCCGAAGACACCAAGAAAGAATACGGCCTCAAAGACAACCCGAAACATCCGAAAGCGAGCGGAATTATTCGCACTGGACTCGATTACATCTTTTTTGAAGCTGGAAATGTGGTGCTTAATTATGAAAAGAAGTATAATAGAAGCATCGGAAAAGTTGTGCTTATTGGCGGCGGTGTATTACTCTCAGGAATTCTTTCGGTCGCCAAAGAAAAGTTCAACACCGAAGTCACTCTCGGCAATCCGTTCGAAAGAATACAAGCTCCGGCCTTTTTGGAAAATGTTTTGGCCGAATCGGGTCCGGAATTCGGCGTTGCCGCAGGTTTAGCCCTTCGGAAATTAAGATAAGAGATTATGGATAAAGAATTTCAAACATCTTTCGTACCTAAAAAAACAATCGCTCCGCGCGAAGTTACTCATGCTCCGAGCACTTTCGGTGGCATCATGAACATGGTCGCCTTGGTTGTCTTCATCGCTTCTATCTTGGGCGCTGGGGCGGCGTATTTCTATCGCTCGTCTCTCGAAGAAAAAGTTGCCGAATACAAAGTCTCTTTGGAGCGCGCCAGAAACGCTTTCGAGCCGACGCTCATCACCGAACTCCAAGTTCTCGACAAACGTATGCGCGCCGCGAGCGAGATTCTCGAAAAGCATGTTGCTGTTTCGCCAATTTTCGAGCTCCTTGGCGAGATCACCTTGCCCACGGTCCGCTACAGTGATTTCTCTTATGAATTTAACCCTGAAACTCCGAATCTCGTCGATATCAAGATTACCGGCGAAGCCAAAGGTTATAATTATATCGCCCTCCAGGCCGATCTTTTTGGCGACAATAAATTCATCAAAAATCCAATCTTCTCCGACTTCACCCTCGACCAGCTAGGTAATGTCGACTTCGCCCTGACCTTCTCTGTGGATAAGTCGCTCGTCCTTTATGAGTCATTTTTGGAAAGGGAAGACTCGCTCGGCTCTGTTTTTGACCCGAATGCTCTAAACCAGTCACTGCCGGGCGGAAGCGACGGCTTCGAGACACAAGTGAATCCACCTAGCGAGGCGCCGACCGAACCTGGCGTCGGTACACCTAACCCTTTTATTCCTTCAGTCCCGCCTAACAACCCACAATAATATGAGATGGTTACTGCCAATATTTTTAATAGGAGTCGGTGTCGGAGGGTTCTTCCTTATCACCCAACCGATTTACGGCGAGATCAAACTTCTCCAAGAAGAGGCTGATGCTTATGGTCAAGCGCTCGACAATTCGGCAAGTCTTCAGAAAGAACGCGATCGTCTAACGACCAAGTACAACAGCTTTGCTGCCGAGGACATCTTGAAGCTCGAGAAAATGCTCCCGAACACTGTGGATAACATTCAGCTTATTTTGGAAATTCAAGAAGAGGCCTCGAAGCGTGGCATCATCGTCAAAAATGTAGAATTTGAACCAGAGCAATTCGCCGAACAAACAGCCGAAGATGTCGTCTTGCCGGAAGGCGATACGGCCGGAAACAGCACTTCGAGGGATCGCGCCACCACGACCAGACGATCGGCTACTCTCGAAGACAATAAAGACTATGAAGCCTTCGAACTTGAATTTTCCGTCGAAGGATCTTACGACGATTTCGTTTCCTTTATGAAATTGATGGAAAGGAGCCTCAGACTTGTCGACATTAACTCTATTTCTTTCACACCGGGCACATCTGAGAAAGATAAAGTTTATACTGACGACTACAAATATCTTTTCCGCATTAATACTTACAGGCTAAGAGATTAATATGAGCAAGACCATCAAAAACATAATAATCTTCGTAGTCATCTTGATTGTCGTCATAATCGTTTACTTTGTCGTCTTTGGCAAAAAGGATGCAGCCCCGGCTGGTCAAACCAACTCCGGTCTCCAGTCCAGCTCCGGCGCGCCAGTCACCGGCATCACCCAAACATCCTCGCCGTCTTCGGTCGAAGCTTCGAAAATCGGCCAAGAATTCATCAATCAGCTTCTCAATCTCCAGGCTATTAAGCTCAACGACGAAGTCTTTTCCTCTCTGTCTTTCCAATCACTTGAAGACTTCACCATCATCCTGGTGCAGCCGGGCAATGAAGGTAGACCGAATCCGTTTGCGCCATTTGGTGCGGACGGTGCGAGTCTCGACACCGCAAATGTTCCCGGCATTACCGAGAGCGACCTAAACGTTACTCCGATTAATGAACTTCCGCCGGTTACGAACGGGAACTCATTACCACCAGATTTAACTGGCAGCTAATATGACTTTTCTCCAGGCTTTAGTCGACCAAGGCCTTTTGACGCGCGAACTCCAAGCGAAAGTTTCGTCCTCGGCGACCACTAAGTACGGAGGCGATATCTTCGAAGCGATTTCGAAAGAAACAAAAATCCCCGAAGAAAGCCTGCTCGCTTTCGAAGGGAAGTTTTTCGGCATTCCGACTCGGGCAATCAGTGCCAAAGAGCTCGACCCTCGTGTCCTCGAGTACATATCTGAAGACTCGGCGCACCAATATGGATTTGTGCCTATCGGTCTCAAAGACAATGTCCTGGAAGTTGGAATTGTCGATCCGGGCCGGACGGATTCCCTCGATGCCTTGCAGTTCATATCTTCTCGAAACGAAATGCCCTACAAGCTCTTCGTCGTCAGCAAGAAAAACTTCGACCTTATTATCGGTAGTTACAAAGGCATGTCTGGTGAAGTCGATCAAGCTTTGTCTGATCTCGATACTGAACTTTCCAAAGGTCTTCCTGGCGTGGCCAAGGCCTCCGGTACGGCAGCGGACGATATCGTTGATGATGAGAAAAAAATTGTCGAAGAAGCGCCGATCATCAAAGTCGTGGCCGTCATCCTGCGTCACGCCGTCGAAGGCGGTGCGTCCGACATTCATATCGAAAATACGGGGAAGGAAGTCAAAGTGCGATTTCGCGTTGACGGCGAACTTCATACCTCTCTCACTTTGCCACTGAACGTTTATTCTGGTGTCGTTGCTCGTATCAAAATCTTGGCCAAACTTCGTCTCGATGAAAAAAGGAAGCCTCAAGACGGCGGTTTCTCAGCCAAGATTGATGGTAGAAAAATTGATCTTCGTGTTTCAACTTTTCCGGCCTATTACGGAGAAAAAGTCGTGATGCGAATTCTCGATTCCGAAAAAGGCGTGAAGGAACTTTCCGACCTCGACATGACGCCGGAGCATTTGGAAATGGTCAAGAAAGCTCTCGAAGTACCATACGGTATCGTCCTCATCACGGGTCCAACCGGCTCCGGTAAGACGACGACGCTCTACGCCATGCTTCACTCGATTGACCGCGAGGCCAAAAACGTCGTCTCGCTCGAAGACCCGGTCGAGTATCATGTCGATGGTGTCAGTCAGTCGCAAGTCATGCCGGAAATCGGTTATACATTTGCATCTGGTCTCCGCTCCATCCTCCGTCAAGACCCGGACGTTATCCTCGTCGGAGAAATTCGCGATAAAGAAACGGCCGCGCTCGCCATTCAGGCAGCACTTACCGGTCACCTCGTCCTCTCGACCCTTCACACCAACAACGCTGCCGGCGCCATTCCGCGTCTTATCGACATGGGCGTTGATCCGTATTTGATTGCGCCGACATTGGTTCTCGCCATGGCTCAACGTTTGGCCAAGAAGACTTGTGCCGATTCCAAACAAGAAATTCCGATGGATGAAGCGACAAAAGTCATGATTGAGAAGCAATTCGCCGACTTGCCACAAGAATTTAAATCAAAACTCGCTATCGGCGACAAGATGACGAAGACCGTGCCTTCAAAAACTTGTCCGTCTGGTACCAAAGGTCGTATGGCGGTGTTCGAGATGTTTCCGGTCGACAAAGAAGTCGAGGCAGTTATCTTGAATGCGCCGACCGAGCTTGATATTTCAAAGAAGCTCCGAGCCAAAGGTATGATTACGATGAAAGAAGACGCTCTCATCAAAGCTGTGAACGGTGGCATACCTTTTACTGAGGTCTATAAGTTCTAAACACTTTGTTTTAGAGATTTTTCAGAAACAAGAGTATAATTTGAAACATAAATGAATGATATTCCCCAAAAACTAGACAGATTGATTGAAGGGGTCGCGATGGCCAACGGCTCCGACTTACACCTCGCGGTCAATCGTGTGCCAGCCATGCGCGTCGCTACTCAGCTCGCCAACATGGTCAACGAAACTCCGCTCGAAGAGCCGGAAGTGTTGGAAATGGTCCGACATATGCTGAAAGACGATCGTAAATTTCAAGATTTCTTGAATAATCAAGAAATCGACTTCGCGTATGATTTTCAGGGCAAAGCACGTCTTCGCGGTAACGCCTTTTTCCAAAAGGGTCAAGTTGGCATAGCCCTCCGCATTATTCCGAAAGTTAAGACTTTACAGGAACTCGGTCTTCCAGATGTTTTAAAAGATTTTGCTCGGCTAAAGCAAGGCTTCTTCCTCATCGTCGGTCCCGTTGGTCAGGGTAAATCGACGACCATGGCGTCTATCATCGATATCATCAACACCGAGCGCGCGGAGCACATCATCACCATTGAAGAGCCCATCGAATATTTGTTTGAATCCAAAAAGTCTATCATCGATCAAAGGGAAGTTGGGATTGATACCAAGAGTTTTGCTGCTGCTTTGAAGTCGGCTTTCCGCGAGGACGCCAATGTCCTCATGGTCGGCGAAATGCGAAGCCCCGATACCATCTCTGCCGCCGTGACTGCCGCCGAGACCGGCCACTTGGTCGTCTCGACACTCCACACCAACAACGCTTCCCAGACTATCGACCGTATCATCGACTCTTTTCCAGCCGAGCAACAAGACCAAGCACGCTCGCAATTGGCGAGTTGTTTGGTTGGTATTTTTTCTCAGCGTCTTATCCCTCGCATGAATGGCGGACTTATTCCAGCCTACGAGCTCCTGATCAACAACAAAGCTGTGTCGAATCTCATCCGCGAAAATCGCACCCATGAGATCGACATGGTCATTGAGACTAGCTCGGAGCAGGGCATGATTGACATGAATCATTCGCTCGTCGACCTGGTCAGAAAAGGCGAAATCACTATTGATGATGCCCACTTCTACGCTTTTAACAAAAAGTCTTTAGATAGCCTTCTATAAAACATGCTTTTCAAATATAAAGCTTTAGACCAAGAGGGGAAAAAGAAAGAAGGGTCCATTGATGCCCTGAACAAAACTGTCGCCATCTCGGCGCTTCAGCGTCGCGGGTTTATCGTCGTGTCCTTGAAAGGTGATGATGATAAATCCCTTTTCCAAGGGACATTCCTCGATCGCGTGCCGCTCCGCGATGTCGTCATCATGTCACGCCAGCTCGCGACGCTCTTTTCTTCGCAAGTTTCGGCCTTGAAGGCTTTCACACTTCTGTCTGAAAACGCTGACAACAAAACTTTGGCCGGACAATTACGCCAAATTGGCGATGATCTCCAGGCGGGCTCGTCAATTTCCGAAGCACTTTCAAAATATCCAGACACCTTCTCCGAATTTTATGTCGCCATGGTCAAAGCCGGAGAAGAATCCGGAAAATTGAACGAAACTTTCGAATACTTGGCTCAATACCTCGATCGTCAATACGCCCTGACCTCGAAGACTCGAAACGCTCTCATCTACCCAGCTTTTGTCATCATCGTCTTCTTCACCGTCATGATCCTCATGTTTACGATGGTCATCCCGAACTTGGCCTCGCTTCTCCTCGAGTCTGGCCAGGAGGTGCCATTTTTCACCAAGATCATCATCGGCATATCGAGCTTCCTGGTCAACTACGGCATCTTCATCGCCATCTTTGTCGTTGTCCTCATCATGTATCTATGGTGGTACAGGAGGAACGAAGCCGGCAAGGAATATCTCGACCACCTGAAACTCGCGACCCCTGCCGTCGGAACTCTCTACAAGAAAATGTATCTCTCGCGCATTGCCGACAACTTGAACACCATGCTCTCATCCGGCATCTCGATCGTTCGTTCGATTGAGATTACGGCGGACGTCGTCGGTAACTTCGTTTACAAAAAGATTTTGAAAGACGCCGAAGAAGCGGTCAAATCTGGTTCGACGCTCTCAGACGCGATGGGCAAGCATCCCGAAGTCCCAGCCATCATGGTCCAGATGATCAAAGTCGGCGAAGAAACCGGATCGCTCGGATCGATTCTAAAAACCTTGTCCGACTTTTATCGAAGAGAAGTCGATGACGCGGTCGATACTTTGATCGGCCTCATCGAACCGGCCATGATTGTCCTTCTCGGAGTCGGTGTCGGCATCTTGCTCACTTCCGTATTGGTCCCGATTTACAATATCGCGAGTTCCATTTCGTAATTCTTTTCCACAGTTATGCACTCCGCACACCTTGCCGTGAGTCCCTTGTGATATAATGTGTCTATTCAAAAACTTTATAAATAACTAGCGATAATTATGATTTTCAAATCTAAAAAGGGTTTTACGTTGATCGAGCTTTTGGTGGTCGTGGCCATCATCGGTATCCTCTCCTCGATCGTGCTCGCGTCTCTAAACACTGCCCGTAAGAAAGGCGCCGATGCTTCAGCCAAGGGCTCCATGTCGTCGATGCGCGCTTCGGCCGAGCTTTACTATGACACCTGGAATGATTATGGAACTTCAGGCGCTGGTTACGGTGCGGTTGCTGATATTGCCGGTACTACGGGCACAGACATTGCTAACTCAAATAGTATGTGCGAATACGATTCAATTGTTGATCTGGCCAACGGGGTTAATAATCAAAACGGCAATGCTGTTAATTGTCAGATTGAAGATGCTCCAGCTTCGTATACACTTTGGACACTTCTAAATGATGGAAGAACGTATTGCGTCGATTCGACTGGTTTTGCTGGACATCTGGATAATACAGGAACTTTTACAACTCCAGCTGCTGCGGGTGGTGCCAACGGAGTTTCTTGTCTCCCATAGTTAGTCTTAACTAATCAAACTAAAAGAGTCCCTCGCTTGCGCCGGGACTCTTTTAGTTTGTAGTTTGCTATACGAGCGCTCGTTTTGCTCGCCTCGTATATTTCCGTCTCTCGAATACACTACAAGCGAGCTTGTAAGTATTCTCGTTAGGAAATATAATATCTGAATGCTTTGGATTCTTTATTTATTTGTTTTTATTTTTGGCACCATCATCGGCAGCTTCTTGAATGTCGTCATCTGTAGGCATGGCACGGGCCGCTCTCTGGGCGGACGTTCGAAATGCGCCGTGACAGGCAAGACGCTCAAGTGGTTTGAGCTTATCCCAATATTTTCATTCCTCATCCAAGGCGGGCGCTCGAGATATTCGAAATCGAAAATTTCTCTTCAGTATCCACTAGTAGAACTCGCGACCGGACTTACGTTCGCGGTTCTTTTCTGCAAGCTTTTGCCTCTTGCGTCCCACTGTGGCGTCTTCGTTGCGAGTCTTCTTTTTTATTTTGCTATTTTTTCATTCCTCATCCTGATCTTTGTTTACGATTTGCGACACAAGATGATTCCGGATGCATTCCTCTATCCTTTGATGACGCTCGCTTTCGCCGGAGCATTATTTCTCCCGGTCTACTCGAGCCCTACTCTAGTCTCGCTTTTGGCCGGGCCGATTTTGGCGTTGCCGCTCATTTTCATTTTCCTCATCACCAGAGGAAAGGGAATGGGCTTCGGAGATGTTTTACTCGTTATACCCTTTGGTTGGATGCTCGGCCTCTCTGGTGGACTCGCGGCACTCCTCTTGTCTTTTTGGATCGGAGCGATTGTCGGTGTCACGCTCATGATAACGGGCGAGAAGAAGATGAAAAGCGAAATCCCATTCGGACCATTCCTAATCCTCGGCTTTACGCTCGCATTTTTGTATAATATCGATATGGTTTCCATCGCCCTATTTTTCGGGAGCTTAATCTAAATGAAGCGAAATAATTTTAAAAAGACAAAGAAGGGAATGACATTCCTCGAGCTCATCGTGGTCCTCGGGATATTCGGCGCAATCTCGGCGACTGTGCTCTTCAACTACAGCGACTTTTCTTCCAACGTTCACCTGCAAAATTTGGCCCAAGACATCGCTCTCCAGCTCAAGAAGACGCAGACGGATGCGATTTCCGGCCGGATCCCGACGCTTTCGGACGCGCAAGAACCAAACATTCTCAGTTTGACGCCGCCTGAGTGGGTGCCGAGTTATGGGCTCGCTTTTACCACAATCCAAAGCAACAAATTGCCGACAACTCCTCCAAACAAAAATGGTCGGACATTCATCTACTACTTCAACAGTTTTGATGACAGCGATGGCGGCAATCCTCCGGTCATTTTCCAAGATTTTTTTGATTTCGAAGTCGGGACCTATCAAGGCTGCGGCAATGGTCCACAATCGGAATGCTTGGAGGAAATAAATATCACTTCGGGTGATTTCATCGATGAGATTTGTTTTAACTTCAGCATAATTTCTCCGGACGGAGTTTGCGATGGTGTCTCGGCAGAGCATGCCTACATTTCTTTTACTCGTCCGCGCGGCAATGCCAACATCATGTCTGCGGACATGGCGCCCGACAACCACAAGGATAATGTCTACTTGCGGCTGACCTCGAGCAAGGGCGGGCATAAATATATTACTATCTGGCAATCGGGGTATATAAGCATCAGATGAGAAAGATTTTCAAAATTAACAAGAGAGGATTCACGTTGGTCGAAGTCATGATCGCCATCGGGCTTTTCAGCGTCATCATGACGATCGGCATCGGGGCAATCCTTGGCGTCAATTCGACTCACCGCAAGACTCAGAGTATGCGCACTGTCGTCGACAACCTCTCGTTCCTGATGGAAGACATGACTCGTTCGATGAGGCTCGGGGACTATTTCTTCTGCGGTAATTCCATCGGTCCGGTCGGATTCAACGAGGTCAATAACGGCGGCGTTCAAGACTGGGAGAATTGCAAGAGTATCGCTTTCGAGCCGTACTGGAATTCTGATCCAGGCAATCCGGACAACCAAATCATGTACTTTATAGATGAAGACAATAACGGGCGCGGAGCTATTTTCAAGAAGGATTTCGATATGGATTGGAATGAGAATTTGATCGCCGTTACCCCGAGCGAAATCAATATTGATGTTGTCCGGTCGGGATTCAGTGTCGTCGGATCGGCTCTTGGCGATGGCATCGTGCCTCGGATCAAGATAATATTGGTTGGGACGGTCACCGTGGCCGGAGTCGATACCGAGTTTAATCTTCAAACGACCGTTTCTCAGCGGTTCCTCAGAAACTAATGAAAACAAAAGCTTTTAAAATTAAAAAAGGGTTCACTCTGATTGAGACGCTTGTCGCCATCGCTATTTTTGCTTTCTCGATCACCGGTCTCATCTCTATCACGGCGAGGGGTGTCTTCGATACCAACTTCGTCAAGAATAAATTCACGGCATCATATCTTGCTACCGAAGGCGCGGAATTGGTACGAAACATTAGGGATACGGCGGCTCTCGGTGGACAGAACTGGGATGTTGTAGTAGCCGACCAGGACCTTTTAAATCGCTGTTACGGCGCAAACAATATTTGTTTTATCGACCCTGATCCGCAACCTGACTATAATTCTCCGACCATACCCGAAGAGTGCACCGGCGGTGTTTGCCCAGCCTTGAGTTACCGCAAATCCGAAGCATCGTTTAATTATGATTCGCCGGACAACGCGGACAATTTTCGCTCTATTTTTGTACGCACGATAAATATCCGACCAATCGGACCAAAGGAGGCAATGGTCGTGTCGCGCGTTGAGTGGAATCAGGGTTCGGAATTGCATCACGTAGAATTTTCGTTCAATCTTTTGGATTGGCCGGGGCCACCATAAAATTATGAAAAATATATTTTCAAAATCACACAAAGGGTTCGTCGCGCTCTTCACCGTCCTCATCGCAGCTGTAGTTTTGTCGATGGCTGTCGGTATCGCGAGTATCGCTTTGAAACAAATCGTCTTGACGGCTTCGGCAACGGACGCCAATAAATCTTTTTATGCCGCCGACACCGGCATCGAATGCGCCCTTTATCATGACATCAAAGGTCCGCCGGGAGGCACTTTTGAGGCGGGCAGCCTTTCGACATTCAATTGCTCGGGTTCTTCGATAGCTACGGCTGACATCGACGGCACAGGCAACTTTGAAGAATTCGCCGTTCCAGTCGGACCAAACAGTGAATATTGCGCCTATGTTTCTGTTGACAAAATAGGTGTCAGTGGGACTCGCGTCGTTTCCAAAGGTGTAAATGTCCCGTGCGGAGGAGAGAGTCCGCGATTGGTTGAGCGCGCCATTCAGGTTACCTATTAAAAGGCCTTAAAATAAGCTAAAATAGCCTCAATATGGATCAAAATGAGGCCAAAAAGCGCCAAAAACAGCTCCAAAAAGAGATTGAAAAACATTCGCGACTTTATCATACTCTAGATGCTCCAGAGATTTCTGATACCGCTTATGATGCTTTGGTGCGCGAGCTTTTAGATATTGAGTCCGAGTTTCCCGAGCTTTCGAATGGAAGTGTAAGTCAAAAAGTTGGGGGAAAAATTCTCGAGGGGTTTCAAAAAGTAAAACACACAGTAGCGCAGTGGTCGTACGATAACATTTTTGATTTCTCTGAACTTCGAGACTGGGAAGAAAAGGTAAAAAGATTTATCGAGAAATCTGGCGGGCTCCGTGATGACAAGCTCGATTATATCGTCGAGCTAAAAATCGATGGTCTAAAAGTCGTGCTGACGTATGAGGGCGGTGAATTTGTTCTCGGGGCCACACGCGGTGATGGCGAAGTTGGTGAAGACATAACTGAGAATCTGAAAGTCGTCAAAAATATTCCTGCGAGTGTTTCTGATAAGCGAAACTTTGTCGCTGTCGGTGAGGCGTGGATAAAGAAGTCTGATTTGGAAAAGATTAATAAAGAGCGTGAGAAACAGGAGCTTCCGAAATATGCGAACCCGCGGAATCTCGCCGCCGGAACACTTCGCCAGCTCGATACAGGTGCAGTCGCGAAGAGGAATTTGCAAACTTATGTTTATGATATCGAATTCCCGAATCTCACAGCAGATAGAAAAATAAAAACACATAAAGAAGAAATGGAATTCTTGAAGGAACAGGGATTCAATGTGAATGGAACATACAAACTTTGTAAATCGATTGAAGAAATAGAAAAGTTCTACCAGTCCTGGATAGGGAAACGCGATAAGGAGGAGTACGGCATTGATGGTGTAGTCATAAAGATAAACTCAAAACGTATTTGTGAGACGCTAGGTTACACCGCGAAGTCTCCACGTTTCGGTGTCGCGTACAAATTCCCAGCAGAAGAAGTGACGACTGTCGTCGAGGATATTGCAGTGCAGATTGGTCGCACCGGAGCGATTACTCCAGTTGCACATCTTCGGCCAGTACTCGTCGCTGGTTCCACGGTCTCGCGCGCAACACTCCACAACCAGGACGAAATCGATAGGCTGGGTGTTCGTATTGGCGACACTGTTATTATCCGCAAGGCCGGAGATATCATTCCAGAAGTTTTGCAAGTTCTGACAGATCTACGGACTGGCAAAGAAAAGAAATTCAGCATTCCAGAATATGCGAAAAAGCATAACCTACAGATAGAGAAGGGAAAGTCTGGCAAAGATGAATCAGTCGCGTGGTACGTGAAAGACAAGAATCACGCGGCTATTAAGCTTGAGAACATGATTCACTTCGTTTCGAAAAAGGGAATGAATATTGTTGGGATGGGCGAAAAGATTGTGGAGTTTTTTATGGATGAAGGCTTGGTGACGGAGCGGAAAGACATATTTGAGCTCGAAGCGGGAGACATGACTGGACTTGAGGGGTTCAAGGAAAAATCCATTCAGAATCTATTGGAGGCAATTGAAACAAGCAAGAATGTGGCACTTGGGAAATTTATTTACTCGCTCGGCATCAGACATGTTGGGGAAGAGACGGCAGAACTATTGGCTGATGAATTCAAAACGATAACAAACCTCCGCAAGGCGACGTTTGAAAAACTTGAAGCTGTCGAAGGTGTCGGGGGAGTCGTGGCGCAGTCAATTATTGATTGGTTTTCCGACGCTGAGAATGCTCGGGAAGTTGATGGGCTTTTGGAATACATCCGGATTCAAAAAGTTTCTGGAACGATTAAAAATACTCTTTCTGGTAAAACTTTTGTTTTGACAGGTACACTTTCTGGAATGTCTAGGGACGTTGCAAAAGCTCGGATTAAGTCTCTTGGCGGTAAAGTCACCTCGAGTGTTTCAAAAGAAACTTCTTACGTCGTCGCTGGCGCCGATCCGGGTTCAAAGTATGATAATGCTATAAAATTTGGAGTGGAAATACTCGACGAAGTCGGGTTTCAAAAGCTTTTAAAATAAGGCTATTTTGTATATACTTCTAGTTATTATGACGGAACAGGATATCGAAAAATTGGCTGAATTAAGCAAAATTAGGCTTCCGGAAGGCGAGGCTCTTAAATTTGCCAAGGATTTTGAGTCAATTTTGGGTTATGTAAAGCAGATTGAGTCTGTTGCTTTGCCTGCCGATGAGGCAGGAGTGGGCGAAACAAAAGAATCATTTTTCTTAAAAAATGTCCTCCGAGCTGATGCCAACCCCCATGAGACAGGCGCCTTGTCCGAAGCGCTTCTCGCTGCTGCGCCGGAAACACATGATGGTTTCGTGAAAGTAAATAAAATACTGTAATGGATTTGAAATCGATGACAATTGAAAAAGCGCACGCTGGATTTAAGGAAGGCGTTTTTTCTGCACTCGATCTTACAAAAGCTTATATCGAGAATATCAAATCAAAGAATGGAGAACTAAATGCATTCCTCGAAGTTTTTGCTGACGCGGAATATCAGGCGAAAGTTGCTGATGAAATGATAGCAAAAGGTGACATGAAGGCATTAACCGGAATTCCAGTTGCGCTCAAAGATAATATTTTGTTCGCGGGACACACCGCGAGTGGCGGATCAAAAATTCTCGAGAACTACAAAGCAGTTTATGATTCGATTGTCGTGCGGGATTTAAAAGAGCAAGGCGCGGTAATCATCGGCCGGACAAACATGGACGAATTTGCCATGGGTTCTTCCACAGAAACTTCAGCGTACGGAGTGACCAAGAATCCGCATGATACTTCTAGAGTTGCCGGCGGGTCTTCGGGGGGTGCGGCTGCCGCTGTCGCTGGCGATATGTCCGTCATCTCACTCGGGTCTGATACAGGCGGTTCTATCCGTCAGCCTGCAGCGTTTTGCGGAGCGGTGGGCTTGAAGCCTACATACGGCACTATTTCTCGTCATGGACTCATGGCTATGGGATCGTCGCTCGACATTATCGGGCCGATTACAAATACTGTTACGGATTCTGAAATAGTTTTCAAGACTCTTGCTCATGCAGACGCGATGGATGCCACAAGTTTCCCCGAGGATATGCGAAAGTGTACGAAAACTGAAGTGAAAAAAATCGGCGTGCCGCGTGGGTTCCTCAAAGGCGAGGGGATCGCGCCAGAGACTCTCGCAAACTTCGAGAAGTCACTCGAGAAACTGAAATCACTCGGTTACGAGATTGTCGATGTCGATGTGCCATTCATGGAATACTCACTCGCGGTGTATTACATCCTGATGCCGGCCGAAGTCTCGACGAATTTGTCCCGCTACGACGGACTTCGTTACGGCCTTTCTGTGAAAGGCGCGAGCGTCGCCGACACTTATAAAAATACAAAGACCGAAGGTTTTGGGGAAGAAGTGAAACGAAGACTTCTCCTCGGCACATACGTTCTCTCACATGGCTACTATGATGCGTATTACAACAAGGCGGTGAAGATGCGCGCGAAAATCACAGAAGAAATGCAAAAAGTTTTTGAAAAAGTTGATCTCTTGGTGACACCCACCACTCCATCACCAGCATTCAAGCCGGGCGAGAAGGCGGATCCCGTGTCGATGTATCTATCAGATATCTTCACCGTACCGGCCAATATTTCCGGTGTGCCGGCGATTTCGATTCCAAATGGAAAGACGAAAGACGGACTTCCCGAGGGTCTCCAATTCATCGCCCCGCATTTTGGCGAAAACCTACTATTCGAGGTTGGCAAAAAGTACGAACAAGCTTAGAATTATGATATGACAAGCCTAAATATCGAATACTTTTTCCTAAAAATTTACGACCTTTTCACCAAGAGTGATGTCTCTTCCACTTCTGGATTCTTTAGCAAACTAAATTCTGTTGTGGTGGTTATATTCAGTATAATTTCTATAATTTTTCTTGTGGTCATTATTTATTCCATCATCCGTATCCGCGAAAGAAACAAGGCTAATCATCATAAGTATCACGAGGCTGTTAAGTCGGTCTCGATTTTGAAAGAAGAGAAAGACAATAAACGCTGGCAAACGATTTTGGACTTCATTACTTCCGACAGTCCTTCGGATTGGCGCGTGGCGGTGATTGAGTGTGACAACATGCTCGATGATTTGACCAGGGGGCTCGGGCTCGTGGGAGAGAATCTCGGCGAGCGACTCAAGAACGCTTCGCCGTCACATTTCAAGACTCTCGAGAATGCTTGGGAGGCGCACAGGGTCAGGAACAAGATCGCTCACGAAGGCATGAGTTACGAAATGGAATACCGGGAAGCCAAAAAAGCTATCGAAAATTACGAAGCTGTATTTAACGAATTTAATTATTTATAGAAGAGATAGTTGTTGCGGTGGTTGTCTCGATCACCCATAAATTTCCTGACGGAAATTTTGCGCGATCCCGCCTCGCGATTTTTGCCTTTGCTTCGCAAAACAAAAATAACGCTGCGGCTTTCGAATCCAACCGAACAAAAAGCAGTTTTTGTTCTCCCCGCGCAACAATAAGACAAATCAGCGCTTGCGGCGCTGATTTGTCAATTGTTGCGGGGGTTGGATTCGAACCAACGACCTTCAGGTTATGAGCCTGACGAGCTACCGGGCTGCTCTACCCCGCGA
>CAZTRC010000006.1:0-41684 GCA_964615845.1 uncultured Candidatus Saccharibacteria bacterium
TCTCACGACCATTGTCAGAACTTGGAATTTATCCAGCCGTTGATCCACTCGACTCCAGTTCGACAATTCTTGATCCGAACATCATCGGCGCTGAACACTATGAAGTCGCACGAAATGTGCAAAAAGTTCTCCAGCGTTACAAAGATTTGCAGGACATCATCGCCATCCTCGGTATGGACGAACTTTCTGATGATGACAAATTGACAGTCTCCCGCGCGCGAAAAATTCAGAAATTCCTATCTCAACCATTCTTCGTCGCCGAGCAATTCACCGGCGCGCCGGGTACGTATGTACCGCTCAAAGAGACAATCAAAGGCTTCAAAGAAATTCTAGAAGGCAAGCACGATAGCATCGGCGAACAATCTTTCTATATGAAAGGCACGATTGAAGACGTAGAGAAAGCAGCTTTGAAAGAGAAGTAGGATTTAAGAATTAAGATTTAAGATGAACGGACTCGAATTAAAAAT
The DNA here is from genome assembly GCA_964615845.1 of uncultured Candidatus Saccharibacteria bacterium. GTDB lineage: Bacteria > Patescibacteriota > Minisyncoccia > Phycocordibacterales > CSBR16-119 > CAYRQF01. The sequence goes on from CAZTRC010000006.1 coordinate 468, forward strand.
TATCACGCCGGACAGAATCGTGTATGACTCGATGGGTATTTCGTCTGTGACAATTCCGACCAAAGAAGGTGAGATTACGGTTTTGCCAGGGCACATTCCACTCATCGCGCCGATCAAGACTGGTGAAGCGCATTTGGTCAAAGACGGAGTGACGCTTGGCCTCGCTGTCTCCGGCGGAATTCTCGAAGTCCGTGATGGCAACACCATCGTCATCTTGGCCGAACGCGGAGAACTTGCGCATGACATCGACATCGCCCGCGCCGAAGATGCATATGAACGTGCAAAACTTGCCATGAAAGCTGATCAAAATATTGCTGACGTCGATTACGCTCGCTTCGAAGCGCTGATGGAAAAAGAACTGAATCGTATCAACGTAGGGAAGAAGTGGAGGAAATAATTTATGGAAACAGAACCGAAACCACAGTTGAAAGAATATGGGAACTGGATTAAGGGCGACCTAAAGAAAGAGGGTGGCGAGCTTGAGAGGACCCTGATTACTTTCTTCGGAGAGGAATTTTCGTACCAAAATAAGAAAGAGGTCTACGAAGAAATTTTAGAGTTGTATCAGTCCGCTGAGTTAGAGTCCCTAAATGATAAGATGTGGTCCGATTTGGAAAACACAGAATCGTGGAGTGTTCCTATGGGCGATTTTAATGAAGTCTCTCGTATTGTTGGCGATAAAAGAGATTGGGCATCCTTAAGAGATTCATTTCAAGAAAACAACGAAATGGAAGCCCCTATCATTGCACATTTACCCAATGGAAAATATCACTTGATTTCAGGCAATACACGTTTGTGTGTTGCAAAAGCTTCTGGAATACGATCAAAGGTGTTCATTCTGGAATTACCAGACTTTAAATAAAAGCGAGAACCCCGTCTCCGGTGAAGGAAACGGGGCTCGTTGTGAAGAAGGTTCAGCAGGAAGGGAAGGCATGTTGCGGCAACGAACGTCCGACGATCCGGCCACCGTCCCTCCTTTCAATATGGGAGATGAGGTAGGCAAGGGTCGCATGTGTCGGCGTACTTTCCGACTCAACATGGATCGATGTCGCATCGTAGCGCGATCTCAAGGCCCCCCGTCCCCGAGGTTTACCGCCGCAAACCCTCTCTCGGATGATCTCGGATGTCCCTCGGGTGTTTGCCATCACGATGATGGCATTCACACCATTGATCGTCTGGTGATAACCATCGGTGGTCATCAGTGCCATCGTCCTGTGTTTGGGCAGATGTGCCTTGAGGAAGGCCTTGATGCTATCGAAATCCCGTGGCTGTGTAGCCGAAGTTGACTTTTTCATGATCGTGGGTTTGTCGGTACTATATCAGATATTAGCTATAGTGTCAAGTATAAGTAATTTTAGCCTTACGCTACAATACTTTTATGCAAACCGGTATTTTATACGTCGTCGCGACGCCGATAGGGAACTTGGGGGACATGACTCTCCGGGCCATAGAAACGCTTAAAAGCGTGGATTTGGTGCTCTGCGAGGACACCCGAGTGACCAAACATCTCCTCGATCACTACGTTATCGGCACGGGGACCATGAGCTATCACGCCCAATCCAAACTCTCAAAACATGAGAAGATTATTGAAATGCTTCGCGAAGGGAAGTCACTCGCGCTTGTCTCTGACGCCGGTACACCGACGATCTCTGATCCGGGAGTCATGCTGATCGAGATGATAAAGAAGGAATTGCCTGAAGTAAAAATCATCGCCATCCCCGGAGCATCAGCCCTGACCGCCGCACTTTCAATTTCTGGAATTCCAAGCCCACAATTCACTTTTTATGGATTCCTCCCACACAAGAAGGGCAGGGAAACGATATTCAAAGAAATCTCGAATGGAGGTCGGACCTCCATTCGTACTTCTGTTTTTTATGAATCTCCGCATAGGATTATGAAGACGCTCGAGTCTTTAGAAAAACATCTTGGAAAAGATAGAAAAGTCGTCATCGCCCGAGAACTCACAAAAATATTTGAAGAAACTGTTTCCGGTAGGGCTTCGGAGGTCCTAAACTATTTCAAAAACAATCCTGATAAGGTCCGGGGTGAATTCGTCGTCATAATTTCTTAATTCACACCTCGATTTCAAGGGATTTTAAAGGTTTCCCTGTATAATATCTGCATGACCAAAGAAAAATCCCTTTTGATATTAGGAATCATCGTTATCGCTTTGCCGAATCTCGGCTTTCCGAACGGACTTGAAAAAATAATTTTCGCCGTGCTTGGCGTCCTCGTTATCATTGCCGCTTACGCTATGCATTTCGAGAAAAACAAAAAGACGAAAACGAAGAAGTCCATCTCGCAACCAGTTGAAGACAATTCTGTCGTCGTGGCCAAAACTCCGACCAAAGAAGAAATTACCGGATTTACTTATATTAAAAAAGATGTAACCAATGATCTCCCGTAAGCACTTTTTGCTTGTCCTCGGACTCGCGATCATCATGGTCGGAGTTTACTTGTATGCTCCGTCAAAATTCTATTCCGAAAATGTCTTGGCTAATGAGAACTTTTTCCTCGGCTCTGTCATCAAGCTTCCAGATATCGAACGCGGTGTTCGTCACATCAAAACTCCCGATCCGGTCAAGGCTATCTACATGACGAGTTGGGTCGCGGGCACCAGCAGTATGCGCGAACGTCTCATCACTCTTATCGACGAGACGGAAGTCAACGCTGTCATCATCGACATCAAGGACGACACGGGCAAGATATCGTACCTCATCGAAAGCGAGCCGTTCAAGAGCCTCGAATCTTCAGAAAATAGAATTCCGAATATCCAAGAATTCATCGCGAGGCTCCATGACAAAAATATTTATGTCATCGGCCGTATTGCGACATTTCAAGATCCGTATCTCATCAAGAAGTGGCCATCCGAAGCCGTGAAGACCAAGACTGACAAGGAGAAACTTTGGCGTGACAGGAAGGGTATAGGATGGTTTGATGCTGGCAGTCCCAAGGTTTGGGGCTATGTCGTCGCGCTTGCCGAAGAATCATACCGCGTCGGTTTCGACGAAATCAATTTTGATTACGTTAGATTTCCATCAGACGGCAACATGCAAGACATTTATTTTCCTTTGAGCGAAGGCAAGACCAAACCTGAAGTCCTCGAATCTTTCTTCGCGCACCTCGACGAGAAACTCCGCACCGATGAAAAACCAATTCCGATATCAGTCGACATTTTCGGCATGACCACGACCAACACCGACGATCTCGGCATCGGCCAAGTCCTGGAGAAAACTCTTCCTTATTTTGATTTTGTCGCGCCGATGGTTTACCCGTCGCATTATCCCAACACTTGGAGTGGCATCAAAAATCCTGCTGAACAGCCTTATGAAGTTATAAAAATTGCCATGGCAAAAGCTGTTGAGCGTGCCACCGCTATGGGCGAAGATCCGCAAAAGCTCCGACCCTGGCTTCAGGACTTCAACCTCGGCGCCACCTACACCGCGGAGATGGTCCGGGCTCAAATCCAAGCGACTTATGACGTCGGACTCGACTCATGGTTCATCTGGGATCCGAAAAATATTTATACCAAAAAGGCGTTATTGTCCGAATAAAAATGGGCATGCTATAATCACCCGGTATTATGGAAGATTACACTAAATTAAAATCAAGACACATCGCCGTAACCCTATGCCTGGTCATCCTCGCGCTCGTTGCTGGTATCTACATCGGCTACAAAAATAGTTTTATTTCGGGCGAGCTTAGCAGCGCTTCTAGCAGTGAAATTCCGGAAGATTTGCAAAAACGTGACGCCTTTGAACAATTCTATAAAGTCTGGAGCCTGATGGAACAAAAGCACATCCACGGACTAGAAACTGCGAGTGAAGAAAAGATGTGGGGCGCAATCGAAGGCCTCGTCGATTCGCTCGAAGACCCTTACTCAGTTTTCTTGCCACCGACAGAGAATGAGAATTTCAACATCGATTTACGCGGTGAATTTTCTGGTGTCGGCATGGAAGTCGGACTTCGAGAAGATGGTCTGACGGTGATCGCTCCGCTCAAAGGTTCACCGGCCGAAAAAGCTGGCATGATGGCTGGAGACTTAATTCTCAAAATCGATGACACGATTACCTCGGGGCTCGATGTCGACGCGGCGGTTGATCTCATCCGCGGAGAGAAGGGAACGTCTGTAATTGTCACTATCCTTCGGGAAGGCGAAGAAAGTAGCCGTGAGATAACCATTGTTCGTGACACTGTCCGCATCCCGGTCATTGAGACAGAGTATCGAGCAAAAGAAGATGTCTTCATCATCAGACTGTTTAGCTTCAACGAAAGTTCCGAACAGAAATTTGAAGAGGCTCTGACTGAGTTCGCTGATTCTGACGCAGACAATCTCATCGTCGACTTCAGAAACAATCCGGGCGGATTCTTGAGCGCCGCAATCGACATTTCAAGCTGGTTCTTGCCAGAAGGTGAGACCGTTGTGATTGAGAGGGGCAGGGAAGAGAAATACAACAAAGAATACACTAGTGGTGGACACTTCTTGAGCGGAGAATACGAAATGGCGATCTTGGTCAATGGCGGTTCGGCTTCAGCCTCGGAAATTGTCGCTGGCGCGCTCCAAGAACATGGCCGAGCCAAGCTCGTCGGTACACAGACTTACGGTAAAGGTTCAGTCCAAGAACTCATCAAGATGAAGGATGACACGGCCCTGAAACTCACTGTGGCTGAATGGCTCACGCCAGGAGGTCTCTCGATTTCGAAAGAGGGATTGACGCCAGATGTCGTCATCGAACTTGACGCTGACAAACTTGAGAAGAATGGAATTGATACACAGCTCGAAGAAGCGATTAAAATATTGAAATAAAAATGAAAGTCATATTTCTCCAGAGTGTAAAGAAGAAGGGCCAGAAAGACGAAGTCAAAGAAATCGGTGATGGCTTCGCGCGCAATTTCCTCATTCCGCAAAAGCTCGCTGTCGAAGCCACGCCAAACGCCCTAAATGATCTGAAGAAAAGGATAGACGCGAAAGCAGGGAAGACCGAAAAGCATTCCAAAGAATTCCAGAGCGCGCTCGACAAACTCGCGGAATTTACTTTAATTATCAAAAAGAAAGCGAGTCCTGAAGGCCATCTTTTCTCAGGCATTACAGTCAAAGAAATTCTCTCGCTCCTCAAAGAAAAAGAAATCCGCCTCGACGAGAAGAATCTGGACCTACGAAGCCCAATCAAAAAGGTTGGGGAACTCGAACTCCCAATCATCGGCGCAGAAGGACGCAGTCTCAAAATTTTGATAGAAGGAGAGTAACGCTTCACAAAATTGGCTTTTCTTCACCCTCCAAGATCGCTTCGCTATAGTTCTCGGGTTCAGAAAAGCCAATTTTGCTACGCTTGAAATGGGAAGCGAAGCGAGTCGGGGCTTTTGAGAATCCGAGGACCTTAGTGCGCAGACACGCTTTCGCAGGATTTGAAAAAGCCCCGGCGAGCGGAGCTTTTTCGTGAAGCGTCTTTTATGAGTATGTTTTGCGAAGCGCCCTTTATTTCGTTACGACGTGAATGATTTTGTGGACTTTGGATTTGTTGTCGAAACCAGTTTTGCGCTTGGTGCCGATCTTTACGACTCCGGCCTTGAGGGCGTGGATGGTGTGGTCTTTGCCCATATCAGTGTTGTTGCCAGGCATGAATTTAGTACCACGCTGACGCATGATGATGGAGCCCGCATTGGCGAATTGGCCATCTGCAATCTTTAGCCCCAGGTATTTAGGGTTTGAATCTCTTAAGTTTCTAGCTGTTCCGCCGGCTTTTCTATGTGCCATATTGGTGTATGAATAATCGTTTTAAGAGCCCACATTATAGGATAAAGCCAAATAAAAAGCAATATGGTAGAATTGGGACATGAAAAACGCGCTTATTTTCATACTGATAATCGCCCTCGGCACGACCATCTATTTCCTCGTCCGCAAGGATAGGGTGGGGGAGGATGCCCCACCTCCGGAGGAAGAAAACGTCTTGGAGCCTATTGATGATGAGCCTCGTGACGACCTTTTTGAGGCAGAAGAGGGGAGAGAAATCACCGAAGAGGCCGAATTTTTAACCATCAAGGCCGCATATCCGGCTTTTGGTGATGTACAAATCGATCAAGACATAAAAGCCCTAGTTCAAAAGGAAATCAGCGCGTTCAAATCAGAAAACAATACTTCGTATCCAGGACAGACGAACAAGAACTCACTCGAGATAACTTATCGCCTCGAGAAAGGGGATGACTTCACCGCAATCGTATTTTCCAGTGCGACCTACACCGGCGGCGCGCATGGAAATCTCGTGATCAAGACGCTGGTCTACGAAAACTCTGGCGAAGAGGTTTCGATCGGGAGCTTATTCGCGCCAGGCTCAGAATATCTCTCAAAGCTCTCGGAAATTTCTCGCACCAAACTAAAAACCAAGATGGGCGAAAATCTCGGCGCTTGGGCAGACGAGGGGACATCTCCGACAAGCGATAACTTCGGGGCTTTCTACATCACGGGTGACGACACGCTCAATATCATCTTCCAGCCATACCAAGTTGCGCCATGGTCTGCGGGCGTACCGTCCATCTCTATCGATCTTCATGACGAGCTTGGCGATATATTAAATCAAAATCTTTTCTAAACTAAAATGCTCCAGAAATTTAATTTGGACAAAAAATCAATCTTGCTATCGCTCATCATAATTTTGACCACGTCAGCATCCTTTGGTCTCGGCAGGCTTTCGATCGTAGAGAAGTACAAGGCAAATGATGAAGTGGCTATCATTACACCCAAACTCCAGAACCTGGATATGGACGAATCGCTCTTCAAGTTTGTCGCTTCCAAAAACGGGACCAAGTACTATCCGATAGGGTGCAAGAGCGCGAGCCGGATCAAAGAGGAGAACAAAGTCTATTTCTTGACCGTAGAAGAGGCAGAAGGGGCGAACCTCACACCATCCTCGACCTGCGCCTTTTAGCTCTAGGGAAGCGGGCTTTCTCCTCATAGAACAGTGTCGCACAATATACCTTTCCCGACACTGTCACAGAGGGAGAATCCCCCGCCAACGATTAAAAAACTCTAGCTAACAAAGTCGTTGGGCTCCGCTCCCCGTTTGAGTTAGGGTTTGGGTCATTTAGAAATGAATCTGGGGCGAAAGTTTTATACCCCCCTGTTTACCTTACTTGCGACTCTTTTTGGAAAATCTGATATTATTTAAACATATGAGAGGTTTTCTTTTTATAAGTCTAATAATTTTTATTGCATGAAAAAGATATATCTTTTGGTATTATTTGGATTATTGGCCCCATCCCTGGCCTCCGCTGTCTGGTGGAAACCGAGCACTTGGGTTAAAACTGAAATCCAATACGTTGAAGTGGAGAAAATCGTAGAAAAACCAGTTGAGATTATAAGAGAGGTCGAGATTGTCGATGAGGATGCGACTCAAGACCCTATTCTTCAGTCAAAAATTGATTCTTTGAATAAAACAAATGGAAGCTTAAACGCAAAAATCGCTCAACTCGAGGCGCAATTGAAGGCGACTTCGGATTGTCCAACTGCGCCAGCTGCTCCGATAGTTCAGAATGATTCTTCCAGGATAAATCTTATTAAAGCAAAAATTGCGGAATTAGATTTAGTTAAATTCAATTACGATAATCTGGCATACGATGACGACGTACTAGATATCTTAAATGAGACCACGGATTTAGAAGGTCGGGCACTCTTCCCTCACCAGGCCTTTAATTGGGGTTATACTCGAGGCGATCAAAATGATACCGAGCTAAGAAGCTTACCTGAAAGATACAATCTTTGGCAGGTTATAGATAGCTATATTGGAGAGTTAAAAATCGAACTGGCGAAACTTGGCGGATCTTTATAATAAGATTTCCACTGACTTTTTTATGGCAAAGTCTCGCAGGCTTGGCCGTCTGTGTCACGATCAAAACCATGCACGTCATTGTTTATGCCGCCGCATGCCAAAAAGACATCCTGGGCTTCATCTTGGGTCTGGAAATCTGTGCAATTATAAATATCAGACGAGCAGTAATAATTTCCATTATTCGTCGTTGAGTTGGTCGCACCAGAATCAAAATCAGATACCGGCGCAGCTACGGGCGCAGCAGCATCTCCATCGCATACAGTTGGCGCCCAAAGACCTTTTTGACCGACTTCCGCAGAAGTTTCCGCTGCTTTAAATTCTGATTGGTATTTGTACGGAACTTCGTAGGTGTACTCATAAGCGTATCCTTCTTCGATCATGTGTTTGTTGTAGAAAAGTCCGTCGTCGCGGTACACGTATGCCAACAAGCGCCCGTATTTGTCTCGGGTGTCCTGAGTGTCGTCAGACTCAATACGAATCCGTTTCCCTAGCAATAATTCTTTCGCTTTATCGGAAGCCTCTTTTCCGAAACACTGAACAGGTTTTCTCGGATCAACGGTTTCCGGAGTGTCGAGTCCGATGAGACGCAGCGTTTCGTCTTTCCCGTTAATACTAATTTTAATAGTATCGCCATCTATGACATCTACGACTAAGTGGTATGTAGGATCAGACGTTTGTGTTTGATTTGGAGAAACAGGATTTGTGACAGTCATCTCTGGGTCAACAGCTACGACAGGATTCGCCATAATAGGCATTTCTTCGACGACAACTTCCCTGCTTTCCGGTAAACTTTCTGGAGTTGCACCACCAGATGAACCTATCGAACTAATTAGAATAAAAAGTAGCACCAGTCCCCCAAACCCATACATAATTTTTTTGGTCATTTTAAATTATTTAAGCCACTCCTTCCTAGGTATTCCTGACTGTAAAATTATTCCGTTTAATGTGCGGGGTTTTATAGTTTTACTTGTGTGAAAAGGCACACAAACATGACGCAATATTTTATTCACCATACCAGTATAGTAATAGTGACTAGCATTTACATAATTTAGTCGAAATCCCCTATCTTCTAAGAAATTTTTTACGTCTTTAAATTTCCAATTAAAAACTCCGTTTGTCATTGAGATTAAACCCTAGAGTACCCATACATATCTACTAAGAATGGAGATTTTATTGGTTTTGGTGAGTTTAAATTTGTCCACAAGTCTTCGTACTCCTTGTCTGCTTTCTGATTAAGAGAAAAATGTCTTGTTCCTTTAATTTTAGCACAAGATTCTACGTACCCTGACACGGCCTGCAAAAGCGACAAGAAAGCAAGTTTTGGATCATCGCTTGATTCAACAATGTTGAACTCCAAAGCCACAGCATACCAAGTATCCTTGTCCTTAAATACTATGTGCCTAAATTTTCCCTCCTTGGGTGTATTCATATACAAAAATATACACCATGATTAAATTTATGTCTATGTCGGCAAATGAAGAACAGGATATTGACACTCCCACACTTCTAGCGTATAAATGACCCAGATTCGGTCGTTTCCAATCACCCCTCCACGAACCCTAAACCCATGAAAGCGAAACTCCTGACCTTCTTGGATCTGGCAGCTTGCGTCGTCCTATACGCACTGCTCCTGCTTTTGCTCGGGCAAATAGCCAAGATCTTCTCACCCCTTACCACCACCTTTTTCGTGCTGATCGGTACCGGATATGGATTAGGAGGTGGATGGTTGAGAGCGTCTCTGACCGTCTCCGGCCTCGCCATCTATATCTTGTCCTGGATCGCTTACTGGAATTGGGAATGGAGTACTATGGGAACACAGCTGATGTGCGGTGCCGGGATCATTACATGGATCTTTGGCTCCTTTCCTCCGCTACTCGAACACATCTTGCCGCAGATCCTTGCAGCAAGGCATCGCTTGATAATGTGATGCACTACCACGATAACGTGGAAGCCCCGGCGAACGCCGGGGCTTCTTCATTTTTCTAGAAAGGAAATTCTGCGAAGGCTAAGTGACAATTCCATCTCCCTCCAGCTTAATGATTCTGATTATATTCGTCTATGAGACCCGGAATCGATGGGATGACGTCGGTGTTTGGCGTGAAGTATGTCGGTGGCTGTCCGGCTCGCAAGCGCTCCATGTTTTCGACAAAAGTATGCCAAAGGATGTTTACAATGACTTCTTGCCAAATCCACTGCGCTGGGCCAGCTAGATAAGTATTCCAAACATACTGAACGCCATTCCAGACGTATGAGGTGTTTTCTTGGACGGTCTCGTTACCGACGACGTCTTCTTCGACATTGACGCCCGTGAGACCCAAAATGACCAAGATAATGATCACGATGACAAGATTTCTAATAGTGATGAATCCAGGCATCCCATTAGTGGCTCCAAGATTAGATACATTCATAGTTCTGTTCATTTTGTTTGCTTGATAGTTTAGCCACTAACGGGACAAGTAAAAAGATATTTTTATTATATCAAACTCATTTGATGGCGCCTTCGGTTTTTAACAGTTTGTATTTGGCTGATGATCCACCGCGATTGTAATTGCCAATTTTGCCGTCAGAGCGGATGACTCGGTGGCACGGTACATCTGGCAAGAAATTATTGGCCATGATGGTCCCGACGGCGCGTGATGCACCAGACTTACCCGCTTTTGTTGCCACTCCTTTGTAAGTCAAAGTCTTCCCTTTCGGGATTTTCCGCACAACATCCAAAACTTTTTCTTTGAAAGATTTTTTCACTTTTTTATTTAAACATTTCTGGGCTGGCTTTTGGGAGGTACTCGAGCGGATTTAAGTAGAGCGAATTCGCCACAACTGGCGTAGTGTAATCCTTGCCCGGACAACCCTTGGACGCCCACGTCGTTACCGATACAGCCGATGCGGGCATCACTCCCACATGCAAGTGTGGTGCGGTTGAGTAGCCAGTGTTACCGCTGTATGCGACAAGCTGACCAGTCTTTACCCTGTCGCCTTTTTTGACCACGACACTCGTGAGGTGGAAAAAAGTGCTGGCGAGGCCATTGTCGTATTTGATAAGCACCCACACACCAGTCGAAGCTTTTGGACACACTTGATCGGTATTGCCGGTACCTTCGACTACTCCGTCGGCCATAGCCAAGACTTTGTCGTTGTTGGCCCGGAAATCGACGCCGGCGTGCTTGCCACTCCATTGCCCTGTGCGATAGCTGTAAAGCTGCTGCGAGCTCTCGGTCAAACCGAATCCTTGGGTGATAAGGACATGCTCCGTCGGCCAAGCCAGAGTTCCGAATTTGGCTTTCGGATAAGAATTTGGATCGAGATCAAATTTCATCTTGGCTTCGATGGCCGCGAGTTCGTCTTCGAAGGCTGCGCGAAGCTTGGTCTTTTCGGCCACGAGCTTTTGGTACGCCGCTTCTTCTTGTTTGGTCGCATTGAGGAGCGTTGTCTTTTCTTGCTTACTCTTGTCGACCAGAGTTTTCTGGCTCACGACTTCGCCTTTGTAATCGAGGAGTTCTTCTTTCTTGTCTTCGCGCTCTTCCCTGTCCGATAGGAGGAGTCTTTGTTCGCCGGAGAGATCTCTGATGGCTTCTTGGATGTTTTTATTCAAACTGATGCGATTTTCCGTCTCGAGGATCGCACCGCTGACGCTGCCTTCCTGGAGCACATGAAAAATGAACGGCATTTTGTCGTTCTCATGGATTGACTGGATACCGCTCTCGATATTTTTCTTGAAGTTTATGATTTTCTCTTCTTTTTCTTCGATTGTGAGATTAAGGTTTCGGATTTTGGAATCGGTTTCGCTGATTTTACTTTCAGTCAATTTCACTTCCGTGCCGAGCTTTTTGACCGTGAGATCAAGCTCGCCCACGGCTTTGTTCAAAGTATTTTTCTGCGCGGAAATGACATCAAGCTTGGCTTGGTCTTTTGCCAATTCTTGTTCAAGCAAAATCTTGGCTTGTCTTTTTGCCTCAAGCTCAGCTTCGAGGTTTGACTGAGCAAAGGTTTGGCCAAAACTAAAAACCCCAACAAGTAAAAGTGTGATAATGACTATTTTCTTCACCTTTTGATTATATCAGAAGCTTTTCTCTGGCCTTTTCGATTCGAGCCAGTGTTTCGTCTTTCCCGAAAATATACGCCAAAGTAAACGGGTCTGGAGATTTGTCTTTACCAGAGAGCGCGTAACGAAGCGGCCAGAGGACGTCGCCACGGCCGACGGATTCGGCGTAATCCCAGATTGCAGATTTAGTAGTTTCAGCGTCTTTAAAGTCAGCATTTGAAAGCAATTCTTTGGCTTTTTCCAAATGCGCCAAAGTTTTTTCTTTGTCTGACTTTTTCCAAATCAAACTCGCCACGTCGTACTCCGGCACGGATGTGTAAAATCCAAACTCTTCAGTATTTTCTAAATCTTTCCATTTACTTATGCGCTCGACGATAGACGGCAAAGCTCGGCGCAAAAGTTCATCCGGTAAATCCAAATACTTTTTGATCTCGCGCACTTGAGCGTCTAGGGACATCTTTTTGATGTACTCGCGGTTGTACCAATCGAGTTTTTCAGTATTGAAAACGCCGCCGCCAGTCTGGACTTTTTCGAGCGAGAATTCTTTGACTAGCTCGTCCATGGTGAAGAGCTCTTGCTCCGTCCCTGGATTCCAGCCGAGGAATGCCAAGTAGTTCAAAATAGCCTCCGGGAGGTATCCCATGTCGCGATAATCGAGGAGAGCCACAGCACCATGGCGTTTGGAGAGTTTGGTCTTATCGGGCGCCAAAACAAGCGGTATATGGGCATAAACGGGCCTCTCAAAGCCCAAAGCTTCCAAAATAAGGATTTGCCGAGGGGTGTTGGCGATGTGTTCCTGGGCCCGGATTACATGACTTACGTTCATGAGACCATCGTCTACTACAACTGTCAAATGGTAGAGCGGCGTCTCTAAATCCTTGGCGATAACGAAGTCTTTCAGATCCGTGGAATCGATTTCAATGTCGCCCAGTATCACGTCGTTGAATTTTATTTTCTTGTTCGGGTTTTTGAAGCGAATTACTTCGGCCCTCCTTGCCTCGCCAGAGCCTTCGGCGGAGGCGGGTTCCCTACCCTCTTCTTTTGAAATGTACGCCGCGCCAGAATCAATCAGTTTTTTCAGCTGCTCTTTATAAATCTCTGTTCTCTCTGATTGGCGATAAAATTCGTCATGTGCGAGTCCAAGCCATTTGAAAGATTCGATGATGTTTTCTTCGAACTCAGGCTTGGAGCGTTCTTTGTCCGTGTCTTCAATGCGAAGGATGAATTTGCCGCTATGGTGGCGAGCAAAAAGATAAGAAAAAAGCGCGGTTCGCGCGGAACCGATATGGAATTTTCCTGTTGGCGATGGCGCCATTCTTGTAACTACTTGTGACATATTATGAATTTTCGTGCGTGAGGGCGATGTTGATAATTTCTTTGGCGACTTTCATCTCCGCTTCGGGGAAGACAAACTGCTTGGTCGCTTCGCGCATCTTCGCGGCGAGCTTTTCATCGCCGAGAATCCTCTCGATCTCTTCGATGAGAACATGCGGGGTCAAATTGGCTTCTTCGACGACACTACAGGCGCCGGTACGGGCATAATTGAAAGCATTGTTTCTCTGATGATCACCGTTCGAGTTTGTAATCGGCACGATGATCGATGGCAAACCCCAGCAAGCGATTTCGGCGATCGAATTCGCTCCCGCGCGAGATATTACCAGATTAGCGACGCCAGCGCACATGCGGATGGCGAGCTTGTTCAGATATGGATAAGCGTAATAATTTGGCTTGTTCATGGATTCTTTGAGGACGATTTGGCCCAAGTTACTGACTTCCTCAAAATTCTTCGTGCCGGTTTGGTGGATGATTTGATATTTTTCTACGAGCTCAGGCAATGCGCTGATGACTGTCTCATTGATAATCTTCGCGCCTTGTGATCCGCCGAGGATGAAGAGGACCGGAAGACTTGTTTTCAATTTCAAGTATTCGAAAGCGCCATCCTTCAAAGGCTCGCGAACTTCCCTGCGGATAATGTGTCCGACGAAAGCGGTTTTGTCTTTGGGAAAATATTCGATGGCTTCTTGGTAAGAGATAGCGATACGCTTGGCCCATTTGGCCGCCATTTTGTTGGCGCGGCCTGGGACAGAGTCGGACTCATGAATGACAAGCGGGATGCCGAGAAATCTGGCCGCGATCGTCACCGGCACAGCCGGATAGCCGCCTTTGGAGAAGACGACGTCAGGGAAAATCTTGTAAACCATGATGATGGCGCTCAGAGTCGCGAAGAAAGTTTTGAAGATATCGAAGAAGTTTTGAATCGAGAAATATGTGCGTTGCTTGCCGGTTTCCAATTTGAAAAACTTGATACCGTTATCCTCGACAGCGCGCTGATCATAAGGTGAATCGGAAATATAAAAGAGTTCGAGATCGATGATCTTTTCTTTGATGGCGAGATCGTTTAGAGCTTCGGCTACGGCAATCAAGGGATAAAAGTGTCCGCCTGTGCCACCGCCTGTTAAAAGTATTTTCATAATTTATCTATTTTGTAACTGATACCTCGAAACATTTAGGATGATACCGACCGCAGCCATAGCAATCATGAGACTCGTGCCGCCGTGGCTTATGAAAACGAGCGGGACGCCGGTCAAAGGGAAAAGCCCGATGATCGAAGCGATGTTTAGGAATGACTGGGCAAGTAAAAGTATAACAATTCCAGCGACCATTAGTCTACCGAAAGAGTCCGGCGCGCGATAAGCGATGCGCATACCCCGCAGGCCAAACATCGTAAAGAGGACCACGAGGAGCGTCGTCCCGATAAATCCAAACTCTTCACCGATGACGGCAAATATAGAATCGCCTTGTGGTTCAGGAAGGTACGTAAACTTCTGCAAACTCTGTCCGAGTCCTCGGCCAAAAACGCCGCCGGAGCCGATGGCGATGAGGGATTGCTGGAGTTGGAATGATGCTCCTTGGAGATCTGAAGTGGGATTGAGGAATGTCGTGACGCGTTTGAAGAGATAAGGCTTTGAGAAAGCGAGAACGCCAAACATCATCGCGCCGACGGCGAAAGCTATCAATACATATTTCCACGGCACGCCGGAGAGGACGAGCATCGAAGCCGAGGCGACGAAGATGAGGATGATGCTCTTGGTATCCGGTTGCTGGAGGAGGATCGCTGCGACGATACCGAGCATAGCGACGAGCGGCAAGACGCCGTACCGGACTTGCTTGGCCTTGCCTTTGACCCACGAGAGCCAACCGGCGAAATAAATGACAAAGGCAATTTTCAAAAGCTCAACAGGCTGGAAAGAAATTGGCCCAAGTGAGATCCAACGCCGCGCGCCGCCGTGCTCGAAGGAGAGAGAAGGGATGAAAACGAGAAGCGTGAGGCCGATGGAGATGAGGAAAAAATAAAAAGCGTTCTTGCGCCAGACTTTGTAATCAATTCGTGAGAACCAATACATGAGTCCCCCGCCGAGGACGAGGCCTAAAGCTTGGCTCACGATGATACTCCAAAACTTGGATTCGCTTCTGGCCAAGACGCCAAAAGAAGCTGAGACAAAACTCAAAAAGCCAATGATGAGGAGCGCAATGACCGTGCCCAAAAAAAATTTATCGACTTTACCGACGGATGACATCCATCAAGTATATCAAAAACAAAGATAGCGCCTTCCCCATATAGAGTTAGGCGCTATCAGATGTATTAAAAGATCACTCTTCCCACAACCTCTTGGCTGGAAACTGCATGCCGTAAACCTCTTTGGCCATACGCAGCTTCTTTAGGTGATTGACGATCATCTTTTCCACCTCAAGGAGGGACTTCTCGTAGAGTGGCTTCAGGAGTTCTCTCAAACGCTCAGTGCGTTGACTGTCTTCCATAAGCCCTTCGATCTCGACTTCGGTAATGAAGTCATGACACTCTCGGATGTAGGATCGCATCTTCCTGAATCCTTCTCGGTGTTCAGGGATTTTGTTCCATCCCATCTTGATCCACTCAGCTTCACGCCTCTCGAGTTCATCGAGTATTCGTCGATAGTCGCCGATTGGCTTATCGAACCCTGCCGAGGAGACAAAGTTCTTGAGGCCAAAAAAGTCGAGGATGTCGAGTTCGCCATAGTAGTACCTTCTGTACTCCTCTTTCTTCCTCCAGGCGAACCTGATCATGTGTTCCTCTACATCGATGTCTGCTCGAAGGGTGGAGATATGGAATTTTCGCATAGTGCGTCCAAGCCCCCATCCGATAGCAGGGATCAGGCCGAATCCAAGCAGTACACCCGCCAGGATACAGATCTGCGTCCAGCGAGGTATCAGATCCTGGTTTTCCGTCATAACCATGGCCATCAGACCAATAACGGTAAGCATCAGTAGCGGAAGTGATCCGAACATGAGGAAATTCCCCGAGGTTCGCTGACCAGATCGCTTGGCGACCATTTGGCCGAAAGTTTGTCTGTCCATGTGGTGTTAGGTTGTGGGTGTGCTATGACTTTAGACACTACTACAAATTAGACCTATTGTCAATAGCTTTAAAGCAACGCTACGATGACCCCAACCGCTGCGAACATGAGAGAAATGATCCAATAGCGCATGGTGATTTTCTCGCGAGACCAGCCGATGGCTTCAAAGTGATGATGAAGCGGCGCGACGCGAAAGACTTTGCCAGAGGGGCCGTACATTTTTTTACTGATGATTTGGATGAAAGAAGACGCGGCTGTAATGACTAGCGGAAAGCCGATAATCGGGAGGATGAGTACTGTGTCGGTCAGAAAGACGATGACTGTGAGCGCAAACGTAAGCCCAAGCATCCCCGTCTCCCCCATCCAGAACCGGGCCGGCGGGATGTTGAACCATAGAAATGCGAGGATTGCACCAGAAATGACGAGTGAGAAGGCCGCGATGTCGATCTGATTTTGAAAGAAAGATATGACGGCGAGCGCAGCAAAGATAATTGACATCACGCCGCCCGCAAGCCCGTCAATACCGTCAATCACGCCCGATGAAAACGTCGCGAGGAATACGAATAGGAAAACCGGAATGAACCACACGCCGATTTCCAGCGCTTGATGAATAAAAGGAATGAGGATTTGGTGATCGCCGAGCTTTAGGTAAAACCACGCCGCAAAAGCGAGCCCCGAAAGTGCGACAAGCGTAATCATATAACTTCGCGGGAAACCATTGGCGAAAACGCCGCGCTTCACGTAGATGGTGAGCAGGTCATTCAAGAGTCCCAAAACCGAACCGACGAGCAACGCGATAAATGGCAAGAGCGTTTGGTTTTTTGAAATAAAATTTAGCTTTTGAGAAATTTCTGAAGGGAAAAATGTAGGGATGAGAAACAGTAAGATTGCTGAAATACAAATGCTGACCCAAATTATCATGCCCCCGACTCTTGGTGTGTGAAGTTCGGCGTCGCCGTTGTTTAATTTCTTGAAATCCGGCGACATGGCATCATCGGCGCCGAGTCCGTCGTCGACTTTTCGCGCAACCTTTTTCCACATTTGGAAACGATAAAAGATGTTGGAGAAAATCGGCGTAATCAAAATACCGATGACGAAAGTCATGACTGCCGGCAAGAAAAGTTTTACCAAACTCAAATCTATTTGCGCCATATTATTGATTTAGTGCTCCAGAAATCGCTTTGACGTCGCTAAACCGCTGGTCAAATGTCGATCCGAGGACGACAACCACCATTGTAACATCATTTTTGCCTCGAAGGGCGACGACGAGATTACCGCCAGCGATATCCGTAAATCCCGTCTTCGAGGCGAGAATCTTCGGGATTTGATTGACCAGAGGATTAGTGTTTTTGGCTACATGATCTTTGTCCTCGGAGCTGACTGGGAACTCAAGCTGGGTCGTCGCCGAGAAAATTTGCGGATAGACGCTGACTGCGTGAGCAAAAAGCCGAGCCATGTCACGAGCATTTGAGTACGCGCCATTGCGTGAGATGCCTTCTTTCATGTCGAGTCCGGATTCGTTGTGAAATGTCAGACTTCGAAGGCCGAGTTCTCCGGCTCGTTTATTCATCGTATCGACGAATGTTTTCAGGGGATCACTAGTTTGCGGATCTATAATTTTGCCCGTCTCTATGGCGATGTCGTGGATAGCGTCGTTTGAGGATGCAACGAGAGTGAACTCTAGGAGCTCGTCCCTGCCCCAC
Source organism: uncultured Candidatus Saccharibacteria bacterium (assembly GCA_964615845.1). Classification (GTDB taxonomy): domain Bacteria; phylum Patescibacteriota; class Minisyncoccia; order Phycocordibacterales; family CSBR16-119; genus CAYRQF01. Next base: position 18,430 of record CAZTRC010000006.1, read on the forward strand.
TTCTCGTCGACGAGAAGTCCGTTGTCGCCGATTTCGCTCAAGGATTCTTTGTCAATTTGGAAGACATGGTCGGCTGGGACGTTCTCGAGGACGACGATGGCGCTCATGACTTTGGCGAGACTTGCGAGTGGCATGACCTCCTCGGCGTGGAATTTGTAGAGGAATTGTTTCTTCTCCGTGTCATAAATAGCAAAGGCCTTGGACGTCAGCGCGAGATCGAGGAATGGTCGGATACTTGCTTCATAAGCTTGAAGCTCTTGCTCAAGCTTTTCGCCATCGCTTATTTCCTTCTTGATGCCTTTGATATAAAAAAACCCGAGAAGGGCAAATATGACAAGGACAGCGACGAGCTGCCGTTCGGATTCGTTAAGCTTCATCTTGGTCGGTTTGTTTTAAAAGTTTTTCTTCTAATGTTTTCTTCATCTCTTCGAACTGCGGCAAATCCCCCACACTACCCGCACCCATGAAAGACAGGAGCTCGAGAGTCGGCTTGTACACGTACGTGCGCGAGTCACTCTTGTGTACCTCCCTCTCCACCAATCCCCGAACTTCGAGCGCGCGCAAGATGAAGCCAGAATTCACGCCGCGGATGAAATTTATTTCGCTTCGAGTGACACTGTCGCGGTACAAAACGATCGAGAGCGTTTCAAGCGCCGCTTTGGAAAGTTCTTTGGACAATTCTTCTTTGCGGAGCGTTTCGAAAAATTCACTCATCTCTGGCGTCGTCCCGAGCATGACTTTCTCATCGTGAGTGACGAGCTTGATGCCGCGGCCCGCGAGAGAGACTTCGAGACTTGCAATCGCCGGTGGAATCTCAGACGGATCGACACGCAGAGCCACAGCAATATCCCAGAAAGCCATTGGCTCGCCTTTGAAAAACAAAAGAGATTCGATTTTTGATTCTAAATTCATTCGGCTTTTTGCTGATTCAAACTTTCTAATTCGATATCTTCAAAATCATTTTCCTGTGTCGCGTCGATTATCCCCTGACGGACCAATTCTAACATGGCGAGGAACGAGACGATAACGCCAACTTTTTGCTCCCTGCCTTCAGCATAACCGAGATTGCCAGAGAAACTCTTGAAAGACATTTTGATCGAAGACTGGACGCGCTCGAGCAATTCCTGGAGCGTGTCTTCGAGGCTTTTGACTTTGAGCACGAGAACTTCCGGCTTCTTCTCTTCTGGCGCCGGCAAGGCTTGGATGACGGATTGGATACCGACAAGCATCGCGTCCTGCGTGATTTGCGGATCTGGCGCGAAGACTTTGAGCTCGATGTCGCGCTCAAGACGCGGGAAAATAATTTGTTTACCAAACCGCTCTTCGATATCTCGGCCGATTTCTTTGATGAGTTTGTAAAGTTCAAGCCGGCGTTCAAGACTGCCGATGTCTTCTTTTTCTTCGGACGTAAGTTCAAGATTTGGGATGAGAGATCGGGACTTGATGAGGATTAATGTTGCCGCGACCGCAATGAACGACGCGTAGGCACTCAAGTCTTTCTTGTCGATCGTCTGCACGTAAGCGATGAAATCATCCGTGATATTCGCAAGCGAAATTTCATTGATGAAAAGTTTTCTTTTTTCGATCAGACCGAGCAAAACATCAAGCGGGCCTTCAAATGAGGCTGTTTTTACTTTATATATGGTTTCTTCCACCCGCCTATTCTACCAAATCAGCCTTTGTATTATGGATGTTTTAAACATTGACAAATATACTAGTCTATGCTATTATGCAAAAGAACCCAAGCACCCTGAAACATGCAGCCCACTTCCAAAATCTTCTATGCAACGATCATCGTCTGTCTCATCATCTTCCTTGCCTACGAAGGGTATGGAATATGCTGGGCGATGGTGAACACTCCCGACTTGCTCGGATTGAAATTCGTTCGCGCCGACATCTTTACTTCCATGACCGAGAATGATTTCAAACCAATTGCGTGGACAACTATTACCATGCTGTTGGTTTTCATCGGAACCCTGCTCCGCCTTCTCGATGAAGTCATCTTCAAAAAGAAAGCTGCGTGAGATTCTTGAACCACGACAGAACGAAAAGGCCCCGCGACTAGCGGGGCCTTCGTGTTTTTATTCCTCCTTGTTGTCGTTGAGTCTCACATCGATACGATTCATGTCACGTGGGAACATTGTAGCTTCGCGGATGTTTTTGAGCCCGAGGATCTGCATCGTCATACGCTCGGCGCCAAAAGCGAAACCTCCTTCAGGCGGCACGCCATAGCGGAAAGCTTCGAGGAACATTTCAATTTTCGCCGGATCCATCCCCCACTTATCGACATGTTCGAGAAGTTGCTTGTAGTCGCTGATGCGTCGGCCACCAGAAAGCCATTCGACGCCACGGCACAAGAGATCCATACCTTCATTGAATTCCGGATTTTCAGGATTTGGGAAAACATAAAAAGGCTTCTGGCGTGTTGGGTAGCCATAGACATAAACAAAATCAGATCCTGTTTCTTCTTTGATGATTTCGCAAAGCTTTCTCTCCTGTTCAGGATTGAGATCTTTGTCAGCCCCCGCTCCAAGCTTCGCGAGAGCTTCGGTAAGTGACATTGTCGGCGTCGATTCGATCATGTTTGGAAGTGTTGCGCCGAGAAATTCGAGCTCACGAGGACATTTTGTTTTCACTTGATCCAAGATGTATCGCACGGTCTTCTCGGACAAATCACGAACGTCGCGCCAAGAATCAATGAAGCCCATCTCGACGTCCAAAGAAACGACTTCGGTGATGTGCCTCGTCGTCGCTGAAGGTTCGGCGCGGAAAATCTTGTTGACCGAAAAGACGCGTTCAAAAGCTGTCATGACGATTTGTTTATAAAGTTGCGGTGATTGCGATAGATAAGCCTTCTTATCGAAATAATCTATCTGGAAAACTTCGGCGCCGCCTTCAGCTGTCGCGGGCACGATCGATGGCGCTTGGAATTCGAAAAACTCTTGCGACTTCATGAATTCGCGGAACGAATCGATGATGACAGCCTGAACTTTAAAGATTGCCTGAAGTCTTGGATGACGAAGTGTGAGCGCGCGATGATCAAGCTCGGTCGTAAGATCGAGGTTGAAGCCGTCGGCAGACATGTCGAATGGAAGTGTTTCAGCTTGCGCGAGAATCTCGAGTCCTAAGACTTCAAGCTCAATGTCACCATTCAAGACTTTAGCATTCTTATTCTTTTCAGGACGTTCGTTGACCTTGCCTGTGATGGAAACAACAGATTCTTGCCGAGCTTCTTTGGCTGTCTCAATAGCTGCGCTACCCGGCAAAACAATTGTCTGGATCGTCCCAGAAAAATCCCGAATATCGAAAAAGACCATCTTGCCCTGATCACGTCGAACGCTGATCCAACCTTTAATGACAACTTCTTCCCCGGCGCGACCTCCAAGGTCGCGGATATAAGTTCTTGATTGCATAAAAAATATTTTACCTCAAAGACTCGTTTTTTCCAATCATTTGTTGACAAAATTCTGTATTGAGTTTATAATTCGCACAAACACCAAGCACCCCACGCCATGAAAAACAAAAGCACCTGGCCCTTCCGCCCGGAATGGTTCGTCTACACGAATGATCCGGCAACCTTTGACCACATCACCGGCTTCTTGCGAGCAAGTGGCGAACGCCAAGATGACGCTCTGATGACCGATCAACGAGTGAGCGATCGTTCGGATCTGGTCACGTTGCGCGCCATCAAAGCGGCCGACAAACAGACACTAGACAAGGCCGCGATCGGCCAACTCAAACTGGTGTTCCAGATCTATCTCCGTCAATACCCTGGCGGACCGATCCAGCACTTCGAATCGCAGAGGAAAGACGCGCAAGGCCCGAAGATCGTTCTTCTCGTGTCGAACACCCTGACCGGAGCAGAGCTTCGTCGAAAGGCACTGGACCTCAAAGAGGAACATCCGACCATCGAGTACCTACTCGCGGACGAGGACCTCGTTGGAGCAGTTGACGCGATGATCAACCGCGGCTTCGTGAACGAAGTGGTCCTCTTCGGTGGAGATCTCGGTAAGGACAACATGCATAGCATTGCCTACCGCGTCATCGAAGCGGCAAGAAAGCGCAGCATGCCGGTGAAGTCCATGGATGAAGCCGCCGCAAAGGCGATTTCCGCCCTCAATGGGTCCAGCACCCGTGGAAAGTCGAACACCCAACGCGCCGCCTGAAGAAGATCTTTTTCGAGTCCGAAGCCCTGACCTATGGTCGGGGCTTCGTTCATTCTAATTATTTTCCTCCGCCCCATTCATATCTTCTTCCAACTCTGGTGCCGGAGGAAGAGTCTTTTCGTACTGGGTGATTATCCATTTACCGGAGACATTCGAGAGTTTGAGCGTCACCGAATACTCAGCGGAAATTCCGTCTTTCACTTTGGTGTCGCTCGTGACTTCGATAAGTCTACCTGTCACAGCATAAGTGCCGTCTTCGTTTTTCACGAGTGAATCAATTTCGATTCTGTCTGGCCAAGGACTCGAGGTCAGCCGACCTGGCGCGTTTTCGGGATCCTTTTGCCACTTTTTGACGAGTTCAGATGAAGCGTAATAGCTGAAGTGTCCGCTAATAGCCTTATCGCGGATTTCCTTGTCGGCAACAAGCGAAACCAAAGCATGTCTCCTGCCAAAACCTTCGACGAGTTCCCGAACCTCCAAAGCTTCCAAGGCTTCGGCATCAACGGGCGCCACCACTTCTTCCTTTGGCTTGGCGCTGATGAAAATTATACCAACAATGATGATGCCGAGGGCAATCGCGCCTTTGGCAATCAGGCTTTTACGCTCTTTTGATAAATTTTTAACGTGTTTCAAATCGATTTTCGGGATTTTTATTTTCATGCGGAGGCTTTGAATTAGTGCTAAAAAGTAAAGGTATTATAGCACGTCGGCTTTGCTTGTTGACAAATTCGGTGGGTGTACTATATAATGGAGGGGCAAAAGGGTTAGGTTTCTATTTGAAAATGTCGAGTTTCGAGGGGACAAAAACGTTTGTAATTAAAACATAGATAAACTAAATCAATGACTGGTACAATCAAAAAATTGACCGATAAAGGTTTTGGTTTCATCTCAGCTGAAGGCCTAGAGAAAGAACTTTTCTTTCACGCTAATTCTTTGGTAGGAGTTCAATACAATGATCTTCGCGAAGGTGATGCTATAACTTTTGAGATGGAGGAATCTCCAAAGGGCATGAATGCGGTTAACGTCCAAAAGGCGTAATCTCATCAAAAGCAAAATCCCTCCCGTTTGACGGGAGGGATTTTGCTTTTTACTATTTCACTTTCTTTGGTTTCTTCTTTTCCTTTCTCTTGTCTTGTCCTTTTGCCATACAAGTTATTTACTAAATTAATAATTAATCCATCGCTTCATCGCCACAATCCGTGTCACTCATATTCGGCTCGAATGACAACTTGTCCGGATTAGCGTAAACCCATGTACCGTCTCCTCTATCCTTCATCTCTCCAAATCCGACAGCGGCATTACCTTCGCCGAACTTGATGATGATTTCTTCGGTGTTAGTCACGCCTTCGGCAGATGTTGCCCAGAAACCATTGACGGTGCGAGACATAGACATTTGATCCACCGGTCCGACAGTACCTTTGAATATGCCGGTCTTACTATCCTTCTCATCCGGAAGCCACAAGAATTCTCCGATGACATTTTCCCCACGGATATCCATCGAAAGCTGCGCCTTGTCCCCTGCTTCGGTGTTCCAGATAAAGCAAAGCTGTGTCGCATCAATGTTCGGATCTTCGACGACATTCGTATCGCCCGGAGTTTCTGTTACTGGTGTCGGCACCACATCCTTCGCTGGCATTTTAATAAACCAAACTATCGCGGCAATTAAAATCAATACTCCTAAAATCGTTTGCCAAGTTTTTGTTTTATTTTCTTCCATATTTAAATTATAACATTCTTTGTTTTTTAAAAAAGAAGAACCCGGACCAACTAGTGGTCCGGGTTCCTTCATCCGGTGCTCTTGCGCATATTTTCTTTCCCCGCCTCTACGCTGTCTCCAGCTCGAGACGTCCATTCGCCTCCAGAACGGGGACCTCCAACTTCGACGCTGTTTTCAACAGGCGTCGCCCCAGCAACCCTATGGTTTCCCGGCCGAAGACAACGGCATAGTCACGGAATCGCGCGGGAGATAGGCCGCCGACGCCGACGATCTCGTGAACCAAATGCGCCAGTTGAAACGTAGTGGTCAGCACGATCCTGCCGCCATTGATGGCCGCAGTAATGGCTGTTGCCGTGTTGAAGTGCACTTGGCGAAAGACCTCTCCGACCTCGGCCTCGTTGTCATCCATCACCGTAGTGAATGGTGCATAGACGATCGAGATCGGCTCGATCTGTTTCGTCTTACCACGCGTTGCCAAGGCGTAGATATGGTGTTCCTCCACCACAGTGAGCGCCTCGATGACGTTTTGCGGCAACCCACACAGTGGGTACGGAACGATGCTGTCATCGTTGGTATACTTGGTGAAATCGATGATCTTGCTCGGGAGCAAGAATTCATCCATCACACCCTTCATGGCGGTATTGGTAGTAAACCCATAACCGCACTCGTTCAACCTCTTCAACAGGAGTTCACTTCCGGAAGGAAGCTTCGTACCCATGATGAGTATGCTCTTGGTTTACTTGTTCGCGATTCCGAAATGTCCGATCTTCATGGTCAAAGGTTTTGGAAGGAAGCGTTGTTGCTATCCGGGGTGGATATTACTATTTATTTAAAAAGTGTCAATGGCTTTCGCTTTTGAGCTTGGGGAAAGGTCGAGCGTCTCATCGATCCGGATTTGCGCCACGAAATCCGGAACGTGAGAAACGAGAATCATTGCGCCTTCGAATTTGTCGAGTGCTTCGGCAATGATTGGCAAGTGGCGGAAATTGATGTGGTTGGTCGGCTCGTCGAGGATGAGAAGTCCCGGACGCTCGAGCACCAGCCGCGCGAAAGCGACTAGTCCCTTCTGCCCTTCTGACAGATTACCGATTTTGGTGTTGATGAAATCGCTGGTGATGAGAAATCCGGCCGCGGTCGCGCGAAGGCGTTCTTCATTGAGCGGCATATTAGCGATAGCCATCCCGCCTTTCAAGGATTCGTAGACTGTCTGAGTGAAATCAAGCGTCGAAAAATCTTGGCGATAGTATCCGATACGGACATCTGGAGCAATTGTGACGCCCGCGCTTTTACCGCTTGCAATCAATTCTAGAAGTGTCGACTTGCCGATACCATTCGGGCCTTTCAAGAGCAAGTGATTATTTTTCTTCAATTTTATATTTACTTTTTTCTCTTTCGGCTTGTGGTTTTGGATAGTCGAAACTTTTTGGAGGTCTATGATGTCGCCGAGGATATCGCCCTGGAAAGGGATCGTGAAAGGCTTGATAGTCTTGTCTTCCCGTCTGACATCCACCATTTCATCTTCGAGATCGGCCGCAAGATCTCGCATCCTTTTGGCCACGGCACGCAAATTGCCGCCCTTGTGAGCGAAGACGTTGGCTTGGTCTTTCTTGGCTTGAATCTGTTTGGCCAGGCGCGCGTTCTTGATGTTTTCTTTTTCAACACGTGCGGAAATTTCTTTGATGACGTCGAAATAGTTTCCGACATAGCGTTCGATTTTCCTAGTGAACACATCGAGATAGAGGACGCCATCGGTAAAAGAGTTTAGAAATTCAGCGTCGTGAGAAATGACAAGACAGGTCTTTTGGTAGTCGACAAGGAATTTCGTCAGGTGCTCGATGCCCGCTTTGTCCAAATTATTCGTCGGCTCGTCGAGGAGGAGAATGTCTGGCTCTTGGATCAACGCCGAAGCGAGAAGAATACGCGCTTGCTGTCCACCGGAAAAGCTCTTGATGATTCGGTCATGGACTTTTTCGTGGCCTTTGAGATGGACAATCTCGAGCACGTCGTCGATTCGAGGATCGATGTCATAAATTTTCTCCTTGAAACAATTCTGGAAGAATTCTCGTACGGTCAAATTCATTTGATCCCTCGGGATGACTTGTTTGGCGATGGCAATGGTGGCGCCCTTGGTGATGTTGATAACGCCGTGATTCGCTTCGTACTCATCGGTGATGAGACCAAAGAGCGTCGATTTACCCGCGCCGTTCTGACCCATAATGGTGAGCTTCATCCCACGACGCACAGAGAAAGACACCTCATCGAGAATTGGTTTGATTGGACTGTATTCGAAAGTCACATCTTCGAATCGCAAAATTGTCTCGTCTTTGGACATGAGAAAGAGATTAGCACGGAAATACCCCGGTCAATAGTGAATTAAGAAATTATTTTTTCTTTTTGGCTACTTTTGTTTTTGGCTTGTCGCTTGCAACCGCTTTTCCGACGGCTTTCTTCACTTCTTCTTTTTGTTTTGAAGCGGCATTGCCCTCGAGAACTTTCTCCACGACTTCGATCAAGCGATCAAGCTTGCCAGCGATGGCGCCGAGTTCTTTCTTCAGGCCGTCATTACTCGGAGTTGCTTGGAAAGCCGGTCGGTCGTTTGAGCGGAAACTTGGTTTGTCGCCAAAGGATTTACGCGGACCTCTAGCGCTAAAATCAGGTCTTGGCGCACCGCCCTCGCTATCTCTCTTGGCACCAAAACAATCCTTACAATAAACTGGCTTGTCGCCTGTCGGTCGAAATGGTACTTCGCATGTTTTACCGCATTCGCTGCAAGTTGCTTTGTGCATCGTTACATCGGAGTTGCCTCCACGGCCACCGCCAAAACTCTTGCCGCCAAACGAAGGTCGCCCACCGCCTCGACTGTCTCGGAATCCGCCTCCCCCGCTTCGCCCGCCACTACCACCTTTTTGATAATTTCCCATAATTTGTTGTTAGTTTGTAATATATTGACACTCTACGCTTTTTGGGCCGAAATAGCAACCCCTCCGTCGCCCAAAACAAAATCCGCCCTGATACGATTTTCGGAGCGGATTTCGTCTTTTATTTTTTCCTTTTCCAATTTTTCTTCTTATTCGCTTCCTTCTTCGCGGCTCGCTCAGCGAGCATTTTCTTTTTGGCGGCGATGCGATTCTTCGATTTACGAGGATTCGCATTTTGCGGCCGAATATCTAAACTTGATCTTTTTGCCATAATGGGAATATCTTAAACTAATTTTCCAAAAGAGTACAGTTTATAATCTAAAAATTTTTATACAGAAACAGGAACACCTCGGCTGGCCGAGGCGTTCTGCTCGCAAGGACGGTCCTTGCGAGGTTGATATGCTCCTACTATGCAACGCTACTTCTCCACCAAAAACCGTGAAGTACAAGACAGGCGAAAGAATTCACCAGTCCCAAAACTACTGGAACGATGGAAGGGGTGAAGGCGGGCAGATCGTAAACAAAAACCAAATAGTAGAGGGCCAAGAGAAGAATGGCGAGGAAAATTGTCGTCCATCTCAAACTTGGCTTGGTTTCTGCCCGCAAGCCATCAAACTCTGCCGTTAGCGCCACAAGATGGAGGTGGTTTATGCCCACAGAGACCGCCAGAAATCCGGAGGAAAACAAGAAATGAGAGAAGTCCCATTCGTGCTGCAAACCAATGATAAGCCAGGTTGTTGTGGCGGCAACTACAGAAAACCCAAGGCTCAGGAGGACAATGAACAAGACAAATGATGCTCCGCACAAGAAACAGAGGAGGTTCTTCATGGTGGGGGTGTTAGGGGTTCGAGTGAAGATTACGGTAAAAAATAATATTGGTCAAACTGTATGAAAAACGAAGGGCCCGGAACAGAAGTTCCGAGCCCTTATTGGCTGGCGAGCCAGAAAGCACTTTCACCAGAGAAGCACATCCCCGCCACACCAATATTTAGGGGTTTGTCGCAGAGGAGCCGACAAACCCCACGGACAACGATACCAGCCGAACCTGGGACGAAGAACCCTTACTGGATCGTGCCCTAAGAAGTTCAGGACGATTGTTCGTCCTTCTTGTTGCGTTCCCGAAGGACACTCAACATGGTGACATCGGTCTCCAATTCGTCCGGTTGTTTGGAACCGGTGCAGGTTGCTGCGATCATCCCGTGCAACGCATGATGGGCTTCGGCGGGAGCAGGATAGGCTTGCATGAGCTTGGTGCGGATGTGGTTTTGAGCATCCATTTTGGACATTAACACACCCTGCCTGGATAGTCAATAACAAAATCCCCAGACGGGGACTTTGCCATGCTTCCCTATTATTGAGCTGTCGTGTCGCCCTGACCACCTATTTCGACATCGACGGCTGCATCGCCGCCCACCATGTCATTGTCGTAGTCTGCTGGATCAGAGCCTTCCAACATGATGCCTGCAGCACCGGAATTGTCGCCATCCATCCCGTCATTAGTTGGCTTTTTGACCAAGACGATGATGATTACGATAACGACTGCGATAACAAGAAAAGTTAAAAAATTCTTCATTTATACAAAATTAAACTAATAAACTAAGAGTGCCGCTCATGTCACGAGAGCCAGGCACCGCTCTAGTATATCAGAGAAAATTCCGGGTCAAATTCGAGGTGTTGATTTAGAAAAAGTCCTACTTGACATAATCAATATAATATGCTAGTGTAACACAAAACCAACACCTGAACCGACCGATGAACACTTCCAAACTGAAATCCGCCTTTGAGGCGGCAATGCCCTACTTGGGTACCATCTGCATTTTCGTACTGCTCTTCATGAGCACCGGGTGCAGCGGGCCCGAGTCCAAGCCGTCCGCTCCAATCGTGATCCACGACACCGTGGAGGTGACCAAGCCGTTCAATATGTACGGTATCGGTCCCCTGTTCAAGGAAGGGCCTCTGGCATGGTGTGATCTGCAACACTGCGACGAAGAAGATGCGCGGTGGCGCGATTGTGATGGTAAGTTCCATCCTTACATCGATTGGGTACCGACCGATGACAGATTCGGCTTTAGTCCCGCTGTCCGGGAACAGGGAACACTCTTCCATCTGGAAGATAAGTTCCGCGCCCAAGGCATCCCCGTGATCAACGAACCGCCGAGCCGCACCAAGTCCTCCAGCAAGCAAAGTAGCGCGCCGGCACAACAGCCCGCGGCCACTGAGCAAGTTGCCGAGACCACGACCAAGGTTTCCCTTCCTCCCAATGAGGATGATGAATTCCCTTGGTGGTTGGTGTACGTACTAGGTGCGTTAGCTGTGCTTGTAGGACTCTGGCGCTGGGCCACCTCTCCACGGGAAGCGGTTGGCTCAACACGGCCAGCGACGGACGATCACGGCACGCGTCACAATGCACCAGTTCCAGTAGTGTTCGTGAATCACCATGAGCACACCACTCCGGATGGTGCCATCACGATCTCTGTGCCAAGTGGAGGACCTGGTGTGCTGACCGAGGAGATCGAGATCGGCACAGTAAAGGTCAAGCGCACCTATCGGGGCGCACCGAACACCGCCGCGGAGCCCGGACACACCGGGCATTAACCCCATCGCCCTACCAAGGGCATGAAGAAGAGGCAGGACCCACTTGGGACCTGCCTCTTTCTATTTCAACTTATTTTATTGGTATCAATTGCGCAAACCTGTGAGTTTCCTGACCGTCATCATCTTCTTTTCCGCGATTTTCCTGACCTTTTTCTCGCCTTTGGCTAGGATGTTGTAAACCTTTTTCGGATTGGCTTGGAGTTTGTCGTAAATTTTGCGCATCGGCGCGAAATAAGCGTAAATTTTCTCGAGGAGCATCTTTTTGGCTTCGCCGTAGCCAAGTCCGCCGTTTTCAAATCCGTTGCGCATGACCTCTCTTTCTTCAGTGGTCGCCACGAGTTTGTAAATTTTGTAAATGTTATTTTCTTCGGCGACTTTCTTTTCTTCGGGCGCTTTCGAATCCGTCACGATGCTCATGACGGCTTTTTTGATTTCCTCATCGGTGCCAAAAAGCGGGATGACGTTGCCGTAACTCTTGGACATTTTCTGGCCATCGATACCGGGAACCGTTTCGACATCTTTGACTACGAGTTCTTTTGGTCTTTTGAAAGTTTCGCCGAAAGTGTTGTTGAACTTGTCCGCAATTTCTCGCGCCATCTCGACATGCTGGATCTGATCCTTGCCCACCGGCACAACATCGGCGTCGTACATGAGAATGTCCGCGGCCATGAGAACTGGGTAATCAAATGTACCGACACTAATCTCGGATTTTTTGGCCTGGGCGTCTTTGAAAGCGTGGGCACGTTCAAGCCACGGCACGCTGACCAAGCAATTGAAAATCCAGGCGAGCTCGGTGTGTTCTGGTAAAGCTGATTGACGGTAGAGAGTTACATTTTTGGGATCAAGGCCAATCGCGAGATATGCGCAAACCAAATCGAAAGAAAGTTTTTGCATTTCTTCTCTGTTGTGCACACTCGTAAGCCCATGGTAGTCGGCCAAAAATATTTGAACTTTGTATTCTTTTTGTAAGTCGGCGAATTGCTTGAGCGCACCAAAATAATTTCCGATGTGTAGTCTGCCTGTCGGTTTCGCTCCCGAAACCAGAATCTTTTTTTCCATTTGATAATTTTAGCAGATGCTTTTGAAAAAACGAAAGAACCCGCTGTCAGAGACAACGGGTTCAAGCAAGCTCATATCGACTTATAGCCGAGATGGGTCGAAGTCCTCGAAGCTGAGGAAAGTCGCGTTTTGGATGTTCTTGTTCAGAATATCCTCACAAAGCCCGCGATCATGTCCCCACACTACCCAGAAATACTTCGACTTGTTGCGTTCGATGAGTTCGACTATTGTTCTCCATCCATCATCACGACTCGGACAACAATAGTAGCCTCCGTGGATGATGACAGTCTCCGAATCGAACAGACTGGTCGTGAGTTCGATATTCGAATCCTTGAGGCATGACTGGTCGAACCGTTCGAGGTCGAGTTCCAGAAGAAAAACTTTCTTTGCCATCTTGTGAATGTGTTTGAGCCCTTATGGGCGTTTTGTGCTAGTTACGAATTTCAATATAGCACAAACAAGGATATCTGTCAAGCACTTAACCTTTTCCCCATTATCCACTCTATCCCCACGAATTTGGCAAGAAGTTCGACTTGCGCCCGCATGCTAAAATCCCCCTATGGCTGAAAAAAATAAAATCTCTAGGATCCCTCCTCACGACCTCGATGCCGAGCAAGCAACGCTTGGTTCAATCATGCTAAACCCCTCGGCCCTAAACGAGATCGTCGACATCATCCAATTCGAATCTTTTTATTCCGAAAAACACCGGATAATTTTCAAGGCCATGATCGACCTCTTCTCCAAGAACGAGCCGATCGATCTTTTGTCTTTGTCCACCAGTCTCAAAAACCGCGGTCAACTCGAACAAATCGGCGGACGCACATATCTCTCCGACCTCACTAGCTCAGTGCCCGCTTCGACCAACGTCAAGCACTACGCCGGCATCGTTTACAAGAAAGCTTTGATGCGCAAATTGATTGAAGCTGGTGAGCACCTCGCGACCGTCGGCTTTACCGAAAGCGACATGGACGTCGAGACTCTCATGGACGACGCTGAGAAAAGAGTTTTCTCCATCACTGGTGATCCGAAGGGTCAGAAATTTGTCAGCTTGAAACAAACCGTCTCCGAGGTCTGGAACGAGATCGAAAGACTCCACGAATCCAAAGGTGAACTCTCTGGCGTACCGACTGGCTTCCCTGCTCTCGACAACGTCCTCGCCGGACTCCACAAATCCGATCTCATCATCTTGGCCGCGCGTCCATCAGTCGGTAAAACCACACTCGCCCTCGACATCGCGAGGAATGCCGCCGTCAAATACAAGATTCCAGTCGGGATATTTTCTCTCGAAATGAGCGCCAACCAATTGACCCAGCGTATGCTCTCCGCCCAATCCCATGTCGATGCTTGGAAACTCCGCACCGGTAAGATCACGCGCGAAGAAGACTTCAACAAAATTCGCGACTCTCTCGACGAACTCTCGAAAGCGCCGATTTACATCGACGACCAAGCCGGTAACTCCATCATCAAGATGAAATCCGTAGCGCGAAGACTCAAGAGTGAATTCGGTCTTGGTCTCATCGTCATCGATTACTTGCAGCTCATGACGACGTCGAAGAATTATGACAGCATGGTCAATCAAGTGACCGAAATTTCCCGATCCCTCAAAGGTCTCGCCCGTGAACTCGACGTCCCCGTCCTCGCGCTCTCTCAGCTTTCTCGTGCCGTTGAAAGCCGTGGCGGCAAACCGAGACTCTCTGACCTTCGCGACTCTGGTTCGATCGAGCAAGACGCCGACGTCGTCATGTTCATCCACCGAGAAGATCGCTCGGGCACCCGAACAGATACTGAGTCAACGGGTCTTGCTGAAGTCCTCATCGAAAAGCATCGAAACGGTCCGCTTGGCAAAGTTGATCTCTTCTTCGATGAGAAAAATTCTACCTTCCTCTCGATTGAAAAAGGCTCTGACTATGGTGCGCCAGCCACAAGTAGCCAAGTCGACGCCGCATTTAATGATTTCTAGAAATGAACAACTCGATAGAAAAATTAGCCGAAATCTTCGAGAAATTCCCCGGCGTCGGTAAACGCCAGGCCAAAAGGTTTGTTTATTACCTTTTGCGTAAGAGCTCTTCATTCTCAAGCGATCTCTCGTCGGCTGTCTCGAACTTGAAGAAAAACATTCGCATCTGTGAAGAAAGTTTCCAATATTTTTATTCCGAAGATCCAAAACAAAGACTCTCGCCGATCGCGCGGGATCCCAATCGCGACCGCTCTACCCTGCTCGTCGTCGAGAAAGATTCTGATTTGGAAAATCTAGAAGCCATGAATACTTTCAAAGGTATTTACTTTATTCTCGGAGGTTCGATTCCGGTTTTGTCCAAAACTCCGGAAGAATTCATCAGGATCAAAGAGCTTGAAAATATAATCGAGAAGAAAATCGCCGCGGGTGAACTCAAAGAAATTATTTTGGGCCTCTCTTTGAATCCGCAAGGCGAATATACTTTGGAATACTTGAAAGAAAGATTAAAAAAGTTTGAAGATACTGGTTTGAAGATTTCCATCCTCGGTCGCGGACTCTCAACCGGTACCGAACTTGAATACTCCGACAAAGAAACTTTCGAAAACGCATTCTCAAATCGGAAATGAGAAAGAGCCCCGGTGAGGGGCCCTTTTCAATTGGTCTGTGGTCCATCAGCGGAATACTCTTGGCTGATAGACTTCAGTGCTGTAGTGCGTCACTTTCCTACCGTCGGCAGTAGTAACGCCCGCTCCTTCGCTGAACTTCAAGCCTTCACAATACGGGTAATCGAACCTGTCGTCCTCCTTCCGCTTCTCCGGCGAATAGTTGGAACAATGTATAGGCTCATCTTGGCCATCTACATACAGGTAGACCCGCAAGTCAGACCTCGGGTGGATCATTACCACGCAATTGCCTTGGTTGGCCAGATCATTCCTGATCTCTAAGTCCGTTATAGGCCTTTTCTCTTGGGCGAAGATCGTGTTCGCAGCCAAGAGGCAGAAAATCACGAAAAGCTTTCTCATGGGTTCGGGGGTGTTTCAAAAAGACAATACCATAAAGTCTCTAAAATGTAAAGGCTTTTTAACTCAAGAGAAAAGGGGCCTTACGGGGCCCCTTTCGTGTTCTTCTAGAACTGGTTCATTTGCCTTTTGTGCTTACGCGCCTTCCTTTCATGCTTCTGCTTTTTCGCGCCTTTTGCTTCAGGTCGCGCATCGCGGAAGATCTGGAAGCCTTCGATCGTGTGGCCATCGAACGTGTGCAGGCCATTCTCAAGACCGAAGCGCTTCCCTTCACGGAAAGACGGTTCGTACACCTGAGTCCTGGTTGCGCCATCACGTTGCTCCAGATGGAGCCACATGATGCTACAGACCGTACCTTCCGAAGTCACGATGCCAAGGCCATAAGCCGACACTGTAGCTGAGTCGGCCATTCCTACTTCTTCCATGGAAATTCCCGGAACAAGGTAGGATCCTTCTCGTCTCCACTCGGCACCATCGATCTCGAGCACCATCTTGTAAGGTTCGGCAGTGTTCTCGGTCACCGAATCCTTACTCAGGCGAATACTCGTGTTCTTATCGCATGGACATTGATCGAATTCGACTGTGAGCGCCTCGATCTTCTTGCCACGGCGAGTGCGGAGTATTCCGTCACTCGGCATGGAATAGTGCTTCGAAGGTAGTACGAACGTCGTGTCGCCAATACGGTAGAGGGAAAGATGGTCTCCCTTTTCCACCTGGGTCAGATAGCCAGCGGTGATGGTCGAATCGCCGTCACCGGTCTCAACGAGAGTCCAGGTAGGCTTTGTTTGGCGAGCGCGCCCCTGTAGGAAGTAGACCGCGTTTGGAGTCAGCACATCGGCTGACAAGTCCTGAGCGTCTACCCACAAGTGGTTCTGCCACGCCTGGGCGGATGCTCCGTTGCCTGTGGCAAGAAGCATGATTGTGAAAAGTGCTAACTTCTTCATATCTTCGGGGGTGTTAGAGTTGTTCGTTGGTTCAGTCTTATATTACTGAATCAAGATAGAAATGTCAAGCCTCTTGAGCCAAGCAAAAACGCCCCGGGTGGGGCGCTTTGCATTAGGCTATTTTCGTGATTTTGACCTTGAAAAATGGCTGTCGGTGGCCGCGCTTTTTGTAGTAGTTTGATTTGGCGCGATATTTGATGACGTCGATTTTCTGAGCTCGGCCGATGGTCTCGAGAGTCGCTTCGACTTTCTTCCCTGAGATACTTGGAGCTCCGAGGTTTAGAGATTTGCCGTCGTCGATAGCGAGCACGTCATCAAAGACGACCTTGTCGCCTGTTTTGAAGTCGCCCGAGAGCTTCTCGATTCGTAGAGAATCGCCTTCCGAGACTTTGTATTGTTTTCCGCCTGTTCGTATAACAGCAAATTGCATAATGGACGTATTTTACCCGAAGTCCAAAAAAATGCAAGAGATATGATATCCCCTGATTTTTTGGCTCCCCTTCAATCCTTAATGATATAATTTTCCCATACTTTATGGTCTCAAAACACAAATACCGAAATGTCACTTGGGTTGATTTGGAAACCCCAACCTTTGCCGAAATCGCTGACGTGCGAGACGAATTTAACTTGCCGGAACTCATGGCCGAAGAGCTCGGGACCAATACTTTGCGTTCAAAAGTCGATTATTATGAGAAGCTCAAGATGGTGTATCTCGTCCTTCACTTCCCTGTCATTGGAGAAGGCCGAGAGAAAAACATCGAACAAGAAATAGATTTCGTTGTGGGTAAGAATTTCGTCATCACCACCCGTTACGAGAAAATCGATCCACTTCACAACTTCTCCCGCCTCTTCGACCGCGAGAGTTTGCTCGACAAAAACAACATCGGCGAGCACGCCGGACATCTTTTCATTCACCTCATGAAAGAGCTCTACAAAGATTCTTTGGACAAACTGGAAGACATAAATTATTCGCTTAAGAATATTGAGGAAAACATTTTTAAGGGCAAGCAAGCAGAATCTGTCGAAATTATCTCCAGCACAAATAGGAAATTCCTCAATTTCAAGCAAGCGCTCCGTCATCATGGCGAAATTCTCGCTTCTTTCGAAGGCGCGGCCAAAGATCTGTTCGGCGCGATGTTTGATTACAACATCGGCATCATTATGTCCGAATACAACCGAGTAAAAAACACACTCGACGTCGGCAAAGAAATTCTCGACGACCTCCGTGACACCAACGACGCGCTCTTGAGCACTAGGACCGGTCAAGCCATCAAGACTTTGACAATCATGACCTTCACCCTACTCCCCATCACCCTCATTACCGGTATTTTCAGCATGAACATGCCCGAAGAAATTTTGATTATTCGAAACTCAGGTGATTTTATCCTCGTTCTCATCCTCATGGCCGTCATTGGACTCATCATGTTTGTCTATTTCAAAGGCAAGAAGTGGTTGTGATAGAATAGGCAAATGCTGAAGATTTATAATACGCTAAAGAAGGAAGAGCAGGTTTTCACGCCGATAGAACCGGGCAAAGTCCGGATGTATTCGTGCGGGCCGACGGTGTACGGCATGCCTCATATTGGCAATTATCGTGCCTTCGTTTTTGCCGACGTCTTAAAACGAGTCCTTCAATACTCCGGCCTTGAAGTAAAGCATGTCATGAATATCACCGATGTCGACGACAAGATCGTGCGTGACTCTAAGGCAGCTAGTAAAAGTCTAGAAGAATTTACGGAGTTTTATACCGAAGAGTTCCATAAAGAATGCGCGAGGCTTAATATTACCGCACCTACAATTGAATCTCTTGCGACAGAACATATTAATGACATGGTCAAAATGATTGAAACTCTTTTGGAAAAAGGACTCGCTTACAAGGGCGAAGACGAGAGCATTTATTTCAATATCAAAAAAGACACCGATTACGGCATACTCTCTGGCCTTGATCTAAAGAAGTCGGACGCCTCACAAAGTCGGATCAAAAACGACGAATACGACAAAGAAAACGCTCAAGACTTTGCTCTTTGGAAAGCCTGGGACGAACAGGACGGCGATGTCTTTTGGGAGACAAGTCTTGGTAAAGGCCGACCAGGTTGGCATATCGAATGTTCAGCCATGTCGACGAAATATCTCGGAAATCATTTCGACATCCACACCGGCGGCATCGATCTCGTCTTCCCCCACCACGAAAATGAAATCGCTCAATCAGAATCTTGCACGGACGAACAATTTGTAAACTACTGGATTCACAATGGCCACATTTTGATCGATGGTAAAAAGATGTCGAAATCTTTGAAAAATGATTATCGCTTATCCGACTTGGAAGAAAAAGGATTCTCGCCGATGGATTATCGCTACTTCCTCCTCCAAGGCAATTACCGAGGTCTCATCAATTTCACTTGGGAGGCGCTAGAGGCGGGGCAAAATGCCTTGAAGAAACTCAAAAACTTGTATCTCGATCTCGGGACTGACATCGGAGCCGTGAGTGCATTTTACAAACAGAAATTTACCGAGGCTCTGGAAGACAATCTAAACACTCCCGAAGCTCTCGCCGTCCTTTGGACTCTCGCGCACGACAAAGACACGCTTCTCGCCGACAAGAAAGCGACGCTTCTAGACTTCGACAAAGTTTTAGGACTCGGCATGGAGTCCTGGATAAAAGATCAAATCCCCGATGAAGTCCTCGCTCTCGCCCGCGAGCGCAACACCGCCCGTCTCGCCAAAGACTTCGCCAAGTCGGACACCCTCCGCGACCAAATCGCGGCTCTTGGATATGAAATTAAGGACAGAGGAGAAGATTTTGAAGTGAGGAAAATATAAAAAATTATTAATTAATAAAAAATAAAATATGCATTGTCCAAAGTGTGGAAACACAATAAGAGAAGGAGTTAAGTTTTGTTCTGGCTGTGGGAATTCATTAAACGAGAATAGAAACCCAATAAATAATCATAACAGGCCGAATAAATTCAAATCTACGGTGTTGGCGATTTTTTCTGTTATTGTTTTTCTCGTTGTTTTTGTCGGTGTTCGTCATATTACAAAAAGGGGCGTAGAATATGTTTCTAATGAACAAAATCCATCTAAACAAGAAATGATTGAGGGCGCTGTTCAATATGTAAAGGATACCACCATATTCCCTTCAGAACTTGATGAAGCAACAACATTTACTGGGATTAGCGGGACGTCAGATGCAATAGTTTATTATTACACTCTCCATGACATTGATCCAAGCCTAGTAAGCAACGAATCTTTAGAGGATATGCTCTTGTCTTCTCTTTGCCAAAATCCTGATACTAGATATCTTTTAGATTCAGACATAAACATGGAATACTCTTATTCCATCAAAGACACTGGTCAGAAATTCTTTGTTTCGATAACTAAAATAGATTGTTTGTAGAAATTTAAGTAATCCTACTTTCTAAAAAGGAAATTATTTTACCAATTTTGTTAATTTTAGCTTTCGTGTATCCAGTATCTGGAGTATTTAGACTTTGCAGATGAACCTTATTACGTTCATTTCTCGCCCAATTAAGAGCCGAATACTCTCTTTGAGTTATAATTTTGTGATTTTTTAAATATATATTGAATTTACCAAAATCAGCCCCTTTATCATTTATTGATACATTCTCTTGTATCTTCGTGCAGATAAACAAATCTTCTGACGAACCAATATCCGTTGCCGGGAGTTTGTGTTTTTCTTTATATTTAACCGAGTCGTAGAATGTGTGGCTTGGAGGACTTGTGTGTTTTCTAACCAACTCATATACCATACCTTCTACAACGGTACACAAAAGAATTATTGCAGAACGATAGTAAGAAGACTTTGCTGTATTTCCCAAACCGGCAAGTTCTGTATGTTCTAACAGTCTCGTAGCCGCATTTATTCTTTTTTCTACGTTAGACCAGAGCATCTATTTCCTCTTTTTGGCTTTTTCTAAAGCCTTACTCAAAGAAGAAAAACCATTTTCCTTTAAGAACTGTCCGAGTTTTTTATCAGAACGCACCTCAAAATCTACCCCATATTTTTTTTCGATGGGGCCAATTTTTGCATCACTTCTTTTCCTTCTGATTTCTTTACTCATGGAATAAATATAACACAAATTTGCAATTTTATAATCCACTCTTCTGCAACTCTTCAATCAGTTTCTTCTGCTCTTTTGAAAGCGAATCCGGAATTTCAACTTCAATGACGACGAGGAGGTCACCGTGTTGGAAACGCCCAGCAGCGACACCCGAGCCTTTGATGCGGAGAATTTTGCCGGTTTGGATGCCTTTTGGAATTTTGATTTTGATCGGGCCTTCGACGCCTTCGACGTCATACGTCGCACCAAGGATGGCGTCGGTGAGTTTTACCTGTAAATTCGTGACGAGGTGAATTCCCTCTTTGCGCAGACTCTGGTGCGATTCGATATACATCTTGACCAACATATCGCCTGGCTGACCGTCAGCGATGGCCTCTCCGTAACCTTGGAGCTTCATCATTTGACCTGATTCGATGCCGGCCGGGATCTTGATCGTGACTTCACCCTTCCCTTTTTCGGCGCTGTTTTGGGGCATTTTTATAGTCTTAGAAGTACCGAGAATCGACTCCTTGAAGCTCAAATTAAGGCCTAGAACGATGTCCCTGCCCTTTCTGACCCTGCGGCCACCAAACCCTCCACCGAAGGCCGAAAAGATGTCGTTGAGGTCAAACTCCTGGCCTCCTTGGAAGCCGTCAAAGTTCACGTTGAATCCACCGAAATCGAAGCCTCCAAAGCCTGCCCCGCCCTGTCCGCCAAACTGCGGGCCATTCGAGCCGAAGCGGTCATACTGAGCGCGTTTCTGGTCATCCGAAAGAACCTGGTAGGCTTCGTTCACTTCTTTGAACTTGGCCTCGTCACCAGTTTTTTTATCTGGATGAAATTCATGCGCCTTTTTGCGAAAAGCTTTTTTCAGCTCTTCTTTGGAGGCGCCTCTTTCAACCTCGAGAATTTTGTAATAATCCTTGGACATTAGCTTTGAACCTCCGCATCTTGCACATTATCGTCTTTTTTCACTTCTTCAGCTTTCGGTTCTGCGGCTTGCGCTTTTTGCATCGCTTCGCCGATTTTTTGCATTTCAGACATAAGTTCTTCGGTCGCGCCTTTTAGTCGCACGCCTTCATCGGTGTGATGATCTGGAAGTTCTTTGACTTCTTTGAGCTTCGAGACTTTTTCCTCGACAGATTTCTTCACATCTTCGCCAACTTTACCTTCGGCATCCTTCAAAGCTTTCTCGGCAGTGAAGATCGTCATCTCAGCGGTGTTTTTGATATCAACAAGCTCTTTCTTTTTCTTGTCCGAGTCGGCGTTGAGTTCAGCATCTTTTTGCATCTTCTTAATCTCTTCATCAGAAAGTCCTGACGAAGCTTCGATGCGAATTGATTGTTCTTTGCCAGAAGTTTTATCTTTGGCCTTCACATTTAAGATTCCGTTTGCGTCGATATCAAACGTAACTTCGATTTGTGGAACGCCACGTGGAGCTGGTGGAATTCCTTCGAGGACGAATCGTCCGAGAGATTTGTTGTCAGCCGCCATTGGTCGCTCACCCTGAACGATGTGAATCTCGGTTGAGGTTTGGTTGTCAGCCGCGGTTGAGAAAACCTGAGATTTGCTCGCAGGGATGGTTGTATTCTTTTCGATAAGCTTTGTTCCAACTCCTCCGAGAGTTTCGATACCAAGCGATAGCGGGATAACATCGAGAAGCAAAACGTCTTTGACGTCTCCCTGCAAAACTCCACCCTGGATCGCCGCGCCGAGTGCTACGACTTCGTCTGGGTTTACAGTTAGGTTTGGTTTCTTGCCAAAGAATTTCTCCACAGCATCCTGCATCGCTGGCATGCGAGTCTGACCGCCGACGAGAATGACTTCGTTGATGTCGGCGACTTTGAATGGTGAGGCTTCCATGGCGCGTTTGGTGATCATGAGAGCCTTGTCGATGAATTCCTGGCAAATACTCTCGAGTTCGGCACGCTTCATGGTACGGACGAGGTGCATCGGTCCAGCTTCACCGCTCGTGATGAATGGGATGTTGATTTCAGTTTCTAGAGCCGTTGAAAGCTCGATTTTGGCTTTCTCAGCAGCATCATCGAGGCGCTGTCGGGCAAGCGGGTCTTTGCGGAGATCAATGCCTTCTTGTTTGAGGAACCCTTCCGCCAACCAATTCATAATCGACTGGTCGATGTCTTTACCACCCAAGTGCGCGTCGCCGTCGGTAGATTTGACCTCGATTGTGTCTTCGGAAACTTCTAGAACGGAGATATCAAATGTTCCACCTCCGAAGTCGAACACGGCGATTTTCTCATCTTTCTTTTTATTAAATCCGTAGGCCAAAGCTGCGGCAGTCGGTTCGTTGATGATGCGTTTGACATCAAGTCCAGCAATCTTGCCCGCGTCTTTGGTTGCTTGTCGCTGAGCATCGTTGAAATACGCGGGCACTGTGATAACCGCTTCGGTCACGGTTATGCCAAGCTTGGCTTCGACGTCAGCTTTGATCTTTTGCAAGATCATGGCTGAGATTTCTTCTGGACGCTTCCAATCATCGCCGAATTTTACTTCGATACCGCCAGTTGAGCCTTTACGAGTTTCAAATGGAATTGATTTGATGTCCTTCTGAACTTCTGGTTCGTCAAAGTTGTGACCAATAAATCTCTTGATTTGATAGATCGTGTTTTTCGGATTTGTGATCGATTGTCTCTTCGCGGTAACTCCAACCATTGTGTCGCCATTTTTCGCAAGCGCAACAATAGAAGGCGTAGTGCGCATTCCCTCCGCGTTCTCAATTATCTTCGGCTGACCTCCTTCGATGACAGAAACTGCCGAGTTTGTTGTTCCTAAGTCGATTCCAATTATTTTTGACATAT
>CAZTRC010000007.1:0-18487 GCA_964615845.1 uncultured Candidatus Saccharibacteria bacterium
GCGGACGATTCTTCCCTCACGTTAATACTAGAGTTCGAAAGGCGAAAGTTACAACCCCCTCGACTACGCTCGGGGTAAATAAGAAATAATTTATGACAAGAGTTAAAAGAGGAACAATCTCCCTGAAGAGGAGAAAAAATGTTTTGAAAGCCGTCAAAGGCTATCGCTTCGGCCGTTCGACCAAAGAGCGCGAGGCTAAAGTTGCTATCAAGCACGCCGGCGCACACGCTTTCGCTCACCGCAAAGACAAGAAAGCTGACGCCCGCACTCTCTGGCAAGCGCGCATCAATGCCGCTGTCCGACCGCTCGGCATGACATACTCCCGATTCATCGCCGCTCTCAAAGCGAAAAATGTCGGACTCGATCGCAAGGTCCTCGCCGATATCGCCAAGAATCACCCAGAAGCATTCAAGAGGATATTCGACTCAGTCGCTAAATAATCCAAAAAGAAAAAACCCGAAAGGGGTTTTTCTTTTACCTATTTTATTTCTACGATTCTCAATCGTATTTCCTTCCTGTACCCAAAAAGGGATTTTTCCATGTGAGCGAAGAGATTTATTTTCTTGCCGGCGGCAACTTTGTCGCCAAAGTCTTCGGCCTTTTTGAAAAAGTGAATGGCTTTGACCGGGCGACCCCGACTGTCTTTGAAAGAAAGTTCTAAGTGTTCCTTGGCTTTGCCAAAGGCTTTGGTTTCGAATATCTCGATATTCTGGAATTCGAAAATCGGTTTCGGATTCCCCGCCCCAAATGGCGCGAGCTTGTCGATTTCGTTAAAAGTTTTTTCGTTCACCTCGTCTAGAGATAAAACTGTTTCGCCGACGATTTTTTCCTCGCCGATTTCAATCGCTTTCTTGGTTTTCTCGTAAGCATTTGAAAGTTTTTCTTCCAAGAAATGAATTTCTTCGTGCGTGACCGAAAACCCGCCGGCCATGGAGTGTCCGCCGAAGTCGAGAAGGCTCCCCTCCGAAAGACACGCCATCATCTCGACGAGATTCACGGTACCGTCCGAGCGACATGAGCCTTTGATGACGGTCCCACCTTCGAGTCCCCAGACGAAAGCCGGCCTTTTGTACTCGTCGACTATCTTCCCCGCCACAAGTCCCAAGACTCCAGCCCGCCAAGAGGGATCGCCAATGACGATGACCGAGCGCTCTTCCCTTTTGCCAAATGTGCGCTTGACGCTTCGCATAATCGTCGCGACCAAAAGTTTTCTTTCGTCATTTATCTTCGTCAGGTGGTCAGCATGAAGCCCGGCACTGGACTCGTCTGCCGCGAGAAGCTCGAATGCGCGCATCGGCGTATCCATCCGTCCAGCGGCGTTTAGTTTCGGACAAATTGAAAATGTGAGATCGTCTTCCTGCAGATTTTGCGGTTCGATTTTGGCATGACGAAAGAGCTTGAGCAGTCCCGGCCGACGAGTTTTCCGAAGGACCTGCAGGCCGAAGTGTGCGAGCGCGCGATTCTCTTTCTTGAGCGGGACCATGTCGGCAAGCGTCGCGAGGCCGACCATGTCGAGGAGCCACTTTTCGTAGCCAGGCTTTACGCCAAACTCCTCACCGTACATTTTCAAAAACCCTTGGATTACCTTGAACGCGACACCCGATCCGCAAAGCATGTTGTCGGGATATGTGTCGCCAGGTTGCTTCGGGTTTACGATGATGAGTGCCGGTGGCAAAGTTTCTTGGGGTAAGTGGTGATCGGTGACAATTACTTCAAGACCGAGAGTGTTGGCAAAAGCGACGCCTTCGACGGCCGCGATACCGAGGTCGAGTGTGACGAGAAGCCTGGCGCCGCCGTCATAAATCTCCTGGAGTGCCGCGGGATTCAAGCCATAACCTTCTTTGTGTCGGTCAGGAATATAGATTTGGAAATTCTCGTAGCCAATTTTATGAAATAGATCATTCCAAATAACCGCGCCCGGAATGCCGTCGCAATCGTAATCAGCATAAATGCAAATTTTCTCGCGAGCCTTGATCGCTTGGTAAATTCGCGCCACAGCCTTGTCCAAATCCTTCATGAGAAATGGATCGTGAACATCGCGCTCGTAAGAAGGATTCAAGAATTCGTCGGCATCCTTTTCGTCCAGAATTCCCCGATTGAACAAAAGCCTTTTGGTCAAAGGCGGAAATTTCGCGAGTTCTTTTTCGATTTTTGCTGGGATTTCCTTTACCGACATGACAGCCATTGTAGCATGTTACAATTATCAGTATGAAAACTGTTTTTGAGAGAATTATTGGTGGCGAAATCCCGACCACAAAAGTTTATGAGGATGAGAAATTCTTAGCTTTTATTGATATTGCGCCCGTCTATTACGGTCACACCCTACTTATTCCAAAAGAGCGTTTCGTGTGGATGCAGGATGCACCGGATACGCTTATTGGAGATATTTTCGTCAAAGCCAAAGAACTCATGATTGCCATGAAATCCGGAATCCCCTGCGACTATGTCCAGGTTGGCGTGGTTGGCGATGAAGTACCACACTTTCATATTCACCTCATCCCAAGGCATCACAACGCGAAAGACTCCGGCCGCAAGTCATACGAATCACCTGAACAAATGGCCGAATACGCCCAAAAAATAAAGGCATTTCTCTAGTTTCCACAACTATTGACTAATGGACGGTTTCATGGTAGGCTATAAGTCGACCAAAACCAACACCCGGAACCCATGAAACTTCTGACGCACCTTCCCAACCTTCTTGTTTTCCTCACCCTGTCTTTCTCTGAGATCCAGGCCCAAGCACCAAGCTTGGAGTTCGTGGACTTCGTGTGCGACGGCATCCCGCCCGTACACTACATCTCCCGCGACAAAGACTTGGTCGCGGTCATGATCTACGTTGAAACCGGCGGCGACACGCTAGTACTCCAAGAACGCCTCGACAACGACTCCATTCTCGGCAATCGCACCCTCACGGGTGACACGCTCGTCTATGTCGAAAGGGTGATACCTTTGGACCTGAGCGATGGATTAGACAATCCGAGCATCACGTACGAGTTGTTCAATGACGGAGTGTCAGTGGCACAACCGATCTACCTGGGTTCGATTTCGCCCTGGCGCGATGGCATCGACACGCTTTACTATGCGGTCGATAGCATCGCCAGCAGCGCGACGGAACTAGTGGTCACGGCAGAAATACCCGACACTTACGAGCTACCCTACGCAGCTGGAGGCCGAGGTTGCCCCGAGCATCACTTGCTCATCACGCTTGAAGGGATTGACATCGGCGGCGCCATCGGTACCGATACTGTCGACCTGTCAGCGGGCGAACCTCTCGTCTTCAACATTCCCCACAACGGAAATCCGGGGGGTGTCTGTGCGACAGCCGAAGTGATCCATGAAGACCTTGGCCAATGGGTGAATGACTTTATCACCACGGCCGTCTTCATTGCGGAACACACCACGAACGTGTGCTATGAGTACTTGCTGTCGACCAGCATATCCGAAACCGCGCCGAAAGAACTTGCCGCGTGGCCGAATCCATGCACGGACAAGCTTTCCGTTTCGGGCCTCACGCCCGGCAAAGAGTACACCGTGTACAACGTCGACAAAAAGATCGTCGACAAAGGCTTGGTGTCCGGTGCGCTTGAACTCAATACCGAAAGCTGGACGCCTGGTATATATATGCTCATCAGCGAACAGTCCCCGCCGCTGAAGATCGCCCGGCAGTAGCCGAAGGAACAACAAGAAGGTAAAGGGCCCGCGTACTGCGGGCCCTTTACCATTTCACTCTCTATTTAGTTCGCTGGGAATTTTGTGTAATCAGTTGCAAGGGTTTCTGGTGTCGCGAAGGTGTAGGTTGTGATTTCTGAAGCATCCACTTGTATCCCGAGAGGCGAACCGGTGGCGAGCGCCGTCTGACGGAAGAACTTGAGCTTAATTGGAGCGACTCGATACCATCCGACATTCCCATCTGGCACATCGATAGCAATATTCATAAACGAATCAACGGTGGCACCGACTGGAATCGAAAAGGCTTTGATTGCAGCTGCACCGTTGTAAGTAGCAGTACCGACTGGAGAATTCCTGTAGACTGTGGCGCCATTTGGACAGGTATTGCAGAGATAGCCTTCGTATCGGCCAACAAGATTGTCGATATTGGTCGGCAAAGGCATATCGATATAAGCGTCAACTCCATCCATGCGCTGTATCTTGAAGTATTGGGAACCCATCAAGACATCATTCGTAGTGATTCCCAAAGTCTTCGAATCAATCATGTGGACAATGTAAGGACAATTGTTTTTCACCCGGAAGTGCATCATGTAATTCTGGCTAGAGTGGGTCAGCGGAGCCCAGATCGAAACACTGCCGGAATCCTGATTGATGAGAGGTGTAACCTGCAGGCAGCTTGATGATGTCGGGATCGCAGTACCGCCACCGCTTCTTTCGGCGCTAGCTGCCGTTTGCGACACCTGCGCCACCTGGCTCGAGCGGATCGATTCCAATATTTTCAACAAAACGCCTGTTTGAGTAAAGGAGATCACAAAGAGCAATGCGACCAAGCCGAACATCACTTTGTAATTCTTTGGATGTATATTTTTCATGCTAGATTATTAGTTATAAATTTTACTCCTTAATTATATTACTTTGCACTCAAGAGTCCTATGAGTTTATGTGGAAATCAAGATTCTTGGTTTTCGAGCATCTGAATCCCTGGCAACGTGCCTTTGATCAAGTATTCAAGCATGGCGCCGCCGCCAGTCGAAATGAAAGAGATTTTATCCGTGAGCAACATGTCTTCGACGAGTTTGACGGTGTCTCCCCCGCCGATAACCGAGAAAGCGCCAGAGTCGGCCACGGCTTGGATGAGTTCTTTGCTCGCGACGTCAAAGCCTTCTTCATAAAGTCCGAGTGGTCCGTTCCAGAGAATAGTTTTGGATTTCCCGATAGAATTTTTCCATTCTTCGAGTGTCTTCGGACCCAAGTCTACAATCATGTCGTCCGCTTCAATGTTTGCGAGTTCTTTCGCACCCTCTTTGACTACGACATCAAATGGAATCTTGATGTGGTCTTTGTTGAAGAATTGCGCGACGCTCGCGTCCTTGTCGACGAGAGACTTGCCGACCTTGAAACCAATTGTCTTGAAAAAGTTGTTGGCAAGCGCGCCGCCGATCAAGATTTCGTCGGCAATAGTTTCAAATTTCTTGATAAGCGGAAGCTTGGTGTCGAACTTGGCCCCGCCGAGGATGAAGAGAAACGGACGATCAAAACCGTTCATAACTTTATCCAAATTCTCGATTTCCTTTTGGAGCCAAAAGCCGGCATACGCCTGGAGATACATCGGCACACCGACAATGGACGCATGACGACGATGGCAAACCGAGAAAGCTTCGTTTACATATAGGTCAGCAAGCGACGCTAGCCACTCGGCGAATTTCGGATCGCCCCCTTCTTCGCCAGGATTTTGGCGTAAGTTTTCGAGGAGAATGGTTTGGCCTTCTTGCATATTTGAAATTATGCTTGGAACCTCATATTCATCAAGCGTCGGCACGAACTCGACAGGGATGAGCTTTTTCAAATAATCCGCTACCGGCCGGAGGCTTTCTTTTGGGTCCCGACCGATGTGACTAATCAAAATAGTTTTGGCACCGGCTTTTTGCAAATGCCGGATGGTCTCCAAACTCTTGTCGATCCTGGAAGCTTCTGACGCGTCCACTACCCCATCGAGGCCGATGGGCACATTGTAATCGCAGCGCACGAGCGCGGTGCGGCCTTTCAAATTTAAAACTTGCTGGATCTTTTTCATTATCTTTTTGTCTCGTCGGCGATTTTTAATATCTCGCCGAAAGTTTTGGCATTCAAACTCGCGTGTCCGACCAAAAGCCCGTCGACGCCACCCTCTGAGAGAATTTCAGCCGCATCTTTGGCGTTGACTGAGCCACCGTAAATTATCTTGATCGGCGGGACGCTCTTGGTCTTGTAGAGATCGCCGATGACGCGCTTTATGAAGATGACAATTTCCTTGATCTCCGCTGAGGTCGCGTTTCTTTTGGCCGATTTCCCAATTGCCCAGACCGGCTCGTAAGCGATGACGACACTCGTCACTTTGGATTTCGGAACTTTGTAAAAAGCGTCGACGAGCTGGCCCTTTAAGAATGACAAGTACCCTAAATTCTCATCGCGCGTGGGTTCGCCGACACAAAGTATTGGCAAGACACGATTTGCGATAGCCGCCAAGACTTTTTTGGAAATGATTTCGTTGTCTTCACCGGCCGCGCGGCGTTCTGAGTGGCCGACAATGGCGTATTTGATGTTGGTATCGAGAAGCGCCTCATAGCCGACACTTCCAGTAAAAGCGCCGTGCGGCTCGAAGAAAAAATCTTGCGCGCCGAGAGCGAGTGATGAAGTACCGCGGGCCTTCCTGAGCTCCGCCAAGTGTATAAAAGACGGACAAATGACAACTTCAACATTCTTGAATTTGCCGGCAACTTTTTTCACGCCAGCAAATATTTCTCTGGCCTCTTTTGCCGAATCAGGATTGGCTTTCCAGTTCGCGACGACCAAAGTCTTTCTTCTTTCTTTTGGACTCATAGCCTAGATTATAGCATTTCACTGTAAAATCCTGCGGGTAAAACAAAACCCGACTCCTAGACGGAGCCGGGTTTTGTTTTACTCTCGTTTTAGTTATTTTAATTCCCCATACTTGCTGCTTGGCGCTGTCTGTCTCTTTCAAATTGCTTTTGCAAAGCTTGGCTCTGCTGGAAATTGAGGCCGTTTTCACCGTTGAGAATCTTGTTTACCATCTGGCGTCGGATCATCTCGTTCTCTTCCGGAGTGCCACCATAGACCTCGGCGCGAATGCCGTCGATATACTTGGCTGCTTCTCGCTCCTTGTCTTTCTTCTTGTCGACAAAAACCAAGATGACAATGACTATGGCCAATAGACCTAGGAAAACAGCTATTTGTTTTTTTTCTGCTTTTTCCATTGGTTAATTTAGAAAACTAGTAGATTGCCATAACATTACCGTGTCCGCCGGGGCCACCGTCGCCACCGCAACCCTTTAAGGCGGTAATCTTGTACTCAGGGGCCGTACCTGCAAATGTAAATCCG
This sequence comes from uncultured Candidatus Saccharibacteria bacterium, assembly GCA_964615845.1. Lineage (GTDB taxonomy): Bacteria > Patescibacteriota > Minisyncoccia > Phycocordibacterales > CSBR16-119 > CAYRQF01. The sequence continues at coordinate 7,049 of CAZTRC010000007.1, forward strand.
GTCCAGGAATCACCGTTTTGGAAAGGTTCCATACACAAATTATCAAGATATGCATTTATCTCATTTTGTGTGTACCCAGAAGCAGTCATGTGAGTTGTTATAGAATTTATCGAAGAATTGAGGGTTTCATTTCTTACCAAGGAAGTCCCGTCACCCCATTGCTCTCTCGGTTGACCAATGCCGGCATTGTTGTCTGTGATACCGTCACCATCAAAATCAAGCATTGTATACTTTGGAAGGAAGTTGGAAGGATTTTCTGTGGAATATGTAATTTGGGCGTTACATGCGACCCACGAAGCAACTCCAAACATAAGTGGATTCCAGCTAACGGCATAGCCCCATGCGTTGTAGCCATTTGGCGGCGGTGTTTCATCTACCCAACTTGGAAGAGTTCCTCCGAATGGGCCATACAAGTCTCCCTCATAGTAGGTTGTGGCGAAAGCAAACCCAAATGGTGGGTTTTGACACTCAGCGTTAGTCACATTTCCTCCATTTGTACCAAATGTTATGTAACCCCTTGAAGCTCCTCCTCCTCCCGAACCTCCTCCTGGGAAATTTTGATTTACAAATAGCGTTGTGCCCGTTTTACCATGGTCGCCCAATCCTCGAGCCTTTTCTCCTTCTGCGTTAGTAGGACCGTTTCTTCCTGTAACATAGCTACCGTCTTTATTAGCGTCAATATTGATAGCGTAGAAGTTGTCTGCTCCCGCTCCACCAATCTGAACATTTAGTCCTCCTGATGCTCCACCTGCACCGCCATTGCCACCAGCGCCAGGTGTTGGGATGGGCGGATTTTGTGAATTTAGAAATCCGCTCATCCCAGAACTCCCATTATATCCATAAGTTTGACCATGATATCCAGCCGAACCACCAGAACCGCCTCGACGTCCTTCTAGTTCACTTGGCACAATCACTCCATCTGGAGGTTGTGCGGGTCCATCGGGAACACCGTTAAGCAATGGCTGGTACCAAGCATCCGTCCAAACAATATTACTTTCGCCCCCTTTACCGCCAAATCCACCAATGACAATACCAGCACCTTGTGGAAGAATAGGGTTGTTTGGATCGACATCAGAACAATCTCCTCCAACTGGCGGACGTGCCACGAATGAATTACCGCCGTTTTGACCAGTCTTTGCCGCTACATAGTTATTTGGTGCGTCTAGATTAGGATTGGCAATTGTTTGAACTAGGGGTCGGTTCCTTTTCTTGGCCACACCATATCCGCCTTTGCCTCCTCGTCCTGTAAAGATACAGAGTGTCTCGCCGGGAGTAACTGGTATATCGAAGAATGGAGCCATATATCCAGAACCTCCTCCGCCGCCACCTCCTCCACCGTGACCCAAGCTTATAGTGGAGTTATAGTGTCCCGCTCCTCCTCCCCCGCCGCCACCAGCACCAGAAGCTATCTGTAAGTCTATAGAGTAAATCTCATCAGGCACAACCCATTCACGAATAAACGATCGGCCGTTACCGTTGGTCTGTACATCCTGCATGTATTGCGGGTTGCCGTCTTCGTCTTCGTAGTAGTAGGCATAATTATCAATGTCTGTATTTGCGGGGTCTGAATTTTCATAATTGTTTATACCCAAGTATGTGTACAAAAATCCAGACTCACCTTTACATTTGTACACTTGGCCATTGTCATTGTATTGTTGAGTGCCAGGAGTCCCGAGAACACCATCGGCTCCTTCTACATCAATACAAAGGCGTGCGAGCTGACTCTCATCATCTGGAAACTGATTGATGCCGGTCAAAAAGAGTTCATCACGAAGGATTGTCCAACCATTGTTCAAGAAGGTCGCTGTCTGGCCATCAGGGGCGGATAATTCAAGAATGTTGAATATGCCTCCTAGAGGATACATCTTTAGATATGGGTTCCAGCCAAGCTGACCGTCGGTGGACAAACTGGAGAGGAACTTACCCTTGCTTGTGTTTTCGTTCAAAGGAACCTTAACTGTCGGACCGTTAGCCAGTGTCGAACCTATCGTAATCGCCGTTGGACCACCTCCGCCCGGCCAAGCGCCGCCGAGGATTAAGCTGCCACCCAAGGCCTGCATAGCTTTTGAAGGTACCCACGCAGAGGTTGTCGCATCCCAGGCCAATATCTGGCCGTTGAATGTTCCGTCTGGAATATTTGTGCCACCGCCGCCGACATCACAAGACCAGACGCCATTATCATCAACTTTGATTATTTCACCTATGGAGCAAGCTGGCAATCCGCCGCCGCCAACAGAGAGACATCCCCAATTACCGAGACTATCCACGCCATAAACTTGACCGGGAGCGCACAAAGGAGGGGTGAAGCCGCCGCCCAAAGTAGAGACATCCGTACATGCCCACTGGCTCATGCCGGTGTCGTAAGTCAAAACTTGACCGTCGGCGCAAACTGGAGGCAGTGGGACGCTCGCGCAACCCCAAGCATAGTTATCATCATCTATTTGCTGATACTCAGGAATTTGTCCGACTTCACAGCTTGGTAGTCCGGATGAATCTGTCCAAGAAGCATTACCAGAATCGTCCACGGTAAGCACATAGCCTGGCTGATATGGGATAGGGTTGCCGTTGGAATCTTTAGGAGAGAATCTAAAGCCTCCATCGACGGAAAGATTTGTCGGATACGAAGCATCGCCGACATGCACATCGTCAAAGAAGAAGCTTTGTAGGAACGAGACGAGGAAATTCGGGCCGCTACCATCAGTCCTATCCTGGAAAGCTGTCATACCGTAGAGATAAGAATTCTCGTGAGAGAAGAAATCACCTACTTGCCCGTCATCTAATCGGCCCACATGGACAGTATTTTCAACGCCAAGACCGCCAATCTTTGTCTGGAAAATATCACCAACGTTGACTGGCGCCGGGACGTTGTTCCCCAAAGGCGGACCGGAAGGAGGAGTCCAGTTGATGGACTGTGCGTTGGCGCTACCCGCCAACATTAAAAAGACGACGAGAGTAGAGAGAGATTTCTTAAAAAACGATTTCTTCATAAAAATTTGTAATGTAATAATAAAAAAATAAAAAATTGTTTCGCTCCTTATATGATAGCACCAAGCGATGCATTAAATTGACAATTAAATACTTCAATGTGGAAAACCCCTCCTTGCGGACAAGAAGGGGTTTTCCTTTTGGCTTTCTTTACGGGAATTTTTCTCCACTTTCACTAGATTTCTATGTAAGTCGGGACGTTGTTGCCGCCATTTGTCGCGCCGCAGGCTGGGAATGGTATGCCAGATAGACCGACACAGACTTCCCTTCTGATGACTGCGGATGGTGGGTTGACGTTGCCACCAGTGTAAGTAGTGTCGTCAGCCGTACAAGTGATGTAGAAGCGAGTCGGGTGAAGGGCGCTAGGGTTCCCAGCGAAAGTCATATCGAGCTCGAGAGAGTTTTCAAACATGTAGTCTGGATCGCTCGCGTCTATCTTCGGACCGTTCCACCCGGCGTTGGTTGAGATGACATTATTACCGGTATTTTCATATACATCTGAAACAGCGACACATGAATTGACGTTTAGAGCATCCCACTTGAGAGTTACCATGCTTCCGATTGTCGAAGAAATATCTTCAATCGCCTCACCGACTGGAGAAATATCTGGATCGATGATACGTAGGGCCACGACCGGAGGTTCGATCGGTCGCATAATCATCTGTACATTCGCCGAAGCCGCTACATCCGCATCACCGTTTAGACTGTCTTCACAGATAATTCTGAACTGGAATGTCGTCGGATCGATGACGGCCGAAGCTTTGGAAGTAAAGACTGGTTGGTGCATGACATACGATGGAGTGAATGTGATCAAGCTCGACTCTGGATCAGGGAGTGTTGGTACGTTGGTCCAACCACCGAGAGATTCAACAACGCCGTCTCGTCTGAATTCGCCGCGGCAAGAGTGAAGCGCGGAAGGATCATCTGAAATCCATTCGAGGTCTTCGCTGTAATTGCCGCTACCGATGATGAGAGTTGGGTTTTCTGGGAAGATTTGGAGAGACGGTCCATCATCGTCGTCGTCGTCTCCATCATAAGTACACGAACCATCATCTATAGTCGCAAGCGGGTTGTAATTGTCGGCCGTAGAATCTGTACATCCGGATATTGGAGCGTAAGTACACGAGCCATCATTGAGAGTAGCTAGAGGATTGTAGTTTGTAGCTGTCGGATCGGTACAACCAGGGATAAGAGGATTACTATTACACGAACCGTCGTCGATCGTGGCGAGTGGGTTGTAATTTGTGGCGAGTGGGTCAGTACAGCCAGAGATTGGGCCGTAGACACATGAGTTGTCATCGATGGTCGCGAGAGGATTGTAGTTTGTGGCCGACGCGTCAGTACAGCCTCGGATACCGCGATTAACCGTGATTGTTACGTATTGGGTTGGAAGAGCTTCACCGTAACGATCAGTACAAGCAAGTGAGTAAGTCGTATTGGCGTTGATGCCATTGATAGGATGCGTACTCTCGCCAGGCAAGTTGCCGACGCCCGTCGAGATAGTGCCTACCGCACCGACAGCGCCGACGCCTGCTCTCCAGTGAGAATAATTGTTGGTGTTGCCAGGGACACAAGAAGCCACGTAATTTGGCGCTTGGTTGGTCGCTTCCCAGTGGAGGACAGTGCCTCCGCCGGCAAGAACGGTATTTTGTTCAGCCCAGAAACTGATACTGGTCGAAGTTGGAAGGACGACGCCAGGGTTACAATATAGACATTCGAAACTGACCCAGCCGACAACATCTCCGCCCCAAGCCCAGCCGGACAAAGCGCCGGTGTCGAGGTTGAGCTTCACGCCGTGGTTGACTCCGCTAAATGAAACACAGCCATCAAACCCATCGTCAGATTCATCCATGCCAGAAATGAAACGCCCCCAGCCAACGACGGCGACTTCGGGACCAGGATTATTGATAAGCGCGGTTGCAATATTCGGACTCACGACATAATTATTGTCCATCCAACACTCAGAAACAGTATCTTCTTCAAAAGTCATCCAGCCGTAGTTTGAACTCCAGGCCTGCCCCATGAACATGCCGTCATCACCTTGGTGATCGAGGGAAATCGTCGTACCCCATCTTTCAGAATTTTCTACTGCTCCGTCACCATCCATGTCGGTGCAGTGACTAGGTTTGCAGTTAAAAGAAAGCCAGCCGCCGCCGCCTTCTGGCGCACCATCAGAAACTATGTTTTGGGCCATCCAAGCCCAACCGTAAACGTCACCGATTTCAAGCTGTTCGCCTGGTACTGGAGCAGGATTGCCGGGACCACTCGTGGTAGTTTGAGCTAAAACGACACCAAAGGAAGCAATGAAAAATATGGCAAGAAGAGCGAGCCTGGAGGGGTTACTCTTTAGTATAGACTTGGTAATTTTGAGGAGTTTAGCTCGCATAAGCTATTGGGCGCTCTTTATCTGGTTTAGGAGTTCTCTTTTTTGGGCGTCGGTTAGGTTTGAGCCACCGGTGTTGCTCCTCTGGAGCTGATTGAGGACGGCCTGCTGTTCTTCGCTCGAAACTTGTGAGCCGCCTTGGTTGTTTTGCATGAGTTCACTCAGAATCCGCGCCTGTTCTTCGCGGCTAATATCCCCACCGGTCTGCCCGCCCTGCTTCTTGTCGATGATGAGAATGATGACGATGATCAAAATAGCGCAAAGAAGAATGATCATCCACCAATTAGTCTTTCTTGGTTGTACTTGTGAATCCATAATAAAATAAATTTATTCTTAAATGCTATAGATATGATAACACTGAAAGATTGAGTTGTTGGAAAGTTTGGCGCAAGCGATGTGGATAAGTACACTCCGCAAACATCTGTATTTTCCTCACCGCTCCGAGATCGCTCCGCTATAGTCGTCGGGATTCAGAAAATGCAGATGTTTGCTACGCTACCGACAGAGTTGACTAAAACCTGGCTTTGCTTTATGATATCTCTGTTAGTGTCCTGGGTATCCCCCCGGACTTTTTTAATAAATTAGCACCCCTCGACTTTATTTCTTCACAGAAAAATCGCTCAGGGTAAACAATCATATGTTAGATTTAAAAGCATTGAAGTTGGCGCTCCTCCAACTCGAAGAAGAGCGCAAAATCCCAAGAGACAAAATCCTCGACGCCATCGAGCAGTCTTTGGCTGCGGCGTACAAAAAGGATTACGGTAAGAAGGGTCAGATCATCCGAGTCAATCTCGATCTTGATTCAGGAGGTATGGAATTCTACCAAGTCAAAATCGTCGTCGATGACTCAACGGTCCGATTCTTGGCCGAGGGGGAAGAAGCAGATTTCTCCGATGAAGAAAGAAAACCTTCGAAATTCGAACCGGTCACAGAAAAAGATCCCAGTGTTCCTGAACCTCTCCCGGTTTACAATCCCGAAAAGCATATCCTGATCGAAGACGCCAAGAAAATGAAAAAGAATGCCGAAGTCGGAGAAGAAATCATCTTCCCTCTCGATCTCAAGGATGATTTCGGACGCATTGCGGCGCAAACTGCCAAGCAAGTCATCATCCAACGCATTCGCGAAGCTGAACGTGGTGCCGTCATGGAAGAATACGGCGGCAAAGAAGGCGAAATAGTTTCCGGACAGGTCGCGAAAGTCGAACGCGGAGTCGTCTATGTCGATTTCCACCGCGCAACAGGAATTCTCGCCCGCGAAGAACAGATTTTCGGTGAAAGATTTATGCAGGGCCAGAGACTCAAAGCTTATCTCCTCGCCGTCGAAGAAACTGGCCGTGGCGTAAACTTGGAACTATCCCGTTCGCATCCTCGATTCCTAGAATCATTGTTTGCCATCGAGTCTCCTGAAATTGCCAGTGGTGTCGTCGAGATCAAATCCATCGCCCGCGAAGCTGGCAGTCGCTCGAAAATTGCAGTCTATTCTCACGATGACAATATCGATCCAATCGGCGCTTGCGTCGGACAGAAAGGTGTCCGCGTCACGACCGTTATGAACGAACTCGGTGGCGAGAAGATCGACATCATCGAGTGGAACGAGTCTCCAGAAGAATTCGTCGCGGCATCGCTATCTCCAGCCAAAATCTTAAACATCGACATCAAAGCCGATGATAAAATTGCCATCATCGAAGTCGCCGAAGACCAGCTCTCGCTCGCCATCGGCAAAGGCGGACAAAACGTCCGGCTCGCGGCCAAGCTCACGGGCTACCGCATCGATATCAAAGGCACCGAGAGAAAAGAGGCACCAGTAGCTGAAGCAGAAGAAGAGGTTGCTCCAGAAGAAACTGTGCCGGAAGAAGTTGTAGAAGAGACAGTCACAGAAAGCGAAACTCCAGAAGCAGTAGAAGAAGCGGTTGAAGAAAAAACAGAAACTGAATCAGAGTAAATTATTAATTAATCCAAAATCATATGAATCTATGGCATGAAGTATCTCGAGGAAAAAATATTCCTGCTGAGATAAACGTTATCATCGAAATCCCAAAAAATTCTCCGAACAAATACGAAATCGACAAAGAGACCGGGCTCATTGCCCTCGACCGCGCGAACTACAGCTCTGCGCCCTACCCTTTCGATTACGGATTCGTTCCGCAAACTCTTTGGGAGGACGGCGATGCGCTTGATGTGATCGTCCTTACGACATTCCCCTTGAATGTCGGCGTCTTGGTGCGCGTTCGCCCAGTCGCAGTTATGGAAATGATTGACGGCGGAGAGTCTGATTACAAAGTTATCGGAGTGCCAGTAGACGACAAGCGCTGGGAAGACGTCCATGATTTGGGTGATATCAACAAGCACACGATCAAAGAGTATGTGCACTTCTTCGAGAATTACAAAGAATTGAAAAAAGGCGAAAAAGGCATCGTTACTATCCCAAAAATTTCAGGCAAAGCTGAAGCTTTGGAAGCGGTCCAAAAATCAATAAAATTATACGAAGAAAAATTCAGCAAATAAAACATGTTCGAAATCAAAAAACTCCCAAATTCTGAAGTCGAGATTAAAGGCGAAATTCCTTACGAAGAATTCGCTTTGGCTAAAGATGCCGCGCTCAAACACTTGGGCGAGCATTTGGAATTGGACGGCTTCAGGAAAGGTCATGTCCCGGCGAACGTCGTAGAGAAAAACGTAAGCCCAATGGCAATCCTCGAAGAAATGGCGCAACTAACGCTTTCGAAAAACTACGGCAAGATCATGGACGAGCACAAAATTAACGCTATCGGCTATCCGCGAATCAACATCACCAAACTCGCCGAAGGTAATCCTCTCGGCTTCACCATCACTGTCGCTGTGCTCCCGGAAATAAAATTGCCGGATTACACCAAAATTGCCAAAGAAGCGATGGCAAAAAAAGAAGTTGTGACGGTCACCGACGAAGACATGGCTAAAGCTTTGACCGAAGTCAAAACCATGAAGGCCAAGGAAGTTGCCAAAGGTGCCGAACTCGCGCCGGACGCTCCCCTGCCTGATCTAGATGATGAGTACGTCAAAAAGCTTGGTGACTTCAAGGATGTGGCAGATTTCAGCGAGAAAGTTCGCGCCAATATGCTCACGGATAAAGAGTGGCGTGCGAATGAGAAGAATCGCCTGCAGATGATTGAGAAAATTATCGAAGAATCAGAGATGTCTGTGCCGGAGGTTTTGATTGAAGCCGAAACGGAAAAGATCAAATACAAAATCAAGTCAGATATCGAAAATATGGGCCTCAAGTACGAAGACTACATGAAGCACCTCGGTAAAACTCCCGAAGATATGAAGAAAGAATGGCGCACTGATGCCGAGAAAAGAGCAAAGCTCCAGCTCATCGTCATCGAGATTGCCAAAGCTGAAAAGCTCTCGGTGCCTGCCGAGAAAATCGAAGCCGAGGTCAAGAAAATTACCGAGATTTACAAAGACGCTGACCCGACAAATGCCAAGCATTATATCGAAAGCGTCCTCTTGAACGAAGAAGTCTTCAAGTTCCTAGAGGCGCAAAAATAAGCTATACTAAATTTATGTTAATACCAACAGTAATCGAAAAATCACAATTCGGCGAACGAGCCTACGACATTTACTCGAGACTCTTGCGCGAACGTATTATCTTTTTGACCGGAGAAATAAACGATCAGATGGCCAACACCGTCGTAGCCCAGCTACTCTTTCTTGAATCTGAAGATCCGAAGAAGGATGTCAGTCTTTATATCAATTCCCCAGGCGGGTCTGTCTCAGCCGGGATGGCTATCATCGACACGATGAACCACATCAAACCGGAAGTTAGTACCATTTGCGTTGGTATCGCCGCTTCGATGGGCGCGACAATCCTCTCTCAAGGTCACAAGGGCAAGAGATTCGTGCTCCCAAATGCCGAAGTCATGATTCACCAACCCTGGGGAGGAGTTTCGGGACAAGCTTCTGACATCATCATCACGGCCGAGAACATCATCAAAACCAAAAAGAAACTCGTCAAGATGTTCGCCGATTCGACAGGTCAGAAAATTGAAAAAGTAGAAAAGGATATGGATCGAGATTTCTGGATGAACGCCGACGAAGCCAAGAAATACGGGATTGTGGACAAAATAATGGAGAAGCCGAAAGCGAAGAAGTAGGCTCCGCAAACCATAAAATTCTTGGTCCTTGCGAGCCACGGGCCGGATTTCCCTACAGGCATTCGGGAAATCCTATGGCCCGCGCCCTCACGAGAAAGCCCCTAGCGAGGGGCTTTCTCTGCGGGAGCGTTCGCAGACCGAGAATTTTATGGTTTGCTACGCTTCAAGTGAAGTGGAAAGCGGAGCAGCTAGGCCCTCTGAAAAGGCTCAACGGAAGCGCGACTTTAGAGAGCGCTGAGTTGGAAGAAAATTTTTCTCATGGAGAAAAATTATTCTGTACTTTTCAGAGGGCCTAGCTGCGGAGCTAACGTGCTAGATCATATCCCCAGAGTATCCCGTCTTTTTTGTTGATGAAGCCGAGGTAGGTTTCGGAGCTATCGAGTCGAAGACTGGTGGCATCGATGCGCTCGCCACTCTTTGAGACAATGTCATAAATGATGTTACCGCTGAAATCCCCTGCGTCAATCATCCAGAGAGCGTCTTCAAAACTTATTTTCCCCTTGTACCAATCATCCGGATAGACGAAACTGGCGCTCTTGATCGCCGCGGCGCAATAAATCTTATCCGAGGCTTTCGTCCAAACGCACTTCTGTGGTATGGCAGAAGGCGAAACGGAATTTATTTTCTGCGTTGCGATTTCTAAGATGTAAGTTGAAACATTCCCATTTTTGTATTCGGCAAAAAGTATTTTCTTGCCGTCCGGACTCATGAGCGTCGTGAGGCCCATTTGTCCGCCAGTATTTTTCGAGAAAGCTGTAGTCTTCGTATCGATACCGTATGAGTACCCGGCGACTAGCCCCGAGGACTTGGTCGTGAGATTTATTTTTGATTCCCCGGCGTAGTCAACAATCCATTCGGTAAATGGCGTCCTGTAAACTTCTTTTTTGGCCTTGGTCGCAAAGTTGTAAGTGATGCCGGCCACACCGCCCGAGATCGGATTCATGTAGAAGAAATTCTTGCCATCTTTTGAAATGCCGGATGATTCGATATTTTCCGGCAAGAATTCTCCAGAGACTTCGGCGGTTTTCGGGATGGCGTCACGCTCTTCCTTGGTCAAATTTGGATCAATTTTCTGGAAAGTGAGACTGACGAGGTATGTTTGGATTATATTGTCAGTGAGATATCTCATGATCGCTTTGGTCCCCGTATTGTCAAACATCGCTTCCACCACTCGCGGTACGGAATTTTTGGTGATGGACTTTTTGTCTTCCGGTTTTTTGATTGCTTTATCAAACATTATGCCACTTGCCACATCGACATATCGCACCATATCCACGATTTCGATATTGTCCGGTTTTTTGGCCGCAGTAAATGTCGTGATACCTTGGAATTCGTTTAGCTTCGTATAACTTTTCGGCCCGATGACGCCATCACCAGTGAGACCATTTTTGTTTTGGAACTCAATGACGGCATTTTTCATGTCAGTGTCGTAATCATTGTTTATGATGAGAGCCGGACTCGGGGTTTGGCGATTGAGAACAGTTTTGATGGCCACTATCTCGTCAGCTTTGTCGCCAAAGCGAATCGTTTTGTAGCCAGAAAAATCGTAAACCTCAACAATTCCGGAATCCGGCGTAACTGAGTCCGGTGTCTCGATGATTCTTTCCTCTTTGACAAAAGTAAAACCCGCGACTGACGCATCAGAGAGTTTTTTCAAAACTGGATTATCTTCGACAATGACAATATTACCGCCATTGTTTACAGGCGGAGTAAAGACATTGCCACCGCCGAAAGGCCCATCGTCATCCGCTTCTTCCCCACTTCCCGGCAAATCTTGTTCTCCAGCATCAGTGCCAAACGGATCGATAATACCAGTGTTCGGAGGCGTCTCGGCCGCTCTCTTGTCTCGTGCATCTCGAACAACAACCCAAGTGAAGACAATGAGGAGCACTATACTGATGGCGAGTAGGATTTTGAATGTTTTAGAGTTTTTCATAT
>CAZTRC010000007.1:18587-27965 GCA_964615845.1 uncultured Candidatus Saccharibacteria bacterium
TTTGGTATCGTAATACTCAACCCTCCTGCGAGCTCTGGATTGATAGTATTGATGATGACCCAAGCGCTCAAGGCCAAAATGAGTCCGAGTACCGCGTTTAGCATCATGTCCCGACCGTGTTCGGTACCGCTAATACTGTCGGTCGATAGATATGTAATCGCACCGATGACAACCATGAGGATGGCGAGGATGCCGGCGACAACGATCGCGACATTGAAGAGTCCTTGGAGAAAACCTTTTATTCCCGATGGCTGGCCGGCAAGACCCGGCAGTGGGGCCAGATAATCTGAACTAGCTTCATATTCCCCCAAGTCAGGTGGGGCATAGTCGGCAAATTGATCATCAGGAGAAATAGAATTAAAATCGTGGACACCTAAGTACACCCAGGGAGTATTGCCGTCTGAACAAGATCCGTTCCCCCAACAGTCATATTGCAACATTATGTTTTGACCACTTGTAGCATTCACATTATCCCACAAGGCACTCCCGTCACTATCCCAAGTCTCAATTCTATAGTTGCAATCAAACCCAATATAGTTAGCATCGCATCCTTCATATGTAGATTTAGCATACAAAGTAAAATCATCCTGCTGAACACTTATCGATAAGTTATCAAAATTAGATAGATCTATAAAAGGTAAATTATTAGTATAGAAAAGGCCTTCTGCGTGTGAAATACTTAATTCTATTGATCCTCCTATACAACCGGTGGTCTGCACATCTATATAAACGAAGGTTTCTCCTCCCGGCGAAAAGGTAAAGTTATTCGCTGGCCAAGGGGCTTGGGATCGAAAATCGGCATCCTCCACCTGACAAGCAGCTTGTGCGGAAGCATGCGGTAGAAAAAAAAGACAAACAAAAAACATTGCTGAAAAAAGAAGTGTACGCTTTGTTTCCAAAAATTTCATGTTAGTTATTATTTATACTCATTGACTCGGTGAATGTTCTAAACAACTTCTTACTATCTTTATACTTCGCAGTTAGACTAATTATGCCGGTCGTCGTCGACGTATCAACAATAATATACTGTTTCCATTTCTTGTCTGCTGAAGCATTGTTGATACTCCACTCAAAGCTAATATCGGGATTTGTTTTGAAGTTTTTTGACAAAAAATACGGCTCAGCGACAATCTTCAGTCGCGGTTTTTTCAAATTATTTTCTATATCTAAAGTGTTTTGATATTGGATACCTTCTAGAGAATGTTCCTCATAAAATAATATTTCCGATTCGAAAGGAGTGATGATGACAGAGCCAGAGACCGTCTTAGCGCCGTCGGTTGCCGAGACGTCTACCCTATTTTGCTTGTCGAGAATCTGATTAGCAAAAGAGAAGCCGTTCTTCCCGAGGCCTGATTGGCCAGGGAAATTCTTGCCGTCTTTGCGCCAAGTGAAGACGAAATCCTCGGTCTTTCGGTGTGTACCATTTGCATTTTTAACGACAGGCACGGCCACAACTTTGACTTGGGATTGGCTGATCGGCAGGGACTTACCGGGATAAAATGGCGGAGTGTAAGAATCCAGAGCTTCCCACAAGATATCAATGTCGGCCGGGGTAAAAGAGAGCGTCTGTTTTATGGCCTTACCGTTTTGTGGTACGACTTCAATCTCGACGCTACTCGTCTTGCCATTGGCTGGCGCCACAAAAGAAAAGGCTTTCTTGCCAACTCCAGAATCTTTGGCCTTACCGTCAAGACTCCAAGTAATCTTGGCTAAATCGACGTTAAACTCGTAGGCTGAAATATTCAAGAAAACCGTTTCGCCTGGATTCGGATTTTCTGGACTTTGCCTGACACTAAAAGTTTGGTTCTGAGCAAAAGCAAAAGCGGGCCCCAGAACGGCGAGAGCGATTATCGCGAGTTTTAGTGTGAAGCTACCTTTCATGAAAATTAGTTTTTTAATTCTTCCGCGACCTCCTTCTCAATTGCATCCATTTCTTCTTTCAAGGTGTCTATCTTTTTGAGCTCGGCGGTAATTTTACCTTCCGATTCTTCGAGTTCTTTGATGTCAGCAATGTCCGAACTAATGCCTTCTTTCATCTTTTTTAAATTTGTGAGTTCGGTTTTGACTTTGCTTTTCTTCATCCCGAGCTTTTCCTGGATTTTTGATAGAAGCGCCGAGAGGCTCCCACTTTTTTCGATGACAGCGCTCGTGTGGTCTTCGGACTCATTTCCTGACAACTCGCTTCGAAAAGCAGCCTCAAGGTCAGAAGCGCCTTCGGCTTTCATTTTGGCTTCGGCTAGGGTGCTCAGGTCTTCCTTGTTTACCTTTGTGGCCGATGGCTTGTTGTCATCAAAAAAGCGAATACCTGTCTTTTCGACATCAGGATCGTTCGGCACCGGCGCACCTCCATCGATATCGACAATCGTTTCTTCTTTGATTTCGTTTTCAGGAGATGTGGAAGGCATTCCGGCGACATCGATCCCAGCGTCGTGCAAAGTATTTTTATCACTATCGTTTATAGAGTTTCCGTCCCCTTTTTTTGTATTAGGCATAGGGATATTATATCAGAGCTTCTGGTGACTAGTGACTAGCTTCTAGGGGAAACACACCCTGAACGGAACAAATAGCGCCTAATAATCCTTAAACATCTTTTCGAGATCTTCAATCTCGCCACCCAGGTTGTCATTTTCGGCTTTGAGGCTATCGGTTTCGGTTTTTGGGGCCGGAGCTTCTTCTTCGATAGGAGCTTCAGACTCTTCGGACGAAGTCGGTTCGGGCGCCGAGACTTTTGACCGAGCCGGCGACGCCTCTTTTTCCTTTATCTCGTCGGATTCGATGATTGCCGAGCCGATTTTTTCATTTTGGGCTGCGTTCGTCGCCTTTTCTTCTTCGCGGAATTCATCACGAGCTTTTTTGATAGCCAAGACCTGCGACGGGTCACTGGTAATGATTTGGTCTTCGGTATAAGAAGAGATGATCTTGATAGCAACGTGCTTTAGGCCTGCGAAGAAGATGCCTTCTCCGACTTCCGACTCGAGCAAGAGGTATTTTTCTTCATCGGTTAGGTTAAAGACTTTCTGGAGGGCATCAGCCGAGCTGGTCGATTGTTTGAGAAGGAGCTGCATCGAAGAGTTCGTGACGATAGCGATACCGTAAGGTGAATTGACGAAGTCGTTGACGTCTTGGGTAATAGTCGAAAGACCGAGGAAATATTTACGTCCGCGCTTGGCAATTGAGTAGAGGAAGGACGCTGTGTCTTCGCTCTTCATCATCCACCAAGCCTCGTCGACGATAAGTAGACGCTTCTTCAAATTTTTCCTGACGGCGTTCCAAATGAAATGCGTGACAATGTACATCGCCGTAGGCTTCAAATCATCTTCCATATCTCGAACCGAAAAGACGATGAAGCGTTTGTTGATGTCGACGTTGGTCGGCTGGTTGATGAAATTCTTCCAGGAGCCTTTGGTGTATTTGGTGAGTCTCGTCATGATCGAGTCCGAGCCGTCGATACCAGCCAAAACCATTTCAAAGTCTGAGAGAAGCGGTGGCTCAATGTTCCCAAAATCCGAATCGGCCGAGATGTCTTTCAGGGCATAGGTCTCGGTGATGGCCTTGTCGATAATCGCGTCTTCGTCAGGAGTGAGTCCTCCCAGCATGATGCGAAACATTCCCACGAGCTGAATGGTGTTGGTTCGCAAAACGTCTTCTGGAGTTTCATCTTCGGTCGGAATCGGCAAGTCGAAAGGGTTGATGTGGTGTTCGGATGAAAGCGAAATGTTGAAATACCGACCGCCAATAGCTTCGGCCAAATATTCATATTCCCTCTCGGGGTCGATGACGATGACTTCAGCGTCAAACATGAGGGTGCGGAGAATCTCAAGCTTGGTTGAGTATGACTTACCCGAACCGGACTTGGCGAAAGTGACAGAGTTGTAGTTTTCGAGAGAAAATCGATCGAAGATAATGAGAGAAGAATTGTGGCGATTGATACCGTAGAGAATTCCTCGGTCAGAAGACAAGTCGAAGGAAACGAATGGAAAGAGAGACGACAACGGCTCGGTATTCATTTTCTGGTGCACGGCGAGGAAATCGGTTGCCATCGGCGCAACGCTGTTGAAACCGACATCTTGCTGGAAAAGCGCCGGCTTGATGTAGACAAGCTTGGCTTCGAGCATTGATTTGATCTCATTTTCGAGTTTCAAAAGTTCCGGTAGAGTATCAGCGTAAATGGTGATATAAAGTCCGACGTCAAACATCTTGTCTTGGGCCTGCTGCAAACTATCTCGGAGGGATTCTAGGTCTTGATACGCAGTGTCTAGAACTGGATCGCGGACGACACCACGAGCCTCGCGGACATTGATTTGGCTTTGGACTTCAGCAACTTTCTTTTGAAACTTACGGAGAATTTGGTTGGTGTCCAGCGGATGGATATGGATGGCGATATCAAAAATCTTGTCGAGGTTGATGATTGGTGTGAACCAATTGTCGGTCAAGAACCTCGGATACGAAATGACGAAATATGTCCGCGCCACTTTGTCGCCGAGGTTTATGAGCTTCGGTGAGATCTTCAGGGCCGACGGCGCCAAGATGTCTTGGAGTTCGAGCGTCGCCGCTTGATAAATTTCTTCTGGGAGCACGGGCAAAATATCCCTTTTAGGGTTTCCCTTCTTCCCACCTGTGAATATGTCAAAAATTCCCATAAATTATTTGTCGCTCTTGGTTATATCGACTGCGCTCTCGGCCTCGCCGGGATTGAAAACTTTGTAGAAAAGCTCGACCTCGTCCTCAGTCTTGAGCTGCATCGTCCGCACGCCCATCCTGGAAAGACCCTGCTGAACCAGCGACACCCGTTGTTCGAGCTGTGAGCGTTCTTCACTAAAAGCCTGTTCTTTCTCTTTGATATCGACCGAAGTTTTACCGGCCGGCAAAATCCGATCCAAGATTCCACCACCGCTCTTGCCGCTGATGATTTGTTTGTTGAGCGGCACGACCAAGAAAAAGTGTTTGGTCATGATGTTGGTTGAATCGGTGAACTCCTTGATAAATTTAATGTATTCTTGAGTTTGAATTTTCAAAAGTGGCTCGTTTTGATTTTTCAGAGCTTCTTCGATAAGGGCGACATAGGAAGTAATATCAAACTTCCTCGATTGGATGGCTATTTGCACCGAAAAGTCGAGTGTGTTCAAAAAGTTTTGGAACTGTAGGAGTATGGCTGTCTGCTCGTCAGCGGATTTCAAAGAAATGTTGACCGATGACGCCATGAGAATCGCCCGCAATCCGCCGTCTTTCAATACGACGACCCCATCTTGGATCTCTTTGATCGGTACGAAATCTTGTGAAGCTTTTGCGTTTAAGGCCATAAATTATTTATCTTTCTCTTCCATATCAAGCACGTCCAAACTCCAAGAGATATCGGAAAGCCTGCTTTCGGTTAATTTCGGAATGTTCGAGAGCGGCGGCGGAGGCGGAAGTAATTTCTTGGCAAATTTCTTCTTCTCGGCGTGACGCTGTTTCCAGATATAGAGCTTGCTCTTGAAAGCGTAGCCAAACCAAGCCTGCAAAACTTCGATGAAAGGCTTGCTGTTTATCTTGTAAAAAGTAAGAGCCAGCGCGAGTCCGAGTATCGGCAAAATAAGCGGAATGGCGATGAGTGCTGGCAATAACTTCCAGATGGCGTACGACGCTCCCGCCCCGCCGGCCAAGTAGACGAATTGCTTGAAAGTAAAAGGTCCGAAGATCTTGTCCTCAATATCAATAAATTGCGGAACTTGGAAACGCATGGGTATAGTATACAATATTTAGTATGCCGTATACAGTATACTAAATACTTTATACTCAATACTCATTATTCTAACGGCTCACGATACGGGTCGAGGAAATTTCTCGGCTTGTCGGATGCATCGATCGAGCTTACTTTCGTCTTGAAGACGGCGCTTTGGGGCGCGGGTTTGGCCGGCTCTTCCTGTTTGATAGGAGCGACAACGGATGCCGTTTTAGTGTCGGGAATAACTGAGGCGTCAGTAACTTCTTCTTTGATTTGATCGGACGTTTCGTCTTCTTCTTCACCCAAGCTCACCCCGGCTTTTTTCATTTCACTCACATCATCATCGGTTAGATTTTCTTCTTCCTTGGCAAGTTCTAACTTCAGGTGAGTTTTAATCTGTTCGTTTATTTCTCTATTTATCTCTTCGATGATGTCGTCTGCGTCATCTGACCTTACACCGATCTCGTTTATGACAATCGAACGAAATTCATCTGGGTGAACGATGCCGACCAAGACCAAGATGAGTTCGTTCTGAAGTTCGCCAATATCGTCGACGTGCATGTCGTGTTTTCGTCCGATATCAAAGACAATCTTTTCCCAATTTGAAGAACGTATGGCATTAGCCAAAGCTTTTGGTAACTCTTCCATTCTTTCTTCAATTTTTTTCTTAAAAGCTGTGTCCATAAATTATTTTTTGTCTTTACTTTCTTCTTTTTGGTCCTTTTCTTCTGATTTTTGAGCTTTTCGGCGAGTTTCTGCAGATGCTCTTGATCTGGCTTGATTTCCTACGCCACCATGTCCCGTCGCCAAATCATACAAACGTGTAAGTCCAGTTGACTGAACTGAATTGGCATACTGTTTGAGCATCTGTGTATTGTGAGCATTCATTGATTTGTTGAGAGCCTTGAAATCTTCCTCTTCTCTCTTCCATTTGGATTCGAAATCATCTTTTATGACCTTATTAATGCTGGAAACCCTAGCTTTATTATTGGCAATATCACGTTGCGCCTGTGCTTTAGCTGCTGGTGTACCTGCTGTAGAGTAGTCGGCTTCCGCTTGTTTCTGATCTTTCTCGGCTTTCTCTTTTTGTTTCTTCCAACCTTCATAATCCGCACTAACAATAGTAGTACCGCCCTTACCATCAGGAACCGCTTTTTGAACATCTTTTTTAGAGGTTTCATTTTTAGCCTCAAGAAAGTCTGTTTCAGCTTCAATCTTAGATTTATTGACTATGCGTTTCGTCTTATTGCCTTTATCGTCAACATGCTCGTATTCCAGATTCTGATTTACGTGCTCGTCAACCTTGAGATTCTTTGTGAATTCCTCTTTCCTCTTCTGATACTCTTCTACACGCTGCGTATAACCACCCTTCGTCGTGCCTTTGGTAAAGTTATCCGCGCTTGCAAAACCAGCCGTGGCTAAACCCTTTGACATGAAGCCGGTCGTCTTTTGACCAACCGCCGTGTTTCGGAAGTCGAAACTAGACTTGGAGGCGGCATCATTTACTTTGTATAGCTGTCTGGCAAATCTGTTATTGGAAGCGGCATTTTGGAACCATTTCTTTTTGGATAAATGTGCCGTCCCGCGACCAATAACTCCCCGACCAATGGCACCAACACCACCAGTAGCCAGACCCATCGCACCCGTAGCGACAAATCCAAGAGCGGTGCCCGCAAACTTCGTAACCGCCTCTCCAGCTTTTCCGGCCATCTCTTTTGCTTGAGCTTTGGCCATATTTAAAATGACAATAATCGCGATAAATGGAATAAAGACAAACATTAATTGTTGGATGCTCGACTGGTCGCCTGTTGGAACCGTTGAACTAAAAGCGATGTCGAGGAACATGATTAGAAGAAACAAGAAAAACAAGAAAACAGGCGCCATGAAAGAGAGCGATAGTGTCTGTTTAAGCCATTTTCCCCAACCAAAATCACCAAAAAAATTCGAGGCGCCTGGAATAGCAATACTTGCAAAGGCTAATGGCGAAAATATCATCATGAACCACAAACCGATGACCCTGGCTGCAAATAATAAAAAAGTTGAAAGAAATGTAAGTGCAATTACAACATTTACTATCGTTACAACTAGCATGATTAAAAACGTCCATCCTGGATCAAGAGTCCCTGGTGGTAGTCCTGGACCATAGCGTGGTTTAAACAAGTTTGTTGAAAGAATCTTTTGTGGCGAGACTTTTTCTACAAGAGCTTGAGATATGGTTTTATGGTCAGCGCCATCGTCGTTCGTGACTTCAATGTTATTGTAAAATGCTCTAGCTAAAATATTTCCAGCGTCAATTATAACCTTGGTGAAAAACAGACTGAAGTTGATGAGGAGCGCGGCGATGATGATTGATTTCAAGAACTTTTTCGTTTCCGATCCAGCCGCTTGGAGAATGTGTTTGATCGCGACATAAAGCAAAGCAAAAATGAAAAGAACGTTGGCTATATCGCGCATAATGGCCCAACCTTTATTAACAAATTCGTTACTAGTCGCTCCATTATAAGAAGCTGTGTCTAAAGAGTAGGCAATAAAGTAATCGAAGATTGACCCCGTCATATAGGCAAGCCAGCTTGATGGATACAAAATGACGTTATAGTATGCCTCCAAGAGACATCCGGTGATAGTCCAATTCTCAGTAGTACAAGTTTGCAGCTGTGCTTCGAACTCCGTACTATAAGGATTATTAGTGGCTGGCGTTTGAGCCAAAACCGAAGAAGCCGGAGCAAGAAATACTCCGAAAATGATCCCCAGCGCAAAAGTGGCTATCGCTATTTTTTTCTTCATGAATTGAAACGCAAAACACCCAGAATACTTAAAACAGTATAGCATTCTGGGCGTTGCAAGCCTTGCGTCAGTTGTGCAAATCCTGGCCTAGTAAACGCTCTCCAAAGCGTCTTCAAATACATCTAGGCCGTTTGACGGGTTGTCTATAGTGACACCGTTAAACTCTACATTGATGTCATTGGCACCGGTACCGAAATCAATGCCCGGCAAGAAATCAGCGTCAGGAGCCGGAAGCGAAGTAAACGGAGCTATCGTCTGAGTGAATGGGAAGACTGGCGGCGGATATGCGACGCGCTGATCCGGATACGGATAGTTCGCATTTACTGTTTCCTGGATACAAGCATTCAAATGTCCTTCTGTAACACCAATCTGAGCTTCGTAGTACGTGATACGGCTGATCAAGTTGTCGAGCTGATCTTGTGTCACGAAGTTCGCCGAGATACTGTTGTAGACCGATATCTGGGCCTGGACGTTCGGATCGTTCGGATCGAGGACTCCGTTGTTCTGGGCAGCTATCTGCGCCAAAGATGTTTGGATATTTCCGAGCAAGATGAGGTAGTTGGTGATGTTCGCCAAGTAATTATTTAGGAAGTCGAGCTCTGCTTGGTATGTGCCCATGTTGTAGAAAAGTGACGGCAAGAGAGGTCTTACGCTTGGTGGCGGATTGATGAGGTTGTATCCGCCGTCCGTAGTATCTTGCATCCTTTCAGAATAAAGATTGAAAACATTTTCCATGAAAGCGACGAATTCAGCATACGAATCCATATCGGTGCTTTCATCGATATCGACGCCAGTCAGGTTGAATATCTGGGTGGAATAATAATCCTGATTTTCTTGGGCCGCCAAAGCTTGGTCGGGGTTACTTGAGACAAACGGGATGATGGCCGTCA
>CAZTRC010000007.1:28065-32596 GCA_964615845.1 uncultured Candidatus Saccharibacteria bacterium
GGCTGGAGACCTTGGACCTGAGCCAAAAGGACGTTGTCGGCGGCGGTACCTCCGGTATCAGCAGACGAAAGAGAGTTTAGGCCCTGCTCAACGAGCTGAGTCAAAAGTGCGTCGATGATGAGACCAATGTCTTCGTTGAGTTCGTCGGCCATCAAAAGCTCCTCTTGCGGAATCTTGATCGCATCTTTTATCTGGTCGGAAATAATACCGCCAGGAGTGAGGTTTCGCCATTGACGACAGACGCTCCTCATAGTAAACACCTGTAAATCATAGGCTTGCTCCTCCGTCATCGGTGTTTGGAGATTCGGATTATATTGGATTTCAGTATAAACCACATCCGGCACCGGTCCACCCGTTGGCGTATGGTATGGATCGTCTTCGGGAATATAATCATCTTCTGGATCCCCCGTCGCGGTAAGTACACACTCTCTTTGGTCCAGGAAACCGCCCGACTGAGTGAGTTGAGAGCGAAAATCAAGTGAGGCGTTTATACTCGTGCCTTGAATTTGTCGAGCTATGTAATTATTGGTTTCAAAATACTGTGATATGGGGTTGTTGGCTGGTCGAAGCATGCCGACATATCCAGCCCAACCTCCGACACTGAAATCAACACTGAATTCTTCGGCCGTGCCGTGCGCCAAAACTTCGTTTAGAGAAAATTGTGCTTCTTGATAAAAGTCTCGCTGGAGATTGGTGAGAATGGCCTCCATCACATCCTGACCAAATGGACAATTTCCAGCCTGGAAACATCCGGTGAGTCCGCCAGTTACCATGTTTATCTCTTCGGTCGCGATATCAGAGAAAAATCCAGCCGTGTCTTCGAGATAGTGAGGCTGGCCCTCGAAGCCGTTGTTGATCCAGTCGACGGTCGCGAGTGTAATCTTGTCGAGAGCTTTGGTCGCGGCGTATTTTACAATCTTGTCGAGACAACCTTCTTTCTTCGTGTCTTTGAGCTCTTCTTTTTTGATAACTTTGAGCTTGGCGCTTGCGCTTGAATCGAAATCATTGATGCTTGAGATTGCGCCCTGATCATTGACTGGTACAGTTGACATGGAAGAGCTCGCTTGACTCACAACATCTTCAAGGCCGCCTTCAGTCACGCCACCCGCGAGATCATTTTCACCATCATCGCCACCAAAAAGGCTAGTTATCGTACCTCCCAAAGGATTATCTCCTCCGCCGTCTCCGCCAAGACCTCCTATTGCAGACAACGCACAGTTGGCGCCGATGCCTAAAATTCCTCCGAGGTCCGCGCCAAGTCCACCATTTCCTCCAAGAGAACCCGAAGCTGAGGCCTGCGCAAAAACCGCCTTTGGCTGATATGAAAGCGCCATGACGAGCAAAATAAAAACTGCCGCCATAAAGCGAGAATATTTTTTGACCGTAGAAATGTGGGCACTATTCAACATTTAATTGATTATACCACTCGATTGCAAATAATCAGCCAAACTATAGAGCGTGTCTTCGAGTGCTTTCGAATATTCGCTGTATTGCCGTAAACCAGTGAGCGCCGTCAGAGGATCTTCGTTCATAGATCTAATATTTATGAGGGAAAGGCTCATCTTGGCCGTGTTGTTCGCCATCGCGAGATGGATACCGGCCGCGTTGTGTGGCGCGGGAGTTTGGAGAAGGTTGTTTGAGAGTTCTTGGTAAAAGAAAATCAGCTTGTCGAGATCGTCCGATGCCGCCACTTCCCCGGAGGCGAAACGGTAAACGATCGAGAGGTCATCGAGACCAGATTTTACAAGATTTTTATAAGCGAGGTCGAGACTCTTTTTGTAATCAGACGCCGTCACAGACTTAAGTTCAATGTCTAACAAAGTAAAAGGGTCCGGAATAGCCGCGCTGGTAATCGATTGGCCAAAAGAATCCGAAAAACTCTTGAGCATCTCTGGCGTGAGGCCTCCCTGTTGATTGACGAGAGAAGCGGTCGCGAAAAACTGCCGAGCAAAGACTTCGGTTTGATTTAAGTCTTCTTCCGGCTCTTCATCAGAAGTATTGTTCTTTCTTTTTATTTCTTCTTTCTTCAGACGAATTTCATCGCCGTCGGAGGCACCGTCGCCGTTGGTGTCGAATTGCGTCGGACTTGTACCCCACAAGCCTTCTTCCCAATCGTAAATGCCATCTTTGTCCGTGTCCAAAGTGTAGACGCTATTTTCAGTGAGGGTGGTGAGCTCTTCCTCCCCGCCTTTCTTTTCATAAGTCGTCTTGGGTGAAAATAAATATGAGATGAGCCAAATGCCACCGATTATCAAGATGACGATGCCGAAGAATTTTAGGAAATTTTTTGATGGGAGGTATTTGTTCATGATTATGCGCTAGGAAAATCGTAAATGGATGTGCCGACGCCACGGAGTAAGTCAATTTGACTATCGGCACTATCTCCAGAAGATTCACAAACATAACCAGCGGTATTCTCACACTGGAACTGCATTGGCATCGTGCCACCAATGACATTTGGACCAGAAGAGAAAACATTGTAGTTGCTGTGAAGAGTGGACATGCCCGGCTTGTAAACAGTCGTCACGGTCGAGTGTGTCGCTATGTCGTCGATTTCCAAGATGATTCCAAAATTATAATAGCAAGTACACGTTGTCGTCTCACTTATGCTTCCGCCAAAGAAGTTATTTATCGATATAGCGTAAGCCCGTTTAATCGGACTGAAAATTTCTCTGACTATTTGACGCGGGGTCCTCTTGGCCTCAGCAATAATCTTAGTTTGAAAATCATTTTCTTTTTGGACTTTTTTCAAGACGTCTTTTAAATTTCCCGAACTGATTTCGTCGTCCGTGATTACAGCGAAAACCGGATCCGTCCAGCTCGTATCCCCTACAGGATTTTGGACATAGATGAGAGCCGCTTCCATTTCTGCATCGTCTGGAATTTCCAGTTTTATATGTTTTGAATTCACGAGATCAAAAGGCACTTTGCCATTCGAACCGACATAAACTTTGCTGGTGCGTGTAAATCCTGTCCCGTAAATATCCAGCGTATCCCCTGGCTGAGGGTTTTCCGGCTCAATCGAAGTGATACTCAAATACGAACTACTGCTTGTAACTGTCGGCCTGTCATCTTCTTCGGCCAAAAGTTTCGGGATTTGAGTGTAGAGATTGCTGGAATAATCGATTTGTGTGGAAGTGGTTGGTGAAGCTGAAACACCCGGAAGAGTATTTAATTTCGCCCTAGATTTCGGGCCCACAATTCCGTCTGGCGTGAGGCCATGCTTCATCTGGAAAGCGACGACAGCTTTGTGGGTGAGACTTCCGAAGTAGTTCGTCTCGTACCCGGGCGAACCGACGCCATATGTAGCTATTTGGGTGCTCGCGTCCTTGTTTAGAGTTTGTTGGAGGATTTTCACTTCTGGCGAAGTGATGCCTTGGCGCAAAGTGCTCTCAAAGACATAAGCGGCTCGGCCAGAGTATGGCAAAAAAGCTAAGAGGAAAAATAGCAATACGGCATATCTTTTCATGCGCCCATTATACTTCGCAATCTTGTATTTCTACAATGGAAAACCAGTCCCCGAGCTTTATATCTTCAGCTCGGACTTTTTCGGGGAGCCATTTTGGCAATTTCGCGCCGATTTGGCTGAGATTCTTCCCAAGCGTCTTCCTCTTTTGGGCAAAACCCGCCTTCACCACCTTGAAAAAGGCTGCTTCAGAGACTTTCTTGAAATTGTCCTTCGAAATGTCCCCAATATGAATGATGGCTGAATCGACTTTCGGCTCCGGAGTGAAATACCTCTTGGGGACTTTGGAAATAATTGACGGATCACCATAGGCTTTGACGGAAATCGATAAAATCGATTCTTTGCCGTCTCTCGCCACGATTCTCTCAGCGACTTCTTTTTGGACCAAGAGCGTCATAGAAGTTGGCTGAAAATCACTTTCCAAAAATTTCCGGATGATAGCTCCAGTTATATAGTATGGAATATTGGCGACAAGTTTGTATTGTTTCAAATTTACATCGAATTCAAGAATGTCTGCTTCGATAATCTCGAGCTGTTTTGATTCTAAATATTCCGCAAATTTTTCTTGAAGAAGCGGAATGAGCTCGCGATCGGTCTCCACAGCCACAACTTTGGCGCCTGTTTCGAGCAAAGCTTCGGTTAGAACCCCCTTCCCTGGCCCTATTTCCAAGACAGTGTCGCCACGCGAAACACCCGCTGCGCGAACCATGTCGCCAATCGCTTTCTTACTCTTCAAAAAATTTTGCCCTAAGGATTTTTTGGGTCGCATGAAAGCATCTTACCACGCAGTAAAGTTTTTTCTCTAAGCGGAAGGGCGGGCGGGTTTTCGAATCCCGAGAACTATAGCGAAGCGATCTTGGAGGGATGAGAAAACCCGCCCGCCCTGAAGCTTTTCAAGACGTTTTGGGGAGCGCTAGTCGAGGTAGATTATATTATTCCCAAAACCTGTCGATTCACGTTCTTCGCGAAGGACCAAGTCTTCGGGCACATCGCGCAGGAACGCCGACGGTGATTGCAGTTTTGTCTCGCCAAAGAGCATTCGCATGCTTGCGTAAGAGAGAAATA
>CAZTRC010000008.1:0-6948 GCA_964615845.1 uncultured Candidatus Saccharibacteria bacterium
ATAATATGTCTATTTAGCCATATATTTTGAATATGTCAAGGATTTAGGATATGCTAGCACCAGAACCAAAAACGAGAGTCATGGAAAACCAGCACATTTACAATGACAACTCTGCTTGGAACGATCCACACGTAACCTTCTTTCCCTTGGCTGACGTCAAGGCGAGCATCCGGCTTTTTGATGACAGTGTCATTGAAGCGGCGGGATTTAAGCTCGAGAAGCGTGGCGAAACTGAATTCCATGCTTGCGTAAGTACGCAAGTAGGATGCAAGTTCGGGTGTTTGTCCTGTGTCTCTGGGAAAAATGGTTGGAAGCGAGATCTCGGCGTGTTCGAGATGCTTTACCAGATAGAACATGTGTGCGGGTTGATGAAAGTTAAAAAACTTCATCATGTCGTATTCATGGGAATCGGTGAGCCACTCGACAACCCGATATTTCCAGAGGCTCTGGAGCTGTTGATCCAAAAGGATCCTTGGTATGTCGGAAGGCTTTCGCTCGCGACAGTGGGAACACTGCACAGATTGGAGGAATTTGCTGCAAAGCAGATCCCTCTCAACATGTTGTGGCTGTCTCTGCATGCGCCGAACGATACCAAGCGGTTAGAACTGATGCCGATCGCCAAGAGATTCAGCGTACGCCAGGTAATAGATGCAGGTAGGAAATTCCGTCACACTGCCAATGTGCAGGAGGTGAGGGTTAACTACTTGGTCTACAAAGGCTACAACGATTCAAGGCAAGACGCAGAAGAACTATCCGAGCTGTTACGAGGAACCCAAAACGACCTCACCCTCCAACTCACCGAGCCTAACGGCAATGAGTTTAAAAAGTACCAACCAGGTACTAAGGAGGACATTGATCGGTTTATGTCTTATCTGAAGGAGGCTGGGATGGAGAACACCATCTACAGATTTCTTTCAGCAGGCAAGCTGGTTGATGGAGGTTGTGGGCGACTCGTCTACACACCAAGTTCCGCAGAGTAAGGAAAAATCCAAACAGACTTAGTCAAAGCCTCAGGCAGACTAACTCACTGGTTAGGGAATCCAAGGCTCCCTGAAACTGAAGATCGTCGTGATGACGAACAGCCTAAAGTGGGCGAGACTAGTTCTCGCCCCCACTTTTGAGAACTTGAAGCAATTCGAGTTTTCAAAGAGTGGAAACATTCACAGCACCTTTACACAAAACCAAACCAACCCCCAACCATGACCAAGCTCATCCTTTTCATCCTCGCCACCCTCATCCTCACCGGCTGTAACTGGAAAAGCTCCAAAAAGCTCTCTGGTTTCACGTCGGGAGAAGTGACCAGTATCGGCGATAGTTACGACGTCAATCGTACCTACGTCTTGGTTGATACAAATCGTGACGGGCGAGCTGACATCCAATGCATGAACGAATTTGCCCGTATCGGATCAGATACCAAGATGATCTTTGGCAAGAGCGTTGATGTTGCCATCTGGTCTGACAGCGTCTCGACACGCTATCATGCAACTCTGCGCGAGTAAGCGTAGGAATAAAAGAAGCAGTGGCCGAACTAGTTTCGGCCCTACTTTTGAGATCATTACGAAAGTAGTGGTTTCAAAGAGTGGAAATATATGAAAACAATTAAACTTAAAAAACAATACAAAAATAAAGTCTCCGATATTTACGCGGATGTTTATTACCAGCAGAATCAAAAAAGCAGAGAACTATTCTATAAGATACTCGGAAAGAATCTTAAGGGTAAGAAACTGGTTGACCTCGCATGTGGCGATGGTCTTGATCTTGTCTATTACGATAAATTAGGCGCAGATACTTTCGGTATAGATATGTCAAAAGATTTTGTAAGTGCTGCAAAGAAAAATAATCCCAAATTAGCTAATCAAATTACAATTGATGACTTCGAAAATCTAAAATTACCAAAAAATAAATTTAATATTGTAGTTAGTAAATACGCCATACAGACTTCTTCGCGTATCGATAAGGTATTTAATGAGGCGCATAGAATTTTGAAGCCAAAAGGAGAATTTTATCTTCTTGTTACACACCCGATCCGTCAGTACGTAGAAAGACGAGGAAAAAATAAAAATTACTTCATTCCAAAAGTAGTGAACTCTATATTATTTGACGGCGCATTAACTGTACGAGAGCCCGCCCACACCTTTTTGGAGTACCTTTCTCCAGAGATTCTAAGTAAGTTTGATCTTCAACTTTTTGACGAGAAATATGATTCTGCTGCCGAACAAATTGATGGCGATGTGTATCCTGGCTTTATGGTGATGAAGTTTAAGAAACGCTAACATGAAAATCGGCATATTTAGCTCTGCGAGTTCGCGAGTGTCACCATCAAATAGGAAATTGGCGAAGGCTATCGCTGAGTATCTAGCTGAGCAGGGAATTGAGATTGTAACTGGTGGGTCCCTTGGAATTCCTGGAATTATTGCCGAACGAGCCTGCGAACTAGGAAGCAGAACGTGTGTCTATTCGCCTGATCGAGATGAACGCGATCATCATAAGCGAATTGATAATCATGATCTCCGTTTTTACTCGGAGAAAAAATTCATCCCAGGCTTCACCGCGCGGAGTTTGGAAATGATTAAAAATATTGATGGAGCGATTGTTCTCAATGGCCGCATCGGCACGCTCTCGGAATTTGCCATTGCCTGCGAGGAGGGATTACCAATTGCTGTCATTACCGGAACTGGGGGGGGTTGCCGATTATCTGAAACAAATTCTAAAAGTTTCGAAAAAGAAATATCCAAAAGGAAAAATATTTTTCACAAGAATTTACAAGAAGGCGATAGATAAGTTGATTTAAATATCAACTTCAATCGAAATTGGGCAATGATCCGAGCCGAAGATGTCGGCGTGGGTTTTGAATGATTTGATATTTTTGACGATGTTTGACGAAGCGAAAAAGTAATCGATGCGCCAGCCGACGTTTCGTTCACGCGCGGCACTTTTCTGATCCCAGTAAGTGTACACATCTTTTTTCGTTGGATTGAAATTGCGGAAGACATCAACGTATCCATCGGCGATAACTTCATCTACCCACGCGCGCTCTTCGGGGAGGAAGCCGACGTGCGTCTCGTTTTCTTTCGGCCTAGCAATATCTATTTCCGTATGCGCGACGTTTACATCGCCGGTGAAAATTATACGCTTCCCAGCTTTTTTAAGTTTATTTACGTATTTCAAAAACGCGTCGTAGAACTCGAGTTTGTATTCCAAACGCTCAGGCGCGCCGCCGCCGTTAGGGAAGTAGCAATTGATCAAAACAAAGTCTGCGAAATGCGCCGTGACGGTGCGGCCCTCGTCGTCATCACCAGGCATATCGATTCCATAAGTAACTTTGGTCGGAGTTTCTTTCGTATAAATTGCGACACCACTGTAACCTTTTTTAATCTTCGAACTAGAGAAATATGATGTGTATCCTTTTGGGCTAAGAATTTCCGATGTGAGTTGCGAGGGTTCGGCTTTTGTCTCCTGCAGGCACAAAATATCCGGATTCAATTTAAAAATCTCGGCAAATGCGCCCTTTTTGTAGTTCGCTCTGATACCGTTTACGTTCCAAGAAATGATTCGCATGGACTAATTATCCTTTAATTTTAAGGTATTTTCTATGTTGACAAGAGGCGTATAGTATGCTACTATATAAACGATAGTTCTCAACCAAAACCAAACCCACAAGCGTCATGAGCATCGCCAAGAAACACCGCGAACTTTGCGAAACCTTCCACCGCATTCACAGCGCCCTGGAGAAGTACGAGGACATGGGGGCTACGACTTCGGCGCTCTTCCGGCGTTTCGATCCCTGTGACCCCACCAAGCTCATGAGGTTCGTGGGCAGCGGGAATGTGAACCCGGCCGGCGAAGGATTCGCCAAAATGTTCGCCTTCGAGAAGAAGGAACACGCACGGCTGATGGCCAACTGTCTCGTCCAGGCAGTGAAGCGGCTTCAGCTGAAACCCGAGCGCGAAGAAGGGCTCTTCAGTGATATCATTGCTGTCCTGGTGGATAGTCGAAGCTCACAAGAACCCGGGGTGGTCGTGGCCATCAATAAGTTCTGCCACTTTGTCGCAGACCCCGCGAAGATCGACCAGGCGGCGAAAGTTGCCTGAAGCAACCACGCTATTGCGTGAACCAAGCCCCACCGCAAGGAGGGGCTTCGTTGTTCCAAAAGACCATAAAATACAGGGGAATTTTGTTCCCTTGACAAGAGGTGTAGGATATGGTACTATATACAAAAACCTGAAACCCTGCACCATGAAAACGATCTTCACCACCCTGTGCCTCGCACTCGCCACTTCTGCTACCGTCAACGCTCAGACCATGTCGGTCGAAGGCAAGCTGTCGGCCACCGCCGGTTCGTACGTCATCCCGGACTTCGGGGAAGTATCGACCCCCGAACTCGGGAACGACTTCCACATGTTCTCGGCTGAGGTTTACGATAAGCCTTCGGCTCGCGCCGAACGCAAGGCTGTGACCTATGTGCTCGGCGGCTTCGTTCGCAGTTACAGCAAGTTCAACAGCAACCTGACCTCGATCGGGATCGCGCCTCGGCTCGGTTTCGCAAGCGGACGTTTCCACCTCCAGGGCGCTTTGGGTCCGGTGCTTCAGCATCGCGATCACAAGTTCGCTCTGGGCGGGACGTTCAACATGGAGGCTCGTGTCGACCTCTGCGAAGTGGAGGTGTTCGGCCACACCGATATCGAGATCGCCGGACGTGGACTCTTTGCTGACATCGAGGCCGGAGCTCTGCTCCTCAATCGGTTCGAGATCATGTGCGGCGGTTCGTTCTTCCGGAGCGGTAACTTCCTCTCAGCCAACGTGCTGGTCGGGAAAGAACGCAACGTGAAGTTCGGCGCCACCTACGTGTGGAACCGCAGCATGAACGAAGTGCTCCAGGAAGCAGGCCTCGGCGAATTCAAGCGCCGTGGCCTCGGCCTCCAGTGTGAAGTATCCTTCTGACGAGAGTTCCTCGTCACGAGGAAAGCAAAGCCCCCGGGATCTCCGGGGGCTTTTCGTTTCCAAAAATTTTCCACATTGAAAAATCTTTTATAATCTGGTATTTTATTACCGAACCAACCCCCCGAACCCATGCGATTGATCTTTCTACTTACTGCGATGCTTGTACTTACGGCGAACACAGTTTTGGCCCAGCACAAACAACAGAGTACCGAGCCCTACGAATGCACGGCTATCGTGCACGGCCCTAGAGAGAGCGACGCTCTCGATTTTTCTTTGGTGGAGTCTCGGGTTGAAGTGCCTCTCAGCCACGCCTTCCTGTTTCGCTTCACTACCGATTACCTCTTGGTAAACGACGAGCACAACGTCTTTGATGTTGCCGGTCTGCTTGGCTATCGGATTCCC
Organism: uncultured Candidatus Saccharibacteria bacterium; assembly: GCA_964615845.1. Taxonomy (GTDB): domain Bacteria; phylum Patescibacteriota; class Minisyncoccia; order Phycocordibacterales; family CSBR16-119; genus CAYRQF01. The sequence goes on from CAZTRC010000008.1 coordinate 5,344, forward strand.
ATAGTCCATGGTGAGTGGGTCGCGGAGATTTACGGAGGGCCTTCGTATCAAGAAGGTATTCCAAAAGAAGCTCCCGATTATGCTCCACCAGAGGATGGAATCCGCAGGCGAACACTTGCTGGTCGTGCCAAGATACGCTTGCTCTACCGCGAGCGATACTGGGCTGATATGCAAGTCACTACCCATGGCCTACATGATCGGCTTCATCTTGAGATCGGTGCGAAAATCGGACAGAACAAGACTTGGCGACCGTATGCAGCCTTCGACACCCTCTACAATTGGGCCGTCGGTGGCAAGCTACATCTTTCGGTTCGCCGCCTTGTAATCGAACCGGGCGTGGCCGTAACCATGCCGGGTTCGAAAAATGGCCTTCTCGCATCGCTATCCGCCTATCTTTCACTGTGAAAGAGGCGTGACACACTTTTTGTTGGGTTCCCCGCCGACGGCGGGGAACTTTCATTTGTAGGATTTAATTCTTTTTTAAAAGCGTCACAAGGAATGCGTCGCCTTCTTTGGGCAAAAACAAAACCTCGTCTTGTATCTTGGTAAAATTTGGGCCGTACACTTCCATGATTTCACCGGGCCTGAAGAAATGATAGTGCGCCCCGTATTTTTCAAAATCGGCTTCGGCTGAATCCTTGGGCGAGAGATCAAAAAATTTTGCTGTCTCTTTCGAAAGCGCGACGCACAAGACATGTCCGCCTGGTTTCAAAACGCGATTGACTTCGCCGCGATATTTGGCCCAATCCTCCCTGTGCAAATGTTGCAAGAGTCCGAAGTCCGTCACGACATCGACACTTCCGTCTGTGAGCTGGATGTCAAAGACGTCGCCTTCGAGAAAACTAATTTTGCCTTGGAGATTCTTGGCTTTGACTTCGGCATTGTTTACTTTGATTAGGCGGCCGACATAATCGATGCCGATGACTTTGAAACCGATCTCCACCATAGCAAATGGCCATCGTCCGCGGCCAGTGCCGAGGTCGAGAGCGATGGCGCCGTGGGGGATTTTCGACAAGTATTCGAAAATCTTTGATTGATAAATCTTGTTCGTCCAAATATCCGTGCCGGTTTTGTAGGCGATTTCAAAATACTTTTTCTGAGTGTCGTAGGACATGGATATATTTTAGCACCTCGCTATTGCTTTTTTGTGGGGAAGGGGGTATAAAAATTATGAACCAACAACCAGAACACCATGGAGCCTACTCAAACTTTGCTAGTCCTGCCTTTGTCGACTGAGATCACATACGGCTTTCTGCTTTTGCGCAATGGCCGTACAGAAGAGACCCAGAAGCAAATGAATAGTCTGCAGAAGCTCATCACCGGACTTAAGGGAAGGGTTACGATCTACGATCGTGATGGTGGCAATGTCGCCCTCATGACGATCAGTAAATGGTTGCGCACCAACGGTAAAAAGTTGCCCCAAGAGACGATCGTGGACGATTGGCAGCTTGTCGTTCTGCATCTTTCCGGAGATCATTCGGATGCAATGAAGGACATGGTCAAGCACCATGAACTTTTTCAACTCGTTGCCGTTGTGGCGTAAACTTCCCATCATGGAAACCATCTCGAACCAAGACCCTGACGACGAAGACAACGGCCGAGGCG